>CALFOZ010000040.1 GCA_937919205.1 uncultured Planctomycetia bacterium
TTCGTTGCATCATGACCAGCGAGATCAAGATTTCGTGCCTGATCCCGCAGGAGCATGGCAAGAGCGCCATCCGCTTGGTTCATGCGGCGTTTGGTCTGGAACAGGGCGAGCGTGTCACGATTGAGCGGCAACTTGGGCGTGTTTAATCCACGCGCTTTGTGCAGACACGCTCGGCTTTACGCAACGCCGTTGGCCTGACTGGGTGAAGTGGCAAGCATCGGCCCGGGCAGATTGATTCAATGCAATTTCAGCATGATTGCGCAGTGTTTGAATGGCAGTCGCTGGAAGAATGTGATTTAACAGAATACCAATTATGGGCGCAAAGGGGTCTTCAGCACAAACGGGCCTGATTCTATTTGCACTTGGTTCAATTTGTTCAACTTGCCTGTGATGGCAAATTTGCAGGTGTGGCTGGAATCACCCGTCCATTTTCCGTCGCGATCAAATCTATAAAGGAACTTGCTTTAGAGCATGAAATGAATTATCTATTTCTAACTGATAAGCATGTGTTTGTTGCGGCCTATGCGGGCGATCCCTCGGCATCTGATCAAACGCGCGCAACTTTTGAAGGATTGTCTGGCAAGCCTCTTCAGAAAACAGAGTGGGCAACACCATGGAAGATCTTGCCAGCGCCACCACCAATGTGGCGGAGCGATTGTCCATGATCTTTGAAAAAGCCAGCAGTATTAACTCCATTGTGGAGGCCATTACCAAGGTGTCCGACCAAACTAATCTGTTAAGCGTGAACGCCGCCATTGAGGCGGAAAAAGCAGGTGACATGACGGTTTGATTTTATTCACGCATTCCTGTTTTTAATCCTCATCCAAATCAGTTTGCTCAATGGGCCGTGAAATTTGATAGCGGCCGTCGATCCAGCGGCCAAGATCCACATCGCGGCAACGCTTGCCGCAAAATGGTTTGCTGGCGCATAGAAATTCAACGGGCGTTTTGCAAATAGCGCATGGACGCGGGCTCATGCTTGCCGCAAGGCGTTGCGCAAATTCTGCGGACGCGTTGATGGTGATGGCGCGCTCTGTTGGACTGGTGGCGAGCAATGAAACCGTGATGGTGTCGGCGGGCAATTCACTTTCAACTCGCTCGGACCATTCAATGGCGGCCACGCAGTCGAGCGCGCCAAGTTCCAAACCACTGTCGCGTAGTTGCTCCGGATTGCTTAATCGATACGCGTCCACATGCACAAGATCAATGCGCGCGCCGCGGTAGCGTTGCAACACGATAAATGTTGGACTGCTTACTTGCCGCTCATCGCAACCCAGGCCGGTGGCAAGACCGCGCGCGAAGCAGGTTTTACCGGCGCCAAGATCTCCACGCAGAGCGATGGTTTCGCCGCCCACAAGCAGAGTGGCGAGCATGGCGGCCACCTCCTCGGTTTGCGCGTGCGACTGGGTTGTGATTTTAAATGTATTCATGTGGCATGCAATTGTTTCAATGGGCGTGTGGTGGTTGGGGGTTGTTTCAGTTTACTAATGCCCGCCACGTATTAGGCATTGTGCCAATGTCCAAGTTTGGAAACATCGACCACCGTTTGATTGTGCAAACAAACGAAAGCGTTGGCAGTTGGAAACGGCAACGCTTGCAACGAACCGATGCGAGTGATGGGTGTTTTGTTTGGACCAATGGTTGATGGCATTTGAACGCCAGGTGCCACCGCGAACAGCAACTCATAATCTTCGCCGTCGCCCAGAGCGCCTTGCCACGCATTGGCTTGCGTGTGCGCCTTCACGCATGCGGGCGTGCAGGGAAGTTGTTCGGCGATAATCACCGCCTGCAGGGCGCTTGCCTGCGCAAAGCGCGCGCCGTCACGGGCCAAGCCGTCGGACAAATCCATCATGGCGTGCAAGTTGGTTCCAAGCAATTTGGCCAACGCATGTGATTCCGCCAGGCGCGGCGTAAATGTGAAGTGATGTCCCCCGCCATCTTTGGCAAGCGAACCACCAAGCGCGCCGGTGACAAACAGTTGGTCCCCCGCTTGCGCGCCGGCGCGCAGAATTGATTTCACGCCATCAATCGGTTGCGCTAGCACGGTCACGGAAATTGTGAGTGGACCATTTCCAACATGCACGCACGTGTCGCCGCCAATCAACGGCGCGCCAAAGTGCGCGGCTGTTTGTGAAATGGCGTCCACCAATTCTTGCGCCTGCGCCTGCGTGATGGAGCGCGGCAGAACGCACGCCGCAAGAATGGCCACGGGCCGCGCGGCCATGGCGGCCACATCGCTTATGTTTCGAGTGACGGCTTTGCGGCCAATTTGCGCCATGCTTGCTGATGGTAAAAAATGTCGCCCTTCAACCAGCAAATCTTTGGCGGCAAGCAACTCACTACCGCCAACACGAATCAACGCCATGTCGTCGCCTGGACCAACTAGAACATGTGTAGCGCCAGGAACTGTGTCGTGAATGTGCGCAAGCAATACGTCTTCTTGAAATGATGCGCCAGACTTAAGAATGAAATCACCGCTCATGCGCGCCCCGCTTGTGTTTGCCGCAATGCAGAGTGCGTGGAATCTGCGCGTGGCCAATTCAAGTTCATGCTCGCCCCGCTAGCGAGCGCGACTGAACTGGCGCGTGTGCGTGAATAGTTTCTATAAGAAGTTCTCGCAGTAACATTTCATTACGCGTGGTGGCGCCTTGTTCACGGCGGATCACACTCAGGGCGGCGTCGATCATGCGCTCGCGCATGGCGGGGTCGGCAATCAACTCTTGCAGAACGCGCGGCAGGGCTTCGCGTGTGACGCACAACAAGCCGCCTGCATCGATCAACTTCTCCGCGGTGTCGGCAAAGTCACCGTAGCGCGGACCAATGATCGTGGCCTTGCCCAGCGCAACGGGCTCCATCATGTCACTGCCATGCAAGTCGCCAAAGCTTCGGCCAACCACAACCACAGTGGCCAAGGCATACGCCTTCTTTAATTCACCCATGGTGTCTAAAAGAAATCGTTCGCTCCCCCGCTGTCCATCGGCGCTTCCAATAGGTCTATGAGTACGGCGCACGCAACCAGGCATATCTAAAGCGGCCGCGTGAAAGCGCGCTGGCTTGCGTGGCGCGCACAACAATTGCACTCCATTCGGAACGCACTTGTGTAGCAATGCCTCCTCGCCATCAGCGGTGCTTCCCGCAACCACAAGCGGACGTGAGGGATCAATGCCAAGTTCGCGCGCCAAATCATTGGCGAGATCGCTGGAACTATTCACGGTTTGCGCCGCGTCCCATTTCATTGTTCCACCCACATGCACTTGATGCGTGGGCACGCCCATGGCAACAAATCGATCGGCGTAGATTTGGGTTTGCGCCGACACAAATCGAAATCGCGCGAAGAGCGGCTTTAAAAACCAGCGCGCCAACTTGTAGCGCCTAAATCCACGGTCGCTGATGCGTCCATTCACAACGGCAATAGGAATGGAGCGCGCCCCGCAGGCGCGAATAAAATTAGGCCACGCTTCAAGTTCAACCAGCGCCACAAGATCTGGCCGCACACGATTTAAAAATCGCTCCACGGCCATGTTTATGTCCAGCGGATAGCGAACCACGCTCACGCCTGCGGGCGCAACGGCAAGCGCGCGCGCGTAGCCAGTGTCGGTGGTGGCGCTAAGCACCACTTCGCAGTGTTGGCAAAGTTGCTCCACCAAAAGCCGCGCGGCGTTCACTTCACCCATGCTCACGGCGTGAACAAGAATGCGGCCGCGCGTGGTTGTTTGGGTTGCGGTTTGTGTCGCTGTTTTTGCGCCAGCATTAGTTGTGGGCAAATCCACGCCAAAACCAAAGCGCGCGCGCCAATCCGTGCGCTGTTGCCCGGTGCGAAACAGCCACCAAAGCCACAGCGGACTGGTCAGCAAGGCCGCCACAAAATATCCAGCATCGGTGAGGGCGCGCATGTGAAAGCGATACTACGAAATTCGCGGCAAGCGCGAAGGCGCAAGTCCATTGCTAGCGCAACAAGCACAATGAAACTTGCGTCGCGTTATGCGAAGAATTGCAAGCCTCATTGAGCAACTTAATCCGGCACGCGGCTGAAATACACAATGCGCGGCTGATCCGATGGACGATTCACGTTGGTTCGGTCAACGCACATCACATAGCGCGCGTCATCCAGCACGGCTTCGCGGTCGGTGCCGTTCCATTTGCCGTCGATTGGATTCTGCTTCACGGTGCGAACCTTGAAGTACACGGTGAACACGTCGCTGCGCGTGGTGACCAAATTAGAGATGCCCTTGAAGAGCAAATTAAGCTCCTCGCTGTCGCCGTAGCTTGTGTCGTAGGTCAGCACTTGGCGGTCCGCGATCGCCGTGCCCGTGATGAAATCAAATTGGCGCACGCCTTGACGATCGGTTGAAAGACGCGCATCGAGGGGGTCTAAATTTGTATTTGTAGCGAATTTATCACGGGCCTCCCAGCCTTTTGAAGATGTTTTGCTATAGGGATCAGTTCCCGCGGTGCGCATGGTGAAGGACATTCCATTATCCGAAGAAGCTCGTCGAGCAATGCCTGTCAATTCACCAATGGTTGAAATACCGCGCTGACTTTGCATTCCGGTGTTGTATGCAACTTCACTCAACGGCAACACAATTTGTGTCGTAGACCCACCCGACGAAGGGGTTACATCGCCACGATCAAAATAGGTCGGATATAAAGCCGTATTGCCAGAGGCGGTAGCCATTGGATCCCCAGCTTGAGGCTCCCCACAATAGCGTGTCTAAATTTGGATCAAGTTGATTGCGATAAATCTCTATCGCCAACGGTGCGCGCACATAACGATTGCCACCTGATGCGCCTGGCTCTGGAATTTGAGGCGCGATATCAATGTCCTGCTGAGGAACTCCATCAAATCTGCCCGTGTCCTCGTACACCATCAATGTCATTTGCGGCAAAGCTTTCATGGCTTCCATTGACGCGGTGTTGATGTTCAACAAACCTTTGGTTGGCAAGCTGGAGAAATTGCCCGACAAGCTTGGGCTGCGATCGTATTCCCACTGCGCCAAAATTTGCGGCGTGACAGATGTTGTGGACGCGGTATTGATTGTGCTGCGAACATCAACAGGCACAAGCGCGCCAACAGGTCTGCCCGAACTCGACAAAGTATTTCGATCGCTCAGCGTAGCGCTTCCGCCTTTTTGAATCTCAGTTACGTTGTCTACGCTGTCATTTGTCCAATCAAATCGAAGCACAGCTCCCGCGCCATCGACAGTGAAGCAGTCAAATATACGCATGCCCCAAGGAACATTGGGCGCGTACGGAGTTCGCAGTGCGCTTGTACCGCCAAACTGATACGGCTTGCTAATTGCGCCACCGCCACTAAAGGCAACATTCAGCGGATCAACTTGAATGCGATTAATAAACTGTCCTTCACCCACTGGGAACCCAGGCACGCGGTTGCTCATAATTTCCGCAAACGTGGCTTTGGCTTGTCCATCTGGTATTGCAACAGTGCGAGTGCCATCAGAAATGTTTAGAAACTTTTCATCAGTTTCAGAAAGAACATTGGAGATGATGTCTCCAGTGTCATCTTGATGTGAGGTTTTATACGCGGGTCCCCAAGCAAACACATCGAGCAATTCGCCGATCTGCTCAAAGTCATCGT
>CALFOZ010000041.1 GCA_937919205.1 uncultured Planctomycetia bacterium
CATGCGCCACCCCTGCTACCTTTACACCCATGTCCATACTTGTCACCGGCGGCGCGGGCTTCATCGGCAGTAATTTCATTCAGGATTGGTTCGCCAACTGCAATGAACCCGTCATTAATCTTGACGCGCTCACCTACGCCGGCAACCCCAACAATCTCAACACGCTTCCCGCGCACGCCGCGCACACCTTTGTGCACGGCAACATTGCCGACCGCGAACTGGTCGGCGAACTCCTCACTCGTCACACCATTCGCGCCGTCGTTCACTTCGCAGCGGAGTCCCATGTAGACCGCTCCATTCACGGCCCCGAAGAATTTATTCAAACCAATATCGTCGGCACATTTCGCCTGCTTGAATCCGTGCGCGCCTACTGGAACACGCTTGAACCCGCCGCCAAAGCCGCATTCCGCTTTCTACATGTCTCCACCGACGAAGTCTACGGCTCACTTGCGCCAACTGACCCCGCCTTCAGCGAAACCAATCGCTACGAGCCCAACAGTCCATACTCCGCAAGCAAGGCCGCGTCGGATCATTTGGTGCGCGCCTATCACCACACCTACGGCCTGCCCGTGCTCACCACCAACTGCTCCAACAATTACGGCCCCTACCACTTTCCCGAAAAACTTATTCCGCTTGTCATTCACAACGCGCTTGCGGGCAAGCCGCTTCCCATTTATGGCGATGGCCAGCAGATCCGCGATTGGCTCTATGTGCGCGATCATTGCAGCGCCATTCGCCGCGTGCTTGATGCGGGCCAACTTGGTCAGGTCTACAACATTGGCGGTTGGAACGAAATGGCAAACATTGATGTGGTGAAGATCTTGTGCGCCGCGCTTGATAAAGAAAGTCCGCGCGCCGACGGCAAGTCATACGCCACGCAAATTACTTTTGTAAAAGATCGCGCTGGCCACGACCGCCGCTACGCCATGGACGCGCGCAAGATAGAGCGTGAATTAGGCTGGAAACCCGCGGAAACCTTCACTTCTGGCATTGCCAAGACCGTGCGCTGGTACTTGGACAACGCGGCGTGGGTGCAACAAGTCACCAGCGGCGACTATCGCAAGTGGATCGCCACCAACTACTCGTAAACCGCAACCAAAAATTCCACC
>CALFOZ010000042.1 GCA_937919205.1 uncultured Planctomycetia bacterium
GGGTTGTACGCATGTGGTGAATGCGCGGCCACGGGCGTTCATGGCGCCAATCGATTGGCCAGCAACAGTTTGTTGGAGGGCCTGGTCTTTGGTCGGCGCGTGGCGCAAGCGATTGAAATTGATTCGCTTCCTGGAGCCACGCCCGTGCCCTTGAACCATGAAGTGGAGCGACCCGAGCGCGGCGAGTTGGACTTGGCCGATGTGCGCAGTAGTTTGCGCAGTGCCATGTGGCGCAATGTTGGCATTGAAAGAAGCTCCGCTAAATTAAGTGACATGCTTGAAATGTTCTCATTCTGGGGTCGCTACGCGTTTGATTGCGTCTTTGAAGATCCCATGGGATGGGAAACCCAGAACATGCTCACCAGCGCGCGCTTGATGGTGCTTGCGGCGTTGTCGCGCAACGAAAGCCGCGGAACGCATACGCGGCTTGATCGACCATTGATCGATCCCGAACTTGAGGGTCATTTTATGTGGAACATCAACCGCGAGGACTTTGATTGGAAGGCGCGCGGGGCATTTGCGCCGACCCAGTCCAGCGGAGTATGAACATGAAATTTGGCTTGTTTTTATTGATTTTTATCAACTCAAGCGCATCTGTATTTCTAGTTGGGTGCGCCGAGGAAAGAACGGAGTACCACTATCGCTCACAGGCCGAGGCGGACGCGATCGGTCGACCCGTGGACGAAACATTTGTGAAGGCCGATGGCACCAAGGTTGTCTATTCGTCCAAGCGCAGGGAGAAGATCAATGTTCAAGGTTCAAATGCCGGCGCTGGATCAACCACGACGGCGGTCGAAATGCCACCCGTGGATTTGCGCGAGAAGAAAGCCAGCGGGGAGGTGATTTTGCGCGCTACATTTCCTGAGCAAGTGGTGGACCATCTGGCGGAGTGCGTGCGCAACGAGGAGTATGACTTGATCTGGAATCAGTTGATGGCCTCCGACGCCAAGCGAGAACTTGAAGGGCGCGGGGGCATGAAGTATTTAACCACATTTTTCACAAACAATCGCAAGGAGGTCATGGCCACCCTGAATTGCATGCGCATCAATTTAAAAAACGGCCATGTCGCACTGCGAAAAAAAGATGAGACACATCTCACCGCCGAACTTGATTCCACGCTTCGGACAAGCTATCGATTCACCGTGATTGATTTTGAATCCACTCCGACAGGCATGAAACTTGTGGGCATTCGCTAAAAGAAAAACCGCGCTTCGTGTGATGGAAGCGCGGTTGAAAATGGCAGGAAATACAGTGATTTACGCGGCAGTTGGCGTGGCCGGCGGCGGAACTTCCGTTGGCTTTTGCGCCCTGAATGCCAAGTGCTCCTTCTCATCCTCACGGGTGACAAAGATCACATCGCCTGCGGCGAACTCTCCGCTGAGCAGATTCTCCGCGAGCGGATCCTCAACAAATTGCGACAAAGATCGACGCAATGGACGCGCGCCAAAGTCCGGGTTGTAGCCCTTGTCAATCAAGAAGTCCTTGGCCTTCTGATCAATCTCAAGAGCCATTCCCTTTTCGGTGAGACGCTTGCGCAACTTGCTCAACTCAAACTCAATAATTTGATTCAAGTCGTCCTTGATGAGCGGACGGAACACAATCATGTCGTCCAAACGATTCACAAACTCGGGTCGGAAGAAACGCTCCACTTCGCCAGAAAGCGACTTCTTCATCTTCTCATAGTCCTGCACTTCGGCGCGCTTGGTGAAACCAAACGCGGAACCGCCCTTGATCACATCGGCGCCCAGATTGCTGGTCATGATGATGATGCAATTGCGGAAGTCAACATGGCGACCGAATGAATCCGTGAGACGGCCTTCCTCCATGATTTGCAGAAGCATGTTGAACACATCGGGATGCGCCTTCTCAACTTCGTCAAGCAACACAACCGCGTATGGACGTCGGCGAATTCGCTCCGTAAGTTGACCGCCTTCTTCAAAGCCCACATAGCCTGGAGGCGCGCCAATCAAGCGAGAAACGTTGTGTTTCTCCATGTATTCGCTCATATCCAAGGTGTACAGCGCGTCTTGATCGCCAAACATAAAGTCGGCGATGGCTTTGGCCAACAATGTTTTACCAACGCCGGTTGGACCAAGAAACAAGAACGAACCCATTGGACGCTTTGGATCTTTCAAACCAGAGCGACTTTTGCGAATGGCGCGGGCCACGGTCTTGACGGCTTCCTCTTGACCAACGACGGTCTTGTGAAGCTCCGACTCCAGTTGAAGCAATCGCTTGCTTTCTTCCTTGGCCAAACGCGTCAATGGAACGCCCGTCATCTTGCTCACAACTTCCGCGATCATTTCCTCGTCCACGGTTCCCGTGGTCTCGTTCATGCGATCGCGCCAGCCTTGTTGCAACTTCTCTTTTTCCTTGCGAAGTTTCTCGGCTTGATCGCGCAAGTCCGCGGCTTTTTCATAGTCCGCATTCTTCACGGCGTCATCCTTATCAATGCTCAAGCGCTCGATGCGAGTTTCTAGATCCGCAAGATCAGGCGGCTTGGCCATGGTCTTCAAGCGCAGACGCGCTCCGGCTTCGTCAATGACATCGATGCTTTTATCTGGTTGAACGCGGCCAGGAATGTAGCGGCCCGACAATTCAACGGCGGCGCGCAGGGCTTGATCGGTGTAGACCACGCGGTGATGCGTGGCGTATTTTTCCTGCAAGCCCTTAAGAATTTCGTAGGCCTGTTCCGGTCCTGGCGGCTCCACGGCGATCGACTGGAAGCGGCGCTCCAAAGCCGCGTCTTTCTCGATGTATTTGCGATATTCATCGAATGTGGTCGCGCCAATGCACTGGATTTCGCCGCGAGAAAGCGCTGGCTTGAGCACATTGCTGGCGTCGATGGCGCCCTCGGCGCCGCCCGCTCCAACAAGCGTGTGCAACTCATCAATGAACAAAATAATGTTCTTGGCGCGTCGCACTTCATTCATGACGGCCTTGATGCGCTCCTCGAATTGGCCGCGGTACTTGGTTCCAGCCACCATCATCGCCAAGTCAAGCACAACAAGTCGCTTGTCATGCAAAAGGTCTGGCACTTCTTGCGAAATAATTTGTTGCGCAAGACCTTCAACAATCGCGGTCTTTCCAACGCCAGCTTCTCCAAGAAGAACGGGATTGTTCTTGGTGCGTCGACACAACACTTGAACCAATCTTTCAATTTCACTGAAGCGGCCGATGACCGGATCAAGTTCACCAGCACGCGCGAGCTCGGTGAGATCGCGGCCGAATGAATCCAAAGCGGGAGTCTTGCTCTTGCCACGGCGACCAGTGGCCGCGGGCGCGTCACCGGAACCAGGTTCCGCAGTGGCCTCGGCTTGTTGTGGATTTTCCTGCTCGCTCTCGCCGCCAGCGCCAAGCAAATTCAGCACTTCTTCGCGGACTTCCTCTAGTTTCATGCCAAGGTTCAACAATACTTGCGCGGCCACGCCATCTTGTTCGCGTAGCAGACCAAGGAGCAGATGCTCGGTGCCGACATAGTTGTGGTTTAGATTGCGCGCTTCTTCAATCGCGTACTCGATCACTTTCTTGGCGCGCGGAGTTTGCGGAAGCTTACCCATGGTCACCATCTCTGGACCACTCTTGACCAACTTCTCAACTTCAAGGCGAACCTTGCGCAGATCAATGCCAAGATTTTTTAACACATTGGCGCCAACACCCGAACCTTCTTTGACAAGGCCAAGAAGAATGTGTTCAGTGCCGATGTATTCATGGTTAAAGCGCTGGGCCTCTTGATTTGCGAGAGCCATCACTTTGCGAGCACGATCCGTCAAACGTTCAAACATCGAAGTCTCCTAAAAATGGTCTAAAGAAAAGCGGAATTGACCTTCCATCGGTGATGGTAGCCGAGTACTTTGATGGTGGATGAGCAGATTTACACAATTCTTGATTTTGTTGGCATTTAGCGCAATTTCATGGACTTCCGCGCATGCCCAAGGCGTGGTGGAACCACCACTTCCGTGGAAGGTGAAATTGATCACGGGCGAAGCCCTCAAGGGCGCAATTTCCAAGTGGGATTTTTCGGGCATTGATGGAACATTTGGGCACGTGCCATGGGGCAAATTCAAACCCGACGACGCCAATCGCTTGTGCAGGAAATTGATGGATTGGAAGGATGGCTTGCAGTACATCCAATTGGCGCGCATGTTATTTTTATTGGAGGGCGCCGACAAGATTGCCGAGGTGGCGTTACGCGACGCCATCAAGCGCGACCGCACACTTGATTCCAATGTTCAACAATTGCGCGTCGAAGTCGCCGAGCATCGCCGCAAGATTGTTGAAGATCGCCGCATCGCCGCCGAAAAAGATTTTCAAGCCAAGACAGTTGGCGCCACCTCGACGCCAAAAAAAAATCCGACGCCTCGCGCACAGCCTAAAAGTGTGCCCGGCGACGCGCCACGCGCACAGCCTGAAAGCGTGCCCAGCGACGCGACCCGCGCACAGCCTTGGAGCGTGGCCACCGACGCGCAACGCGCGGAAGCCTTGACCGACATGAAGGCCGACGCGGATCGCTGGTTACAGCAGGTCAATATGCGCTACACGGTTGTGGAGGCAAAGTACTGGGTTTTATACGCTGATATGCCAATTGATCAGGCCAAAAATTTGGCGCTCCGCATGGACGACATGTATGAAACCGTGGCCAAGATGTTCGCGCTTCCAGTTGGGCTGAATATTTTTCACGGCAAAGCGGTTGTGATTGTCTCGGCTACGGAAGCGCATTACCGCGCTATTGAAATGGCCGCGTTCAATAGCATGCCGCCGCCTGGCGCGATTGGTTTGTGCCACATGGTCGGCCCTAAAGTTGTGGTGACCGCGTATAAAAGTGAGGACGCGAACCGATTCATGGCCACGCTGGTGCATGAGGCGTCGCATGGATTTATGCATCGATATGGTTCACCTTTGCGACTTCCTTCGTGGGCCGACGAGGGCTACGCGGAATATCTGGCCGCGGAAAGTTTTCCAGACTCCACAACCAAAGGCGATCGCAAGCCGCAAGGGTTGCAATGGATTCGAAGTGGAACCCACGATGTCCTGGATGTGATTCAGATGAATTATGAGGATGGTTCTTGGCCAGGCGCGGACGCCATTGGATATGCGATTGGCTATCTCACCGTGGATTATTTGATGCAAACAAATCGCCAGGCGTTTGGCGAGTGGGTGAAGGATGTGAAATCGGGTATTCCGTGGGAAGAAGCCTTTAAAAATCGCTTTGGTTGGAACGTCAAGCAGTTGTCCCAAGCGGTCAAGGCGCGCTATAGGGCGCGTGATTAAATTTCAATCGCGCTCGCCCGCCACGCGGCCGTCGACCAATTTCACAACGCGGTCGGCGCGCGCGGCGACCGCGGGATCATGCGTGACCATTGCAATGGATAAACCTTTGCGATGCTTGGCGGCGATCAAGTCAAGAATTTCTCCGCCAGTTTTTGTGTCAAGATTTCCAGTTGGCTCATCCGCCAGAAGCACGCGCGGTTGATTGGCCAGCGCACGCGCGATGGCCACACGTTGACGCTCGCCACCAGAAAGTTCCGCTGGTTTATGCGTGAGTCGATGCGACAAGCCAAACGCGTCGAGCAATTCGGTGGCGTGCTGTTGTGCTTGTGCGCGCTTGCTTGCCCAACCCATGCCGGCGTTGACCATGTTGGGCAACAGCGCGTTCTCCAACACGGAAAGTTCTGGAAGCAAGTGATAAAACTGAAACACAAATCCCACGCTTTGATTTCGATAGGCGTTGCGCGCGGAAAACTTCAAGTCGGCCACTGGATTGCCATCAAACCACACGCCGCCGGAATCCGCGTCGCACTCGTCCAACAAGCCAAGCAAGTGCAAAAGCGTGCTTTTTCCACTGCCAGACGAGCCAAGTATGGCAACCCACTCGCCTTGGGCCAGGGTGAAACTGGCGCCGCGAAGCACGGGCACTTTCACGCGTCCAAGCGTGTAGGTCTTGCATAAATTTTTTGCTTCAAGCAGAAAATTACTCATAGCGCAGGGCCCTGACTGGATGAATGTCAGCGGCTTTGGCCGCAGGAATGCTCGCGCCAAGCACGCTGAAAATAACCGCGCCACACCACGTGGTGATGGCGGTGAACCAATCCACTTTGTCGGGAATGGTTGCGAAGTAG
>CALFOZ010000043.1 GCA_937919205.1 uncultured Planctomycetia bacterium
CCAGTGGCGTTGTCAAAGTCGTAGGCGAACACAGCCCAGCGAAAACTTTCCGTGTGATACATGGTGCGGTTGTCGGGACTCCAGCCTGTTCCATTGGAGCAAATCACTTCGCCGCGCTCGCGTTTCACCTGGCCCGCGCCCGTGAAGCGGTACAAACTTCCGGTGGGGGACATCCAATTCGCGTCGCCCATGGTGCCGGCCCACAAACGTCCAACGCGGTCGCACTTGGCGTCGTTAAAACGATTTCCAATTTGATCTGGTTCAGGATTTCCAGCGCGCGTGATAGCGCCAGTTTTAAAATTCATAAACGCAAATTCTTTTTTTAGCGTCAGCACCAGGTCACCACCCGCGCGCAAATTCACCGCCGTCACAATGTCATCAAGCGTTTTAAAAATATTTTTTCCAGTGCGCGGATCAAATCGCTGCACGCGGTTGCGGCGAATGTCGACCCAATACAAATGATTCAGGGCCGAGCACCAAATTGGCGACTCGCCAACAATGGAGTCATCGCGCCACGCCACTTCTGGTTTGATCTGTTTTATGTTGCCGCCCGCGTCCTTTGCATATTGAGTGTTGGAACTATTCATGCATCACCTTGCGCTTTCTGAAGGCCGTGCCCATGTGACAACGCGAACGCGTGCGTTTGTGTTTTGCCCGTGTACACAATGCTGGCGATTCCTCCAGCGCAGACCAATGCGATTCCAAGCAGTGCCGTCATGTCGAGTGCCGCGTGCCACACCATCCATCCAATGATGCCGGAAAATATCACCATGGAATAATTGAACGGAGCAATTTGCGCGGCGCTGGCATGCTTGTACGCAAGAATAATAAACAGCTGCCCCAGCGCCATGAATACTCCCACGCCAAGCAAATACATCCACTGATTGCCTTGGGGAGTTTGCCACTGCATGAACGCAAATGGCAACATGGCCACAGTGGAAATGAAGAAGTAGTAGAACAAAATAGTGTCGGATTTATCCGTGCTTGAAAGCGTGTTCACGCTGACCAATGCCACTGCTGAAAATACGGCGGCACTGATGGCAATGAGCGCGGCCGGATCTTTCAACAATTCAGCGCTTGGTTTCAGGATCATGATCACACCCACAAATCCAACGAGCAGGCTGGCGATCACCGCGGGGCGTATGGATGTGCGCATCCACACCAGCGCGACAATCGGAATGAACAATGGCGCGGCGTTTGCCAGAAGCACGGCGTCCACCAGCGCGATTTTTTTAACCGCGATGAAGAACAACGCTTGTGATAAAAGCCCGGTCAGCGCGCGCACGACATGCAACCCAATCCGCGTGGTGCGCAGTTCTTTTGTTCCGTGGCGAAGAATGAATGGTGCGAACAACAACAGACTGATTCCATTTTGAAAGAACACCAGTGGTCCCGTGGGCAAGTCCGCCGCGGCTTTGCCAAACGCGCTCATAATGGCGATGCACAAGAACGCCACGACAATTAGAAATATTCCTTTGGGCAAATTCGCTGTTTGTGCGGGCGCAATAAGTGGATCGGTGACGGGGGAATTCACGCTTGAAACTCTATTGGAAACCATTCATGCGACCATCTTTTCTGAATGCAATACTTTATTTAGTCTTCTCAAGCAGAATGTCGCCCACCCGCAACGCGTTGGCGATGATTGTGAGCGACGGATTTACAGCGCCGCTTGAACAGAAGAACGAGCCGTCGACCAAATACAAATTATCCACGTCATGGGCGCGACAATCCGTGTTCAACACGCTGCTCTTTGCATCGGTTCCAAACTTGCATGTTCCATTCTGATGCCCAACGCCCTCTAGTGGAATGCGCTTTTTAAAATACGCCTCATGTGGAATCACATGCGATCCATCGACGCGCTTGAGTACGTCGGTCCAGCGATCCATAAGGCGAGTGAACGCCTCCACATTGTTGGGCGTGTAGCTCAACTTAATTCCTTGGCCTTCAATCCACTGCACGCGATTTTCGGCGGCGGGTAAATCTTCGGCGGTCAGCCACCATGGAACGGCGCGCGCGGCCATTTCTTCCAGCACAATTCCTGGAGTCATCCACGGCGCGTCACCGCGCATCATTTCGGTGTGGAAGGATCCAATCAGCTGAATGCCGCCCATTGGAAAATTAAATCCTGGCTCGCCAAAATAGAAATCATTCACCGCGAATGTTTTTTGATAGCGACTTGGATTGTGCTTGGTGGCGTGCACGGAAAGAATGGCGCCCGCTTGGTGGAACATAAAGTTGCGGCCCACTTGATCGGAACTATTGGCCAGGCCATTGGGGTGCGCGGCGCTTGTGCTACGCAAAAGAAGCGCCGCTGAATTAATCGCACCGCACGAAACAATCACAATATCCCCGTGAAACTGCGTGGTTTCGCCACCGGCAATCTTGGCCTCCACCGCGGTGATCTCGCGGCCATTGGGCCCAGTGATCAACTTGGTGACATGCGCGTTGGTGATCAGCGTGACATTGTCCTGATGATGAATCGGGCGCACGCAATTCACATCGGCGTCGGCCTTGGCGTCCACCATGCACGGATAGCCGTCGCATGTGTCGCAGCGAATGCACTTGCTGTCCTCCATGTTCTTCTCGTCAATATTCAAGCCAATCGGAACAGGAAATGGATGGTGGCCAAGCTTGGTCACGCCGTCAAACAATTCCTGAATGCGAGGCTCATTGCTGACCGCTGGAAGTGGATATTCAGATTTGGAAGGCGGCTCGGTCGGATCCGTGCCACGCTTACCGTGCACGTTGAAAAAAAATTCCGCTTGCGTGTAGTAGGGTTCGAAGTCCTTGTTACTGATCGGCCATGCGGGCGAAATGCCGCCGATGTGCTTGAGCACTTCAAAGTCGCGCTCGCGCAAACGAAACAGCGCCGCGCCGTACACCTTGGTGTTGCCGCCAACCCAATAGCCCGTTCCCGGATGCAGTGGCTTGCCATCTTTGTCCTACCACACTTCGGTGGTGTGGTAGCGATTCTTCAGGAACACTTGCGTGGTGCTCCAATTTTCCTTTTCACGTGGAAGAAATGTTCCGCGCTCCAGAATGAGAATTTTTTTCCCAGCCTTGGCTAATTTTTGCGCAATGGTTCCGCCGCCCGCGCCGGTACCAATGATGATGAAGTCGTAACGAGTTTGCATATTGTTTCTCCTGCGGAAAGTTGCGTAGCCACACTCATATTGCGGCCAAAAATGTGAAT
>CALFOZ010000044.1 GCA_937919205.1 uncultured Planctomycetia bacterium
GTTTCGTTTTGCTCGCAAATTGCGGTCATGCTTCGTACCGGCGTTACGCTGAAAGAATCACTGGACACGTTCGCTGAACAAGCGTCGCGTCCCGTTGTTGCGGAATTGGCGCGCGCTATTCGCGACGACGTGTGCGAAGGCGAAGATTTTTCATCCGCCCTTGCCAAGTGGCCAAAAATATTTCCATCGCTCATGATTAGTTTGGTGCGCGCGGCCGAGGCCAGCGGAATGTTGGATGAAATGATGGCGCGCGTAGCCAAAGACCTTGCAAAACAGCGTAAAACAAGCCGCCAAGTGAAAGGCGCCATGGCGTACCCCGCCATCATGCTTATTGTTGCGGTGCTTGCGGTCACCGTCATTCTGACCGGCGTTATGCCGCGCTTTGCCCCGTTGTTCGCAATACAGGGGGACAAACTTCCACTGCCTACAAAATTGTTGCTTGGTCTTTCTGATTTCATACGTTTCCAATGGATGTATTGGGTGCCGGGGTTAGTGGTGCTTGGAATTGCGGTTGGGTATTGGATGAAGAGCTCCGTGGGCCGCAATGCAATCGATAAAGCTAAATTAACTTTCCCCATTCTTGGTCCAATGTTTCGCCACCTGTATGTATCAAGATTTTCCAGCACCATGGCTACCTTGCTCAAGGCGGGCGTACCACTTCTAGATGTGGTGCGCATTTTGAAAGATGTCACCAGTAATTTGTGCTACGACGCCATGTGGAAATTGATCGAGGAGCGCATAAGCCACGGTGGTGAGTTGGCGCCAACATTCCGCGAGTTTAAATTTGTGCCACGCAATGTCGCCGCCATTATCGCGGCCGGTGAAAAATCTGGTCGCTTGCCCGAAGTGCTTGAAAGCGCCGCGCAAGTTGCCGAGGAAGATCTTGAAGTCTCGATCAAAAGCGCCACCAGTATGGTGGAACCAATCTTGATTGTGGTCATGGGCGTGGTGGTTGGCGGAATTGCCGCCGCAATGCTTATGCCCATCTTTAACATGTCTAAAATGATTAACTCGCACTAAAGACAACTCGCAATTGCGTGCCGCGCATGCCGCCAACAGCGCAATGCGCGCGTGTGACCACTTTGTAAATCTCTTTGGCGTGGTGCGCCGCAATCACAAATCACTGGTTGGGATTCGTACTGGG
>CALFOZ010000045.1 GCA_937919205.1 uncultured Planctomycetia bacterium
CGACGCTTTACCCTCTTGCGCGCTTTGTCGATTGCGCGCTTGCGCACTACACTTGCGCAATGCTTACAGCCCAAGCCACCGACATCAACGTTCCGCTTCTTGATTTAAAGGCGCAATACGCCACGATTCGTGATGAAATTGAGCCCGTGGTGCATGAGGTGATTGAGAGCCAATATTTCATTGGCGGACCAAAGATTGACCTGTTGGAAAAAGAAATCGCGGCGTATTGCTCTTGCAAGCACGCGATTGGTTGCGCCAACGGTTCCGACGCCATTGTGTTGGCGTTGCAAGCGATGGGCGTTGGCCCCGGCGACGAGGTGATCATGCCTACCTACACATTCTTCGCCACCGCGGGAAGCGTGTCGCGCTTGGGCGCGCGGCCGATCATGGTTGACATTGATCCAGCCACGTACAACATTTGTCCCAAGAGTTTGGAGGAGGCGTTTGGTTGTTGCAAGAAAGTGAAAGCGATTATTCCAGTGCACTTGTTTGGCCAGGCCGCGGACTTGGATTCCGTTTTGGCGATCGCCAAGAACCACAAGGTTGCCGTGATTGAGGATTGCGCGCAGGCAATTGGAACAGAGGATCATCGTGGCGTGCGGGTTGGTTCGCGCGGGGACATCGGAACGTACAGTTTCTTTCCAAGTAAAAATCTTGGTGGCTTTGGCGACGGCGGAATCGTTGCAACCAACAATGACGAATTGGGCGCGTGCATGAAGCGACTGCGCAACCACGGCATGGAGCCCAAATATTTTCACAAGGAAATTGGAATGAACAGCCGATTGGATGCGCTACAAGCGGCGGTTTTATCCGTGAAATTGCGACATTTGGACGCTTGGGGCGCGGCGCGTCAGAAGAACGCCGCGTGGTACGACACCTTCTTCAAGGAGGCCGGCGCCACTGATAGCCGCACCGCGGTGGACGCGGGCGGGCTTGCGCTTCGCTATCCGGCGCTGAACAAGGGTCGCCATATTTACAATCAATATGTGGTGCGCGTTGCTGGCGCTATTCGCGATCAAGTGCGCGATGAAATGACCAAGCGCAAAATTGGAACCGAGATTTATTATCCGCTGTCGCTTCATCAGCAAGAGTGCTACGCCAACTTGGGCTACCGTGCTGGCGTATTTCCGCACGCCGAGCGCGCCGCAAAGGAAACCATCGCGCTTCCAATTTTTGGCGAACTCACCGCGGCGCAACGCACACATGTTGCCCAAACGCTAGTTGAAATTGTGCGCAAGCTAAGTTGAACAATGAATGCGTGCCCACGCGGCGCGTAAAAAGTTTTTCATGTCTTGGCTCTCTCGCGGCCAAGTGAAACCATATTCACAACAGGCGATTGAGTTGCGCTGAAAATTGGCATGCGACAATTACGGCAACAGCGCCGCAATGTCGCGCACGCCCACGCACTCGGGCGACGTCAGGGGCTCGCCAAATTCAGAGTTGATGCGGCTTCCATAGAAACGCCCCATGGCTTCCACCCAACTTGCAATGGAATGATTCTTGGCGTTGGCATGAAACTGGCTCTTGTAGGCGGCAATGGCCTGCATCTTTTTCTGCGCAAAACCCGCGCAATCCACAATGAAATCGGGCTGTGGAACATGCTTGAGGTGCGTGCAGAAATAGTGGTAGAGACGGCGCGGGTGGTGCGGCTCGCCGGGAATGGCGCACTTGGTCAACTTGGCGTCAAAGCGCGCGTCAATTGAAATTTTTGTCAACGCCACATGATCCGGGTGCGCGTCAAGTGGATGCGGCACAAACATGATGTCGATTGTGTTGAGTCGAAGTTGCGCGGCCAGGGCGTGGCGCGACGCAAGATCATGCGTGATGGCGCGGTTGGTCAAGCCAAGGTTCACGCGCTCAACGCCAAGAATGGTGGCGGCCTGCGCGGCTTCGAGCGCGCGCGTGGCCACATCGCCAAAGGGCGTGGGCTCGCCGTTGCTGGCGTCGATAATAAGAACGCGATGACCTTGCGAAACCAGCAACGCCATAGTTGCGCCAAGACCAAGTTCGGCATCATCAGGATGGGCGGCAATCACGGCGATATTCATGGTAAATTCCTATGGGGTAGCGGGGGGAAGCATTCCATCTGGCAACCGATCTTGCAGTGAAGGCGGCAACTGCGCGACCCATTCATTGCGGGCTTGCAAGAATTCCGCCGCACGCTTTGGATTGGTCTTGAGCAGTGTCTGGCGCTCTTGCTCTAGGCGAAGTAACGCGCTGATCACTTGAATACTTTTATCATGTTGCATGGAGCATAGATCCTGAATGATCTCGCCAGTTTTTGCAGACACATTTGATTGGGTCGACAAGCGCAGTCCTAAGGCCAGCGAAGCCGCGGCATCACATTGAAGTGGCGCAAGGAAAGGCTTCATCGCCTTCATGTTGTCCATGGCCAACGCGCCCTCGCCATCGCTGACACACAAGCGCAACGCGTCGCGCGAACCCGTCCAATCCAAACGCGCGTCGGGCCACGCGATTGGCGCGGCGTCAAGAGCGTCCAACGCGCGCTTGGCCGCCGCCCATCGAACAAAATCTTCAATGTATTCAAGCGCTTTCGCTGGTTCATTCATGGCCCAAGCCTCAATCCATCTTTGGTGAATTACGGCGATTTCGGCTTGCATGGGTTCGGACATATTGGGGGTATCTTCCGCCACCAACAACACCTTCAATTGCCTATCCATGGCGTGCAATCGTTCTCGAAAGAGATCGGAAAAAACCGCGTCCTTCAGGCCGGCGCAAAGCGTTTGAATGACCGCGGTCAATTGCTTTGTCCGCGCAAGTTGAGGTGTTTGATCGTTTGTCAGCGCGCGGCTTAAGCGCGCGAGCATGTTGATGTCATCCACAAGCTGTTTTTGCGCCACAAAAATTGTTGCCAGGGAAGGATCATTCACGTCAAATTTATCTTGCGCCAATTTTTCTATGCGCGAGAGTCCAAGTTGCTCCTGGGACTTTGCGTAGCGGGTGAGCGAGCGCGCAAAATTACGCAGGGGAAGCGCGATGTCTTCCACATTGATTTGCCTGGCTTGCGTCATGCATGAAATAATTTCCGCCACTTGTTTCAAAGATCTTGCCGAGGTTGCTGG
The DNA here is from genome assembly GCA_937919205.1 of uncultured Planctomycetia bacterium. GTDB lineage: Bacteria > Planctomycetota > Phycisphaerae > Phycisphaerales > SM1A02 > SYAC01. The sequence goes on from CALFOZ010000045.1 coordinate 3,084, forward strand.
ATCTGGTAGCGCAAACATCGCGCGCAGTGCATCGGGAATTCGATCAGATCGGGCGGCGGTTGTGGCGCTTGCCACTGAGCGAAATTCATTCAAGGCTTGGATGCATTGACCCATGGCGCCAATTTTTTGGCACCTTAAAATAGCGTTGGCGCGAGTCGCCGGATCGTTCAAGCCATTCACCGCGTCATTCACTTGATCAGCTATTTTTTTACGCGTGGCGCTATTTTCAAACGCCGCGCTGTTCATGGCGCACAGGGCAAACGCCGCTTGATTGGCCGCTTCAACCATGGCGGCGGTGGATTGCATAAGGTCGGGCGCGGTGGTGGCGGCTATGGATACGGGAAGAATTCTTTCAAGCAATTCATTTCCTTCCTTACATGCGCATGGTGGTGGAGAAACCGCTGGCATTTCCGCGATTGCGGCCAGAAGCCTGGCAAACTCAGGCATGGGATCCACAGTTGGGTCGGCGCGCGCGTTCCATTCGGCTACGAATAATTCACCGGCGGGTGTGTCTAAATATGGATCCATGTCGCGGCGAATTGCAGTCATGACAAGGCCAATCGCAGTGGGCGAAGAGTGAGTCAAAGGCGCTGACCCATGCGCGCGCAAAATAGCCGCGGCCATTCGCCGCCACGCCGACGCCGCCGATGGAATTTGCGCGTATGCGTCAAGTTTGTCCGCCTCGACAAGAAGCCCATCCGCAAGATCGCTGACCGACGAGGGATTTGGCCAGTCGGGATTTGGTGGCGCATCCAGGTGCAATGTCTGCGCGGACACCTTGGCGGCACTGGTGTAATACAGGCACACAACGCACATGAGCATGGCGGCGAGAGCGCGTAATTCTTGTAGCCATACTTTAAAACAACTCGGGGCACGAAGTGACGCGCGTTTGCGAATCAGGTGCGAAGTTGTATTTCGTATCACATTGGCTCCTGCGATTTTTCCTGCGGGTAGCGAATCCATTTCAGGCGCAATCCCTCTGGCGGCAATGTCGGTCCAGCCAATTGCCGGTCGCCACTTTGTAGCGCGGCTTGAATGGCGCTGATTTCCATGCGTCCGCGCCCAATTTCAGTGATTGTGCCGGCGATAATTCTGACCATGTTGTACAGAAAGCCATCGCCAGAAATATTGATCACAATTCTGTCCGTGTTCAACGCTTGCACCTCGCATGAGAAGATAGTGCGAACGGTGCATTCGCGTCCATGTGCCGAATGCGCGAACGCCTTGAAGTCATGCTTGCCAACAAAAAACGCCGCGGCTAATTTCATGGGCTCAACATTCATGTGATGCGGCGAAAAATACACCGTGCGCCGATCAAAAATTGGACGCACACGCAAGTGATCACCATGCGAAACTTCGTAGCGATATCCTTTTTCAACCGCGTCGCGCACCGGATCAAAATCATCGATCGGCAACCATGCTTTCAGCACGCGCATGTCGCCAGGCAGACGCGTGTTCAGCGCGGCCGGAATTCGCTCAAGGGGAATCTTTGTTTGTGCCATGAATGCGGCAACTTGCGCGTCGGCGTGCACGCCAGAGTCCGTTCGACTGGCTCCCGAAGTCACAATGCGCATTTGAAAAAGATCGGCCAGCGCCTTATCCAACTCACCTTGAATGGTTCGATATGGCGGTTTATCAGGCGGTTCTTGGCGTTGCCAGCCATGAAAGTTGGTGCCCTCATAGGCAATTCGTATCGCAATCTTGGGCATATGTGATGTATAGACGATTTCCAACTCTGATTTGACTCGACTTAATTCTGAATTCCTATAACAGCGCAATTTCTCTGCGCGCTAAGAAATAAGTGCAGGCTACTTTTGTGAAAAATAAAGCAAATTCTAAATAATTTTCTTTCAATTCAGGAAATCAGGAGTACGTTAAGTATGCAAGTGGTTGTACTTGTTGCGGCCGTAATGGGCGATCACTTGAAAATTCTTTGGAGATTGAGAAAATGAAATTAGCGTATATCGCTTCGTTGACAGTTTCTGTCATGATGTGTGCCTCTGCAACGATGGCGCAATATGTATTGATTGATGGAACCCTTGATGGTGGATACGGAAATCCGAAAGCAGCGCAATCGGTGTACACCGAATTCGGTAACGCAAGCGACGGAGTGAATAGTTTCGCCAATGGTTCCGAACTTGACGCGGGGTATGCCAAGATTGATATAGAGAATGGATATTTGTATTTATTCTTGGCCGGCAATTTGGAAAGTAATTTCAACAAGCTTGATGTCTTCATTGACAGCGACGCAACTGGTGGCCAAAACGAAATTCGCAGTGATAACACTGACATTGACTACAACGGTCTGAATATAATGGGTCGAGGACCTGCTTTGGATGCGAATGGTGCCCCAATTCTTGATGGCGACGGAAATCCAGTTGTCTACGCGGGCTTGAAGTTTGATGCGGGCTTCGCGGCAGACTTCTGCCTTATGACAACTATTGGTGGCAGTCCAGAAGTAGTTCAATACGCCAACATTGCTCAAATGCTTACTGATGGCGGTGGGGCGGGCGGCTATTTGGGTAACGGCGCCTTTAGTGGTCCAACTGGCGTCAATCTGATCGACGATCAAGTGTACGGTTGCCAACTTTCCATCAGCAACGCAAATACTGGTGGCGTGAGTGGTGATTCCGCGAATCCAGGATCTGGTTGCGGCGTTATCACCGGAATTGAAATGAGAATTCCGCTTGCATTGTTGGCTTGGG
>CALFOZ010000046.1 GCA_937919205.1 uncultured Planctomycetia bacterium
CTTCTCATCTGGAACATGCGCGCGAATTTCACGGTCGCGTTCCACAACAATTCGAGTGGCCACGCTTTGAACTCGACCCGCGCTTAAACCGCCGGCGACTTTTTTCCACAGCACTTGGCTGATGGGGTAGCCCACAATGCGATCAAGAATGCGCCGCGCTTGTTGCGCATTCACGCGGTCCATGTCGATCGGCCGAGGGTTTGCGAAACCTTCAAGCACCGCTTGTTTGGTGATGGCGTTGAAGACCACGCGCTTCGCGGTTTTTGGATCAACATTCACAAGCTCGGCAAGATGCCAAGCAATGGCTTCGCCTTCGCGGTCAAGATCGGTTGCAAACCAAATGTCGCTCGCGGCCGCGGCCAGCTTTCTGATCTGCGCCACCAGCGTTTTCTTTTCGGCATCGACCACGTAGGTGGGTTCAAATGTTCCGTTCTCAATGTCCACGCCCGGCACTTGTTGCTTCACGCCCTTTTCGTTTTTGGGTGGAAGGTCGCGAATGTGGCCAACACTGGCGATTACGACATAGCCACTGCCCAAATATTGCTGTAATTTCTTGGCTTTGGTGGGACTTTCAACAATGACCAAGTGGGAGCCGCCAATGGTGGCCACTGGGTTCTTTGCGGCCCTAGATGCAGGCTTTTTGCCTGTTTTTGCCTTGGTTGCGGAAGTTTGTGCCTTGGACTTTGCCATATATAAGGATGCGATGAATAACCGATGTTTGCGCTGAGTCAAGTGACCAAGGGTGAAGATGTTGTCCGAGAACCACGCTGAATGGGGGTTAAATCGCCCCGCAAAGCACCGTGAGCGCCTCTTGTGAAATTTTTTCAAATATTTTATTTTCCGCATCCAGCGTGGCGCAGTGAGGCGAAGTTTGGAAGCGGCGCAACCAAGTTCGTTGCTGTTTGGCGTAGCGGCGGGTGCGAATTTTTATTTTTTCAACGGCCTCCTTGAGCGAGCAACGGCTTTCAAGCGCGTCGAGCAATTCGCGGTAGCCCACGGCCTCCATGGCTTGCGCCACAAGCGGGGCGGCGCGCGTGAGTTGATTCACTTCGTCAAGCCAACCGGCGTCCACAAAATGTTGCACGCGCGAATTGATCCGTTGATTCAACGTGGCGGTGCTCCAATCCAACAAGATCAATTGAAATCTGTCAGGAATAATTGTTGTCGCGCTGTTCCATTGATTGCGCGCGGCGCTGGCGGGCTGGCCAGTCGCATGGGCGATCTCCAAAGCGCGAACACTGCGGCGGCGATCGTTGATGTGCAAGCGCGAGGCGGTTTCGGGATCCACTTGGATCAGCCTTTCGCGAAGCGCATTGGCGTCCAGCGCATCAAGCGACTTGCGAAATTCAGCGTCTGGACGGGCGCTTTCAACCAATCCTTCAAAGAGAAGCCGCAGATACAAGTTGGTTCCGCCCACCACGATCGCGCTACGTTGGCGCGCTTGAATATCAGCGATGGCGCGGGTGGCTTCGCGCAACCAATCCGCGGCGCTGAAGACCTCGTGGTGTGGATCGGCCAAATCAATTCCGTGGTGCGCCACCAAAGCGCGCTCGGCGGCGGTGGGCTTGGCGGTTCCAATGTCCATGCCGCGCCAAACTTGCATGCTGTCGGCCACGACAATTTCTCCGCCGCCAGGAATGTTCTGCGCCAACCACAACGCGAGCGCGCTTTTGCCCGAGGCGGTTTCGCCGGCGATCACAATTGTTTTAGGCTGAATGTGCATTAAAAGTGTGGTGTGTCTTGGGGAATGGATGTGTTGTTGGATTGGTTTTTATATTCCGTGCCCACGGTTTGTGCCGTTGCCTTCGAAGTTTCTCAAGACTTTCTATCATGTCCTGCTGGAGAATATTGTGGCAAAGAAGACCATCGACCAATTAGACGTGCGCGGCAAAAAAATATTCATACGCGCTGATTTCAATGTTCCGCAACATGATGACGGATCCATTAGCGATGATCGGCGGATTCGCGCCACAATTCCCACCATTGAAAGCGTGCTCAAGCGTGGTGGAAGCGTGATTGTGGCGAGTCATTTGGGGCGCCCCGAAGGCAAGGGCCACGAGCCCCAATACAGCATGAAAGCAGTTGCTCAGCGCCTGCGGGAATTGCTCGCGGGCATTGCTGGCAATGTGCGTTTGTCCAGCGCGCTTGCCAGTCAAGCGCACACGGAGGCGGCCGCGTTGAAGGCGGGTGAAGTGCTACTGCTAGAAAATCTGCGCTTTGAAAAAGGCGAGAAGAAAGGCGACGCCCAGTTTGCCGCGTCCATCGCGCCGTACGCCGACGCGTATTGCAATGACGCCTTCGGAGCAAGTCATCGCAATGACGCCAGCATGTTGGCGTTGCCGTTGGCCATGAAACCCAAGCCTTGTGTGGCGGGATTTTTGCTGGCCAAGGAGCTGAAATTTCTAGGCGAGACATTGGAGAGCGCGCGCAAACCGTTCGTGGCGATTTTGGGCGGCGCAAAAGTGAGCGACAAATTGCCCGCGCTTGAGCACATGATTGGCAAAGTGGATGCGATCATCGTTGGCGGCGCCATGGCCTACACATTCTTGTTGGCTCAAGGGATCGCGGTGGGATCAAGTCGGGTGGAAAAAGATTTGGTTGAAAAAGCCAAGGGCATTTTGGAATTGGCGAAATCCCGCGCAACAAAAATTCTGCTGCCCGTGGATCACAACTGTGGACGCGAATTCAAAGCCGACACCGAAAAAAATATTTTCGCTGGCGCGATAGACGACGGTTGGATGGGCCTAGACATTGGTCCGAACAGCGCGAAATTGTTCGCCGCGGAAATTGCCAAGGCCAAGACCGTGATTTGGAATGGACCCATGGGCGTGTTTGAAATGCCGCCGTTTGACGCGGGCACATTGGCCATTGCCCACGCCGTGATTCAAGCGACCAAGTCCGGGGCAACAACCGTGGCGGGCGGCGGCGACACCGCGGCGGCGCTTGAAATTGCCGGTCTTTCCGCGGGTTTGTCGCATGTTTCCACCGGTGGCGGCGCCAGTTTGGAAATGCTTGAGGGTAAAAAATTTGAAAGTTTGGTTCCTATTGACGAGACGTAAATTTGGTCCGGTGTACTAGACTTGCACCATTCATCACAGGCGGGTTTCGACTTATGTTTAAAAAATATCTTATGACCTTTCAGTTGGTATGCGTGTGCGCGCTGGCATTATTTGCCGCGCCCGCACTGGGCGACGATGAGGATCCCTTGGGCGTGGGCAATGCGCCGCCAGCTCTGCAGATCGTCAAATACGTCAGGGGCGACGCGCCTGATTTAGTCAAGGATGTCGGTTGCGTTGTGGTGGTTTTTTTTACCTTGGGGGATGCAAAAAATTCATCGATGTTGTCCACGCTGAACTCACTACATAAGGAACTGGCGGTCAAGGGACTGCAAGTGCTTTTGGTGGCCAAGGACAAGCCCGAGGACATCAGCAAATCATTTTCCAAGGCTGAAAAAAACTCCATGACAATCTCCGTGGGCGCGGATGATTCGGAAGCCACATGGCGCCTGTGGGTTGACGCGGCTAAGCAAGAAAAATTACCGTTGGGATTTATCCTGAGCCGTGGAAAAATAGTTTGGGTCGGCAATCCACTCGACGAAACGTTGCCCTCGATCGTGCGTAAAGCGGTGATGGGAAAATACGATCCGCAATTGCAAAAGAAGGCGCAACCCATGTTGGATGCCGCGCGCAAATCGCTCAAAGTGCGCAATCTGAACGAGGCCTACAAACATTTTGACGAGGTGATTGAATTGGATCCCGCGTTTTTTGTGGACGTTGTCATGGAGCGGTACAAAGCCACACTGAAGAACGAGAGCGATCCCAAAGTCCCCGCCGAGTGGATCTTGAAGATGGTGAAGAAATGCGCAACCGTGTCGGCGCAAATCGAAATTGTGAACGCCATGGTTCTAGATCCGGAGATTGAGAAACGTGATTTGGAATCCGCGGAGTTGATCGCGGAGTCCCTTGCCGCAAAAAACCCAACTATCGGCTTGCAGGCCAAAGCCATGATTCGCGCCTACAAAAAAGATTGGTCCCAAGCCATCGACTTGCAGACCGATGCGTGGATGGGCGCCACGATTCTGGACAAGCCAATGGCCAAGCAACGTTTGGATGAATATCGCGCCTCGGCCAAAAACCAAAACGAAAAGAAACCTTAAGGTGGCCACTGATCGAGATCTATTTCGTCGCCCACCGGCGCGCGCCATGTTGGCGGCGAGTATTTTTTCCGCGGACTTTGCCAATCTAGGGCGCGACTCCAACGCGGCTCTAAACGCCGGCGCCGCGCTCTTGCATGTGGACATCATGGACGGCCACTTTGTTCCCAATCTTTCCATGGGGCCATTGGTGTGCGCGGCCGTTCGACGTGTTTGCCCCGACGCGTTTTTAGATATTCACTTGATGGTGACCAATCCAAAGGAGTTCATCGCGCCGTTTATAAAAGCGGGGGCCAATTCCGTAACATTTCATGTGGAAACAGTGCAGAACCCCAAGGAATTGGCCAAGTACGCCCGTGATCTTGGCGCCAGTGTGGGCTTGGCGAGCAATCCAGAAACACCCGTGTTGGCGATCGAGCCGTTTCTGAATGATTTTGATTTACATTTAGTGATGAGCGTGCACCCTGGTTTTTCCGGTCAAGGATTTATTGAAAGTTCGCTTGCCAAGACCAAGTGGATCAGGGAACGCGTTGGTCCGCGCGCCCGCGTTGAAATGGATGGCGGCGTTGATCCAAGCAATGGCGCGCGCTGTGTTGCCGCCGGCGCCGATGTGCTGGTTTCGGCAAGCGCCTTGTTTGGAAAGCCAAATGTAACGCTGGCCGCCAAGGCGTTGCTTGATTCGTTTTCAACGACAAGTCGTGTAGACTAAAATTCCATGCCTCAGACAAGTTGGGAAACCTCCGATCTATTGCTCTCCAAGAAATCCGTTCCAGATGGGTTGTGGGTTTCGTGCGGCAAGTGCAACGCCACGCTTTTTCTCAAAGCGCTCGAATCAAATTTAATGGTGTGTCCGCAGTGCGAGCACCACCACCGAATGTCTGGACGCCAACGTGTTGAAACTTTGGTTGATCCTGGTTCATTCGAACCAATGAACGCCACCATGGCTCCGAGCGATCCGCTTGCGTTCCATGATGTGCGCGCCTACTTGGATCGCATCAAGGAGGCGCAACAAAAAACTGGCGAGAACGACGGCGTGCAAACCGGCACCGCGTTTATCAAGGGTCGAAAAGTGGCTTTGGGTTGCATGGATTTCACGTTTCTCGCGGGCTCGA
>CALFOZ010000047.1 GCA_937919205.1 uncultured Planctomycetia bacterium
GTGCGCTTGGCGCTTTCAAGTTCTTGCGTTGCGCGCAGGCGCATGTCATCCAACTCGCGTTGACTGCGGGTGCGCAATTCATCGGCTTGTCGATCGGCTTCGGCGCGGGCCTTGCGAATCATGTCGTCGGCGGCGGTGCGGGCCTCTTCAAGGCGCTTCTCAAATTCGCTTTGCGCGGCCTTGGCTTTGGCTTGGGCGGCTTCGGCGGCGCGAATTTCGCTCAGGATTTTTTCATCACGGGCATCAAGCGCCTTGGTGATTTTGGGCCACACAACAAATGCGAATGTTCCAAATGCAATCAGGAACACCGCGACGGTGCTAAAGGCTGGAAGCAACTTGAAGCTCAGCGGACTTGCTTCGGCGGCGGCTTCATTGGCGAGAATAAAAATATTCATAAGAACCTCTCAAGCGAAATGCAATCGCAACGTGATCACCGCCGCGATTATGGAAGTGCGCGAAGGCCGACGCGGAATTTCTTCCGCGCCGGCCCGCGCCTGATCAATTATTTAACGAAACCGATGAGCAAACCAACAACCACGGCGAAGAGCGCAACGCCTTCAACCAGAGCCGCGGTCAAAATCATTTGAATGAAGATCTTGCCGGCCATTTCTGGTTGACGGGCAATGCTCTCCACGGCGCTTCCGCCGATTTTGCCGATGCCGATGCCGGCGCCGACGGCCGCAAGACCAGCGGCGAGTCCGCCACCGATTCCAAGGCCCCAATTCACCGCGCCAACGGCGGCAACCGCGTCAGCCGCCATGGCTGGTGATGCGGCTAACAAGGTCATTCCGAGTGCTGTCATTCCAAGGGTCACGATGTTCTTCATTACAAGGTCTCCAGTGTCAAGTGTCATGATGCTGTGGGACGCATCGGGGTTTCATTTCAAGCCTGTGTTCCCGCAAACAAAGGCGTTTTCCGAAAGGGTTCACGCGAACCCAATTGTTCTTCCAAAAGTTCATTCAGTGATTCAGTGAGCGGCCGCCGTCGCGCCATCCAACTCGTGCGCTTCAGCTTCCTCTTCGTGGTGGCTCATTAAACTAATGAACACCGCGCTCAGGAACATGAACACGAACGCTTGCAAGAACGCGACGAAGAGTTCCATGAAAGTAATCAAGATTGCGAAGATGCCGGACACCAGCGTCACGCCGGCGGTGGCCAGACCGCTGTTGGTGCCGGCCCAAGTCATGCCGCCGAACATCAACAATGTTGCGAGCAATGTGTGGCCGCCAAACATGTTGGCGAAAAGTCGAATGCACAATGCGGCTGGCTTGATGATGAGCCCCAGCACTTCAACCACAAAAATAATTGGCACAACAAGCCAAAGACCTTTTGGACCCGCGACTAATTCATGGCCGCCGCACAAATGTTCCAGCCAACCCTTCACGCCAAGTTCGCGGAAGCCGTGCGCTTGAATCACAATGAACACAAAGAACGCAAGCACCGCGTTCACCGCGATATTGGCCGTGGCCGTGCCGCCCACCACCGCAAGTTGAGCGTCTTCAATCCAAGTTCCAGTGATGAGCTGCAAATCCTGCATTGGAACCATGCCGATTAAATTCAGCGACAAAATCAGGAAGAACAGGGTTAAAAGAAACGGCGCGAATTTGTGCGCGTCTTTCTTGCCCATCATTGGCGTCAACATGTCGTCGCGCAGATACAGGCACATGACTTCGATCACTTGCGCAATGCGGCCGCGCGATAAATAGCGGCGATGACCCAGCGCCTCTTTGCCCGTGGAAATATTTTTGCTGGCGTACAGCAACACCGCAACGAACGCGATCAATCCAACAAACAGCGTGACCACTTGCAAAGTGAGGCCGCTGTATGGCTCCATTCCGCCAATGCGAACAGGCGCATCAAGCACGTGACTGACTGGATTGTTGCCAGAGGCGAGTAGGAATTGCATGGGTGATTCTGAAGTGAGTTAAGTGAACAAGATTGATTCGCGAATGAAATGTTCAAGCGCGCCGCGTGAAAGTGAGAGGCGGAAATTACTTCCTTTATGGTTTCCGTGTGGAAGCTGTCTGCCGTGAAACTGATTTCGCCACGATGATGGCCTCCGCAAGAAGCTCAACCATGGCCCAAACCACCCCTCCAACCAGCACCGTAAGGGCGGGCAGATGGGAGTAGAAGTATATAGAGATGAGCAGAATTGGTGCCCCAAGAACTCGCACCACGGTGCTACCGAGCCACCAAAGCATCCACTCGCTGGCGGGGCGGCGCTTCCAGGGTTGCATGCCAAAGAAAATGACCGCCCACAATATGGTGATTGCGCCGGATGACACGAGCAATCCACGGGCAGATTCGGGTGGCGCCTGCCAACTTTCCCACGGCAGTATTTTTGTAAGTACTGACAAGATAAGCATTAACAAGAACAATCCGGCGACTTGCATTACGGGCAGCGCGAATATTGGCTCGCCCTTGAGCGGTCCAGACTGGGAAGTTTGCGCTTGCGCCGTGGCCGATCCAGAAAGCGTTCCTTGCGTGAGGCTGTCTATAGATGAATGCCCTGAAGATAAATGCCCAGGGCGCAACGAAGGCGGTTCTGGCGCCGAAACTGGCGGCTGGATTTGTTCAGAATCAGCCATTTTTGCCGCCGTTTTGTGGTTTTTTGCCTGGTCCTTCCAGTTCGCTGTTCAATTTCAGGGCACTTCGCAGAAAAGTGGTAATTCCAACCAATACGCCAGCGCCCGCGCCACCAATAATTCCCCAGTGACCCAAGTTTGGAAAGAAATAGTCCACGCCCCAACCCAAAGCCACGCCAGCCACCACCTGGCTAGAAAATTCCCAACCCAGCGCCGCCATTTTCCAACCAATGCGAGTTTCCTTCAGGTCGCGATTACGCCGCGCGTTGGGCGAAAGCGGAATCAATCGCTTGGGGGAAAATGGCGCAAGACGCGGCGATTTGAACTGATCGCCTGAATCATTTTGGGAATCGCTGTTGGAATTGCCCGCGGAATCGCCATCGCCATCACCCTGCGAATCCGAATCAAAGTTGTTGTCAGAGGCTGGCATGGATTTCATGGAAGCCTACACTTCAACGCCAATCACCGAGACACCCCCATGGCAATTCCAGACGACCAAATTATTGATGTGACCGAGAGCAAACTCAACCGCTCCGAGAATCTTTTTGTTGTGTCGGTGTTCAAGGGACTTGGCACCACCATGCGCCACGCGTTTGAGAACTTTGGCCGCAACGGCACCACCAAGAAAAATATTTGGGTGGTGCAATATCCAGAGCAGAAGCGCGACGATCGCCCGGTTGAAGAAGGCGGACAGTTCCGTCCAAATTTCCGCGGCGTGCATCGCTTGAATAAAGATGAGGATGGCCGCGTGAGATGCGTTGCGTGCTTTATGTGCGCCACGGCGTGTCCCGCCAATTGCATTCACATTGTGGCGGAAGAAAGTCCGTGGGATGACCGCGAGAAATATCCAAAGCAATTCGACATTGACGAGTTGCGCTGCATTTATTGCGGCATGTGCGAGGAAGCGTGCCCGGTGGACGCCATTGAACTGACGCCGCATTACGAAATCACGGGCTTGTCGCGCCAAGAGTTGATCTTTGACAAGTCAAAGTTGCTTCAGGTGTACGACCAGACCATTGCCGAAAAGCCGATGTGAGCGTTGCGCGAATTAGTTTTTTGGCTTCTTGAAAAACTTGTCAAGCAATCCGCCGACAACATCTTTTTGTTGCGGTGGCGGCGAACCTGCTGGTGGTGTTGTGGTGGTTGTGCCCGTGCCAGATTTGCCGCCAAGAATTCCCTCGGCAATGCTTCCAAGGCCCTTGAGCAAATCTTCGCCCTTGGGTAAATCCAAATTTGGCTCCACTTTCATTTGCAATTGATCGCCTTCAAGCGGTCCAAAGAACGTCACTTTCACCTGAACAGCCTGGCGCATTTGCGCGGTGGTGCTTCCCAAAATAGTGTTGATGTTGCCAAATGATTTTCCAAGCAAGCCGTTGCCCGCCATGGCGTTGGTGACGCCTTCAAGCGGATAGCGCACCCTGATGAAGTTGGCGAACGGCGGATGCGATGCCAGATTGATGTCGGCCTCTGAAAAAATAGTTTGCTGCCAACTGTTGCCGACTTTGGCCACTTGAATTGTGAAATCCTTGTAGGTGAGAATGCCCTTGTTTATTTCACCGTTGAGCGGCGAGAGCAAGCCGGGAATGGTGGACTTGTTGTCCTTCACCGAGGCAAGATTCATAATACTGATCAACTGCCCACTTTTTTCCAGCTCCACTTCGCCAACATCAATGGTGAAGCGCGCGTCGGTCTTGGCCATGTCAAATGGAAGCGGCGCGCGCACCATGGTGACCGTGGTGTTGACCGCCTTGTTTTTAAATTCAATGTCGCCAAGAATTGGATTGATGGGGCGTAAAACATGCTCGCGCATATTTTCATCGGGGCGCAATTGAAACGTAATGGCCTCGCTTGGCACAACAATAATTTGCGAATCCACAATGCGAACCGCGGGAATATCCAGCGTCAGCGTGGGGCTTTCTATATGTCCCTTGAAGCGGTCAGAGTCTTCAAAGCCGGTTTGACCAGCGAGCTGAATGCTGAACACGGGGCCGGCGAGATTTTGAATGAAGCCGTCGCCTTGGGAAATGGCGTCGATCAGCGATGAGGGAAACTCGCTGATATTGATGCCCGCCACCAATTTCATGGTGGACATATTTAGTTTGCCATTTGGCCCAGTGAGATTTTGCGCCTTCAACTTCACGCTCATGGGCTTGGTGGGTTGCCCCACTGCGGCAAGCGCGCCCGTGAGATTCAATTGAGCGCTTTGGGCGCCGCTGGTTTGCAAGGAAATATCGGTGGCCGCAAAACTCATCGTGGCAACATTTTCTGGTTGCGCTGGTTGACTAGGCGGCGGCGCATTTTTTGTGCTTGATGACAAGAGCGCCGTGGCAAACGTCACTTGAAATGGCTCGATGCGCGCGTTGGTTGCAAGAGTCGCGCCAACCGCAAACGGGTTCAATTCGCCATTCACCGATGGAATTTGTATGGCCGCAATATCAAGCGACATATTGATGTCGCTTAATTTACGAACGGGGGATTTTTGTGGACCGCGATCCAAAATATTTCGTACGGCATCTCCGGGCACGCTTACATTGGCGGAACTTTTTGCCAAAGTGATGGAACCATTGGCGGCGCGCTCGCCGTTGATGTTGGCTTTTACGCGGCCCAAATCCGCGTCCAGCGCGAATGTCATGGCGTTGGCTTGCGCGCCAACATTCGCCTTAAATTTGCCCGCATTTGTGGCGCCGGCGGTGGTCCACTCAGGCACATCGCCAAGACCGGCGAGATGGGCGATGCGTTGCACGGCCACTTCGTTGGCGGTCACGGACGCGTTCCATTTGTCGGCGGTTTGCATTTTAAAATCGCCGGCAACTTTTGCGGCAACACCGCTGGAATCAAAAAGATCCGTGCTCAGCGTGGCGGCCACGGCTCCATTCACGGAAAGTGGGCCGGTGAAGTTAAGGCGCGTGTTTTTAGCGAGAATTGTTTCATTCACGCCGCTGATATTTGACATTGACAGCGACGCAATGGTGACGGCGACATCTGACGCTGGCGAATTTAAATCGCGCTCTACTGTCGCTTGAACATTGAGATCGTTGATGACGGCGTTGCCCGCGCCGCTTGGAAGACCATTTGCTGAAAGCGCGTTGGTGGTGAAGTTGCCCTTAAAAAGTTGCGCTCCAGTGAGCGCAAGATCGCCACGCAGGGCGGCGTTCTGAAGCGAAGCGGTGCCGGTGAGACCGGGCACTTTGGTCATGAACACTTGTTCAATTAAAATTGACACGGGACTTGACGCGAATTCCGTCATGCCGTTTTCAAGCGCCGGGCGATTCATCTTGATTGGACCAGCGGCAAGCACGCACTTCACTGGCGCGGAAATAAGAACCTGTCCCTGAGTTGCCCACTCCACCAGCGCTGGTGAAAGAGTGGCGGAAGTGTTGTCAAGCGTGGCGTTGACCGTGTTCGTGTCCCACGCAACATTCATGTTCACGTTGCCCGGAACGGTTTGCGCGTTGATGTTGAGCGTGCCACTTTCATATGAACCCGCAAGCTTGGACTGAATCGTTGACGCGCCCGGCTGAACCTTGCGCAGAATGTCCACAATATGCGCGGGAATACCAGGCAAAATCGTTGGATCGAACGGACCAAACTGCGTGTTGGCGGCGACTTTCATTTGCTTGAAGGCAAACTCTTTGTCACGCATCAAGCCGGTGATATTCGCGGTCACATTCACCGGCGTTCCGTTGAGCGTGGTGGCAAGAACCAAATCAACCTTGTCAGCCAGTGGACTTGCGGCCAACGTGGCGCTGAGCGGGCCCATGGCCACGGGCGCAATCCCATCTTGAATAAATTGTGAAGCGCCAATGTTCAACGAACCTTGGGCGGTGAGATCCACCAAATTAAATTGACCGTTGTCGCGGACCGGCGGAATATAAAAACTTTGCAGAGCGATTGAAAGTGGAAGCGGTTGCGTGCTGATCACGTTGAATGCCTTCAATAACTCCGGCGAAAGTTGCGCGGTCAGTTGCGTTGTCTTGCCTTGCACGGCGCCGGTACCTATGTCAATTGCGGCGGAACTTTGCAATTGAATCCGCGAGCTTGAAAGCGAAAGATCAAAACCCGTGGCGCTGTTGGTGGCGGCCTGCAATGAAAGTGTTGAACCAACATCGCGAGCCATATTGATGGGCGTGCCCTGTGTGAATTTTTCAAACAGCGAAGTGGGAATATTTTGCGCTTGCACGGAGCCGACCCATGTGCGCGGGTCTTTGGCCCAAGTTGCGATTGGATCTTTGGCGTTTGGACGAACCGCCTGCAATGTGGCGGCGATCGTGGCGGGTTGTCCATTCACAGAAAGAGCGATATTTGCCCGCACATCGATGGGTTTTGCGGCGGTGGCATCAATTGAAAATTTGGCCTGGGTAATTTCTGCTGATGCGTCAAGCAAGGGCAACAACACGCCGTCCACCTGCGCGTTCAGTGAACCATTGACGGCGATTGGATCAAAGGCGCCGGCAGTGTTGAAGATGTTGGTGAACGTTCCATTGGCGGAAATAGCCCCAGGCTTGTCGCCAATTTTCGTGTTGGCGGACAGTTGAATTTCAAGCGGCCCTTTTTGGCTCACCGCAAGTTTGGCTTTCAGTCCCTCAACGGCGAACGCGGGACCAGCGGCGTTGGCGATGGTGGCGTCGAAACTACTGATGGTGACTTGAATGGGTCGCGGCGGAAATTGAAACGCGGCATTGTTGGTTGGGGTAGTCGCGGTTGGCGTGGTTGATTTCGTTTGCGCGGCGGTTGACGCGGCGGTTTTTACAAGATCAAGCAAATCCAATTTTCCATTGGCGTCAACCGCGCCAACAACTTTGGCGCTCAGCGTGACATCAATTTGATCCACGCTACCCGTGCCAAGATCCACAAGCCCGTTGCGCAGTGACGCGGAAACCGTCAGGGAACTTTTTCCGTCATTGCCAACAATGCTGAAGTTATCCAATTGCTGTGGACCAAACCAAGCCAAGGACATGTCGCCAATAGTCACCTTGCCGTTCACTTGCCCAGCAACAACATCCGTGATCAGTCCGCGAAACATTGGAAGCGACGCGATGGTTGGAAGAAAAACAACCAACACAACTAAGAAGGCAATGCAACCAAAAATGGTTCCAAGAACAATCTTGAGCAATTTTTTGCGCGACTTGGGATTGGAAATTTCCAGCTGAGTTGTGGTGTTTGTATCGGTCATGGTTGGACCGTACAAATTACCTCAATCAACGGTGATCGGCGTGGGGCCTGTTGCGGGCGCAAGTTCCAGCATTTTTTCAAGGGCTTTGCGCGCCAACTCCGCCGCTTTTGGATGCACGGAAATTTGATTCACCACGCGGCCCTCCGCCAGCTGATCCAAACACCACAACATGTGCGACTGATCAATTCGGTACATGGTGGTGCACAGACATTGGCAATCGCTGAGCATGCGCACTTGCACATCGCGCGCCTGCGCGGCTTGCGCAAGTCGATTCACTAAATGAACCTCGGTGCCAACAATCCATGTTGAACCTTTGGGCGCATTCTGAATTTGCTGAATGATGAACTCCGTGCTACCCACAAGATCCGCTTGCTCCACCACTTCTTGGCAACACTCTGGATGCACCAATACTTTCACCGCGCTATTTTCAGCGCGCGCGTCTTCCACATGCTCGGGCCGAAATAATTTATGCACACTGCAATGGCCAGCCCACAAAAGCACTTTGCTGTTTTGAATTGTGACCGCATCAAGGCCACCCATTGGTTTCTTGGGATTCCACAACGCCATGTCGCTGGCGCCGCCATCGCGCTGAGCGTCTATTTCACTTTTCAAACCAAGGTCGCGCGAAGTGTTGCGACCCAAATGTTGATCGGGCATGAAGATCACTTGCACGCGCTCGCCCTTAGTCAACTTTGTGTCGCCGCCATCAAAGGCCCACTTCAATACGTGCTTGGCGTTGCTTGAAGTACAACACGCGCCTTGATGTTCACCCACAAACGCCTTCACCGCCGCGCTTGAATTGACATAGGTGATCGGAATTACGCGCACTTTACCTTTGCCTTGCGCGTGCGCTTTTTCAATTTCTTCCCAAGCGGTCAACGCGTCTTCGTAGGCGGCCATGTCGGCCATAGAACAACCCGCGGACAAATCTGGAAGAATCACTTGCACGGATTGATCGGTAAGAATGTCCGCAGTTTCCGCCATGAAATGCACCCCGCAAAATAAAATAAATTGCGAGCCGCGCGCCTTGGCCTCTTTGGCCGCCATGCGACTGAGTTGCAGTGAATCACCAATAAGGTCGGCGTGCGCAATCACATGATCTTGTTGATAGTGGTGGCCAAGAATGAGCAACTTGTTTCCCAGTTGCTTGCGACGCGCGGAAATGGCGGCCGCAAGTTCCTCATCGGATCGCGTTCGATAGTGCGCGGGAATTTCTGGTTGCCACAGCATGTCCACATTCTAGAACGAACTGTCTAGCGAGGCTTGCGATTTAAATTTGCAACAAATGTTTGAAATGGACGCGGTTTATTTCACTGATTGAATCGCAGGCGTGTGAACGCCTTCGACGGCGATCACTGGCAAACCCATGTGCTTTTCAATTGCGGCTGCAAGAATTTCCGCCTCAAGCGCGCTGGCCACAAGCACAAACAGCGTGCTACCACTGCCGGACACATGAGCGGTGCGCTGGGTCAACTCCGCCAACTCCTCAAGTTCGCCGCGCAACTTTGGCGCAACTTCACACGCGGGGTGCGCTAGGTCATTAAAGGGCGCGTCGTGCGCAATGTTTGGCATCACCGACAACGCGCGCACTCGATCTGTTTCAACAGCGCCGTGCGGACGAAGTTGATCAAGCGTTTGATAGACCGCGCCAGTTGGACACGCGGCAACTGGGAACACCAACAGCGCGTGCAAATTGTCAGGAAGCGGCGCGGGCTCAAGTTGCTCGCCAAGACCAGTCACGATCGCACTGCCGCCATCGATTAAGAACGGCACATCGGAACCAAGTCGCGCGGCAATGTCGCGTAATGTTTCCCGCGGCAACTTCAAATCAAAAAGTTCATTCAGCGCGCGCAACATTGCGGCCGCGTTGCTGGAACCTCCGCCAAGGCCCCCGCCCACGGGAATTCTTTTCTCAAGTCGCATCTTGATTGGCAACTTGCGGCCAACATGCTCCTCCACGGCCATGTGCGCGCGCACCGCCAAGTCCTTGGTGATGGACCAATCGATTTCAGATTTACGGCGCGCGTCTTTGTGCCAAATAATTGCGTACAACGAAAAAGAATTTGGCTCCAGCGCCTCAAGAAAAAGTTCATCGTGTAACGACACGGTCACCATCCAACTTGCAATTGGATGCATTCGCTGAGCGTTGGGCGCGCCAACAGACAAAGCCAAATTCAATTTGGCGGGGGCGAATGCGCAAATGGTGCGGCGCTGGTTCATGCCATGAAAGTAGCGGAGATTTGACCACTTCGGCTATCCTGAGAAACCCCGTATTGAACGCAGTTGAACTTTTGCAAACGCCCGCGCTGTCACACCCAGGAGCCACCCATGTCCCAACCCGCCATTATTGCCGCGCCAACCGCGCCCAAAACTTTCGTTCCCGCAAACACCAACGCCGCCGACTGGTCGCAACTTCAGCCTTTGTATCAATCGCTGATCACGCGTGAACTGAAGTGTCAGCGCTGCCTGGAAAAACTAATCTTGGATCGCAGCGATTTGGACGCCGCCGCGGAAGAAGCGCAGGCGAATTTATATATCGCCATGACATGCCACACCGATGATACGGTGGCGAAAAAGGGTTTTCTAGATTTTGTTGAGCAGGTTGAGCCACAACTCAAGCGCGTTGGTTTTGAACTGGACCAGAAAATTGCCAACAGCCCGCACGTGCCAAAACTGGACGCCAATCGCTACGGCGTGTTGCTTCGCGCCGTTGGTCAAGAAGTGAAATTATTCCGCGCGGAAAATGTGGCTCTGCAAACGCAGGCCACTAAACTGGATCAGTCCTACAGCGAAATTTCCGGCGCCATGGTGGTGAACTTTGATGGCGAAGAAAAAACTTTGCCGCAAATGGCGCGCTACCTGGAAGATTCCGACCGCGCCAAGCGCGAAGCAAGTTGGCGCGCGGTGGCGAAGCGTCGTCAACAAGATTGCACAAAGGTGCATGACATTTACAGCAAGCTGATCACACTGCGCGACCAGATGGGCCGCAACGCGGGCTTTGATAATTTCCGCGACTTTCAACATCAGCGCATGCATCGATTTGATTACACACCCGCCGATTGCGGCCATTTTCACGAGGCCATTGAGAAACATTGCGTGCCGCTTGTGCGTGAAATGCAGAAGCAACGCGCCACTGCGCTAGGTTTGCAAACGCTACGTCCGTGGGATTTAAAAGTGGACGTGAAGGGCCGCGCGCCGCTTCGACCATTCACAAACGGCGAGGACTTAACCGCAAAAACTTCGCGCACATACCGCAACATGGACGCGGGTCTTTCACAAATGTTCGACACCATGTTGGGCGGCGGATGTCTTGACCTTGACAGCCGCAAAGGCAAAGCGCCGGGCGGTTATCAATATCAACGCCAGGCTTCACGCAAGCCATTCATATTTATGAACGCCGTTGGCTTGCATCGCGATCTCATCACCATGGTGCATGAGGCCGGCCACGCGTTCCACAGTTTGCTTTCCAAGGAAGATCCGATTTTGTTGTATCGATCAAGTCCAACTGAGTTTGCGGAAGTTGCAAGCATGAGCCAGGAACTTCTCACGCTTCCATACCTCTCGGAATTTTTCAACGAAGCCGACGCCGCGCGCGCCAAGCGTGAATTGCTTGAAGGCGCCATCGCTGTGCTTCCGTGGGTGGCGCACATCGACGCGTTTCAACATTGGGTGTATCTCAATCCAACGCACACCGTGAAAGAGCGCGAGACCAAGTGGCTAGAACTGGACGCGCGCTTTGGCGGCCTGTTGGATTGGACTGGCCTTGAACAATTCCGCGCGTCGCTGTGGCAACGTCAACTGCATTTGTTTGGCATGCCCTTCTATTACATTGAGTACGGCATTGCGCAACTTGGCGCGCTACAAGTGTGGCTGGCCAGTTTGACCAATGAAAAGCAAGCGATTGCCAATTACAAAGCCGGCCTTGCATTGGGCGGCAGTAAGCCACTTCCACAATTATTCCAAACCGCCGGCATTCAATTTGATTTCACCGCGCCCATCGTTGAAAAACTCATGAGCGCCGTGGGCTCGCAACTCAAGCAACTTTCCTAATTTCGCAAACTCATTACCCTCAGGACATCATGAAAAAAGTACTCATTCTTGGCGCTGGAAAAATTGGACGCATGTGCGCGCATCTTCTGCAACACAGTGGCGACTATGCGGTCACAAGTTTGGACAACAGCGCCGCGCACCTTGAGTGGGTGAGCAAGAATGTGACGGGCGTGAAATGTGTCAACGGTCGCTTTGATGACGCCAAGGCGCTTGACGAAACTTGCGCGGGCCAATGGGCCGTCGTGAGTTGCGCGCCATTTCATTGCAATGTGTTGATCGCGCAAAAAGCAAAAGCGCACGGCGCGCACTATTTGGACTTGACCGAAGATGTGGCCGTGACCAAGCAAGTGATCGCAATGTCGCAAGGCGCAAACACCGCGTTCATTCCGCAGTGCGGACTCGCGCCAGGTTTCATCACTATCGCCGCGTGGCATTTAGCCAAGGGCTTTGACAAGTTGCATGATTTGCGTTTGCGCGTGGGCGCCCTGCCGCGTTTTCCCAACAACGCCATGAAATATAATCTCACGTGGAGCACCGAGGGCCTGATCAATGAATATTGCCAGCCTTGCGAGGCCGTTCAAGACGGGCACTTTGTAACGGTTCCGCCGCTGGAGCAACTTGAGCACATGCAAATTGACGGCATTGAGCTTGAGGCTTTCAACACTTCAGGCGGACTTGGTTCGCTGGGCGAAACGCTCAAGGGCAAAATTCAAAATCTCAACTACAAGACCATGCGTTTTCCTGGCCACCGCGATCAATTGAAGTTGCTGATTCAAGATTTGGGTTTCAAAAATCACCGCGACGAACTCAAGAAGATTTTTGAGCGCGCGCTGCCCGCCACTGAGCAAGATCAAGTTGCCATCTTTGTAAGTTGCGTTGGCGAGAAGGACGGCCGCCTACTTGAAAAGACCTACGCCAAAATTGTTCTGCACAAAGAAATCAACGGCTTGCCGTGGACCGCAATTCAAATCACAACCGCCGCCGGCATTACCGCCGTGCTTGATTTGCTCAAAGAAGGCGCCCTGCCTTCAAAGGGATTTATTCGCAACGAAGATGTTCCATTCGAGGCGTTCATTGCCAATCGCTTCGGCAAGCATTACGCATAATTCAATGCGCTCGACAATCTGCGCGTCAACGACAGCACGCAAGTAGTGGCCGTGAGTGTGCGGGTTTGACTGACCGGAGTATTGCCGTCGTCCACGAACGGTTCGCATCACAGTTCTGCGTCCTATTATAAATTCATGTCAACCGTATTAAAGATGAGTGTCGCCGGCCTAGCCGCTTGCCTCGCGCACGGGTGTGCCGGCGAATCAACGACCGGTCTCGCTTTGCCCGACCTTGCGGCACACCAGTGGAAGCACCGCGTGTTGATCATCGATACGCCGTCCATGCAGTCCGCCCCCTACCTGCAACAAATCAGCGCCTTCGATGCGGCCGCGGCCGGTCTCAAGGAACGCGACCTGCAAGTGATGACCCAAACTTCAGCGCCAGCGTTCCGGGTGCGGCTTGTTGGTAAAGACGGTGGAGTAAAGCTTGATGTTGGTACGCCGATGACGACCGATGCGCTCTTCGCCCTCATCGATGCGATGCCGATGAGGCAAGACGAAATGTCGAACCGGTAACGCACGCCGCCCGGGATTCATAGGAATTCGCTTTTCCAGCGTCGCGGGCTGGCGAATTCCTATCAATAGGTGCAGGCGAACTTGGCGTGGCTCGGGATCTGCGCAATGTGTCCGGCCAGCAGCATGCACATGTGTCTATGGGCCGGTTCGGGAACCTCGACGGCAATGGCATGGTGGATGGCGGCGATGTCGGGCTTCTGCTGTTGAACTTCGATTGAGCCTCTGCTGAGCCATACTTTTGCTCGACATTTTGAACCGCGAACTCCTGTGGTAAAATCCTAGCGTTGGCCAAACCACGTGCATGGTGAAATGTTCACTTCATGCTCTTGGGATGCCCTTGACTATGCTGGGTATCGTTCAAGGCAAACAGGAAATTACTGGGGCAGGCGTTGCTATGACCGTGTGCGATATTGCCTGCGCCAGTTGTGGGAGAGAGGTCCTACAATGGCTGAGGAAATGGTTGACTGGACCTGTTTATGGGAGGTATCTGCGACCTCAACCAGCATGGCATCCACGTCCAAATCCAATTAGTTCGACTCAGGCTGCAAACTGGATACGATTTATTATCTAGCATTGTTAGGAGTAACTCTATGGCCATAAACACCCTGACTCGCCCGAGGGCATTCGAAACGCTTTTGACGAGTTGGGTACGGCGTCGACTTGATCCAGTTTCTATTTTGGGAGAATCCGAAAAGATACCTCTCGACGAACTCAGATGCAGGCTGGGCTATCCCGGCTTGACGTCCGAGGACTCCAAGGATTGGGCTTGCGCTATTGTTCGAGCACATTATGGTTGGTTTTTGGGCGTTCGAACCATATTAGGAGTGTTGTACATGGTGACCTTATGGGTGCTGGTCAGTGTGTGCATCAGTGTCATTGAGCCGACCAACAAAATTGGGGCCTGGCTTATTTTAGGAATCTTGGTCGCCTATTTAATTAGCGATTTCTTTGACGCACTTGCGTGTCGTCTTCTTCGGCGAAGGCTTCGTTGATCCAGGCCAAAGATGTAAAGCCGCCGCAGGAAACATGCGGCACATTTAACACACAACAAAACACACATCTCATCGCTTCGTTCGGTGTCTACGGCCTCTTCGCCATTGCCGTTTCCGGAGCTGGCACGAGCGTCAATCCGCCCGCGTTCTCGATCTGCAGTTCAAACACCTGCCCGGTGGACACGAGCTTGTACACCGATTGATAGGACTTTGTTTTCCAGCGTCGCGCGCGGGCGCCCGATGATCTGCGCGTCATTGATGAGTGACACGATGCGCATTTCATACTGGACCGAGGGACACAACAGCGAATCAAATTCTTTTAGATTGATAAATTTGTTGGTATTGCGCTAGATATTCCTCCGCCACTTGCCCCCAAGTTCTTTGATAGGAGCTAAGTATTTGATTGTGATTAA
>CALFOZ010000048.1 GCA_937919205.1 uncultured Planctomycetia bacterium
AACGCACGCGGCGGTAAATTCCCAGCCCCTAAGCTTCAAACCTTGGGGGCTTTTTTTTAGGAATTTTGCGAAGACATGGGGCTGGTGCGAACGGAAGCGCAGGTCAGGCTAAGGGACATGACCGACACGGTCATTCTACGAATACCCATTTCACGGTACGTGACACGGATTTTAGCTAAATTTCTGCGCAATAACGCATGTGGTGTGCCCGCGGGCCTTGCTAGGCGTTACCGTAACCTTTACCGCAAACACGGTATATGGCTCTCGGTACGGCCATTTCGCTTCTACTTCATGGTCTTCATTTCATTTTCATTTATAGGGGTGCACGCATGAATCTGGGACCGCTCGACATTCAAATGCCAGGCTTGGTGGATCTGATCCTGGACTTTCCAGCCATGTCGCTGTGGGAATTGCTTCGTCGATATACCAAGCCGCTGAGCGTGGCGCAAATTGCAAAGTGGACCGATTCCAATCCTGCCACCGTGCGCAACGGCTTGGACCGATTGATTGAGTTTGGACTAGTGGAGCGCGTCGACGCCTGTGGTAGTAGCAAGACCAGCACCTTTCGCACCACGCCGCAAAAATTGGTGGTGACTTGGAGCGCCGACGACCCCAAGGACAAAGCCCTTGCGCAACGGCTGGTGCAGCGCTTAAAGGATTACAACGCGGAACTTTTTGAGGATGGCTCCCTGCAAAATCGCGCCTACAAGAAAGGGGACTGGATTAAATTTTACTGCACGCCAGTTGGTTTAAACGCCGCCGATCTTGCGGAGTTGCGCCGACGCATTGGCGAGGTTGTGAGCTTTGTGAACATGATCATTGACACGCCAGCCTACGAAAGTAGAAACGCGGGCAAATCAGGCGGCGTGTTGGTTGGCGCAAACGCTGGCGCGTTCACCCAGCCACCACCGCTGTGCAATTACAATGTGTCCATTCGAGTGCAGCCGTTGCACCATCCGGTGGCGCCACAGCCCAACATTTCCATTGTGCCCCGGGTTGCCGCAACACAAGCGCCCGCGCCCGGCTCGGAGTCTCAATTGGGCAGTTCCTCAAAGTTGTCACACCGCGAAAAGCAAATCGCAGTGGCTCTTGGCAGTGGCCGTACCCAGCACGCAATTGCTCAGCAATTGGGACTATCGCCCTTTACGGTGGGCACATTCACCAAACGAATTTACCGCAAGCTTGGTGTGCATAGTCGCGTTGAGTTGCTCAACATCATGCGCGGTCGACCCATGGAGTGAGTTGGCGTGTGTTCGTTGGCGCAGGGCATTTACTTTGAAACCGGCATACCTGTGAGCGGCAAATAGAAGCCGAAGACCGCGCCAAGTACAAACAGCAATTGGACGCGCGCAAGAAGGCGTTGTGAGCCTATAGGCGGCCCTTGCCTTGTGGATATGTATTGCCATGCAACACCTTTTGGGTCTTTGATGCTCTGTGCCCGAATACTTGCGAAGCAATCCGTGGTGCGCCGCAAAGGATGCAAGGTTCCAAAAGTGCTTACAAACCGCTCAATTTTGTACCCTTGGCGCGGTACATCGCATGTGTTTTCAATGAATAACGCAAATACATTTGGTTATTTGTTGACGCAAATTGAATCGGTGGCAAGTTTCAGGGAGTCCCTTTGGCTTTCCCTTTACTTCCCTATCAATTCTGGAGTCCCTTTCATGAATACAGTTTCAAATTTTTGTGTTGCTGGCGTTGTTTCTGCCGTATCAATCAGCGCATCCGCGGGCGTGATTTACTCGACTGATTTTAATAGTTACACCAGCGGTAATTTAAATCAAAATGCCGCATGGATCGGCACCGGCGGCACATGGGCCACAACTGGCTCGGTGAACTCGGGTCAGTTGGCCATGTCGGTGGTGAGTTCGCCATCTGGTTCGGGCAAAGCGGTTCAAGGGACCAGCGAAAAATACCTCAGCAGTGGTCGCACAAAGGGCTACTTGGATCTTGGCAACAGCGGCAAATGGACAGCCGCAAGCGCGGGTGGCAACAATATTCTTCGCACCGAACTTGATGTCTATGTGTTAGGCGGTCAAAGCATGGCGTCAAGCTTTGGATTGATGTCGCACAAGTCATCGTTTGAAGTTGCCGCTGGTTTAATGATTAGCAACACTGGCCAAGTGTGGACAAGCAATAGCGGCTACGCGCTGGCGAATCGCACCAACACCAGCACCGTGGTTTCGCTGAATGCATGGCATTCATTGAAGCAGGATTGGAATTACCTCACCGGCGAAACGCTGGCGTATGTTGACGGCGTACTTGTGGCTTCGTATACCACCACCAATCGGGGCTCCGTATTTGCCAGCATGTTGTTCACCACCACCGATCTTGCCTCGGGTAGCAGTACCACCAATAACGGCTACGGCTACTTTGATAATTTGGCTATTTCCGCAATGCCGGTACCCTCACCTGGCGCGGTTGCGCTTGTGGGTTTGGCTGGCCTGTTTGCAAAGCGTCGACGCGCGTAATGCAAACGCACGCACGCGATTGGTCGCAGTTGGGGGCAGGCGCGCGCGTGATTGGCTTGTTGGGTTTCTCTATTGTGTAGTGAGTAGTTGCGATTCGTGCTTGAAGTTTTAAACAGGAGTCTCCATGCGTTGCAAATTCTTTGCTGTGTTAAGCGCACTGGCACTTTTGTCAACGGGAGCACTGGCGCAATCATCGGGATCAATCACCGTCTTTGGCGAAGACTATTATTCTCAAATCGCCAACGCGCCATCTGATCGCAGTGACATTACGCAAGTTGTGGCGGGGCGCAGGACTGGCTACGCGCTTTTGCAAGATGGAACAATTTTGGCTTGGGGTAGCGACGCCAACGGCGAATGCCAAGTGCCTTTGGCGGGAGTGGGCCACAAGTTTGTGAAGGTTTGTTCCGGTCCCAACACGGGCTACGGATTTACAGATGATCATCGCTTGTTGGCGTGGGGACGCAACGCGGCCGGTCAGTGCGATGTGCCGGCGCTGTCTACGGGCTTGTATTACACCGAAGTTTCGGCTGGTTTTTCTCACGCCGCGGCCGTGCGAAGCAATGGAACTTTGGTGTGTTGGGGTGCTTATGAGCCGGATTACACGGCGGCCCAGCGCGTGACATTGCTCACGCCGCCAGCGTTGCCAGCGGGCATGACATGGACCGATGTCGTGGTTGGCTTTCGCGTGACGCTTGGTCTGCGTAGCGACGGAAATATTTTGGCTTGGGGCATTCCTTGGTTTGGCGAAAACTTTGTTCCAGCTTTGCCAGAGGGCGTGACATACACCTCTATTTCTTTTAACGGAACTTTTGTGCTTGCAACCCGTAGCGACGGCGAAGCTGTGGGCTGGGGCGACAATTATTTTAGTCAGTGCGAAATTCCTGAGCGACCCGATGGCACTTTGTGGAGCCGCGTGTTTGGCGGCGCCGATCATGCCGCTGGCATGCTTGACACTGGCGAAGTGATCATGTGGGGAACCAACTTTGAGGGCGAATCCGATGTCGCATTTCTTCCCGCGGGCCAAGTGTTGGACATGGCGCTTGGTTCGGGCTTCACCATTGCGTTGGTGAAGAGTCCATGTGTGCCTGATTTAAATTTTGATCACATTGTGGATAGCGAGGATATGGGGACCATGTTGCTTAATTTTGGGCCATGCAATCCAGGATCGCCAGCCGATCTGAATGGTGATCTCAATATCGATAGCGAGGATATGGGGACCATGTTGCTTAATTTTGGTCCATGTCCATAAATGTGACTTGATGATTTCAAATGCAACGTGCCGCTTGAATCACTTTCAAGGCGAATGTTGACTTGGGTGATTGCGAGCAAGTGCGTGTTGCGATCTACTTTTGCAGTGTGAACTGCATCACATCATTATGGCCAGTGCGGAAATAGTGGGCGCAGCCAGTGAGGTAATGCATGTACATGTCGTAGGTGTCTTTGTTGGTGATGGTGATGGCCTGTTCTCGGCGCGCGCGCAAATTGTCCGCCCACATGTCAAGCGTGCGCGCGTAGTGCAACCGCAGCGACTCGCTGTGCGCAAGCGTGAAGCCGGCGTTGGCGGCGTGGCGCGTGATCACTTGCGGCGAGCACAGTTGCCCGCCAGGAAAAATGTTCTTGCAAATAAACTTGCCGAACATGACGGCCTCGTGGTCCACCACAATGCCGCGTTGGCGAAGTTCATTGATGTCTGGTTGCACAATGGTGTGCAGCATCATGCGGCCGCCGCGTGGAAGCAGTGAAAATGCGCGCGTGAAGAAGGCTTCGTAGCGCTCGGTGCGGAAATGTTCAAACGCGCCAATGCTGATGATGCGGTCAACGGGTTCGGTGAATTCTTCCCAGCCTTGCAGGCGAAAGTCAATGTGAGTGCCAGGGTTGGCGACAGATTGCGTGATGAGCGCGTGTTGTTCTTTGCTTAGCGTGAGGCCGATTACGTCCACATTGAAATTCTCAACGGCGCGGCGAGCGGTGGCGCCCCAGCCGCAACCAATGTCAAGCAATTTCATGCGAGCGGCAGCGTTGCTTGATTCCGCCTTGCGCGGCAAATCGCACTTGCCTAGTGACAAATCAATCTTTGCAAGTTGCGCCTCATGCAGCGACATTTCTGGGCGCGCAAAGTATGCGCAGCTGTAGGTCAGGGATGAATCCAGAAACAGCGCGAAGAAATCATTGGACAGGTCGTAGTGCGCCTGGACTTGTTTATAGAACGGCCGGAACTGCGTCATGGTTGATGGGTAATTTAAACGCAATTCTGAATTTGCCAAGTGGGTTACAAATCATTTGATCATTTGCTCAACCGTCACTCCAATGTCGCGAGCAATTTTGCGTAGCAAAGATGGAGTGATGTCCCGGGCATGAAATGGAATTGTTGTGCACCTTGCATCAGCGTGGCGATATTGACGATGAGACCCGCGTTGGCGAACTAAAATAAATCCAAGGCGCAAAAGACATGCCTCTACCTGCCGTGGTTTCAGAACCGGAATCTCGCCCACGCTAGGCAACTTTCAGTTGTTCGGTTCCTACAAATTGGGCTTCAAGTTTAGGTTCGCCGTCTTCCAGCAACATGGAAATCACTTCGGCCAAGTTATTGCGGAGTTCTTCAACGGTATCGCCTTGAGAATGCGCCCCAGGCCATCCAGGCACATAACCAACATAAATACCCGTTTGAGCGTCTTTTTCAATGACTGCGGTGAAGGATTTCATATGCAGCGATTGTATCTAGGCGCGTTACCAGAATGAAATAGTGCGGCCTTTTTTCTTGTGATTTTTATTTAATCGCGCTGCGGCTCAAGCACCAACTGGTCAAACGA
>CALFOZ010000049.1 GCA_937919205.1 uncultured Planctomycetia bacterium
GCGCGCAACTTGTCTTCGCGTTGTGTTTCCAATTCATCCATGCGCCGCAACATCCACGCAATTGCGCCGCGCTTATCCAAATAATCCGCCACTTCTTTCCAAGCGTTTGGGTCAAGAAGAATGCCGGCGAACGGCGACAACGCTTGCATGCCTTGACCAGTCAACACGCCAAGTGGTCGCCAACTTTCCAAAAAAATTCCGGCGGGTTGCGCCATGCCGCGCTCCACAATTTTGGCAAGCAACATTTCAACAACCACGCGCTGTGAATCGGTGGGTTCGGCGGGTCCTGGCGCGTCCACCGCAA
This sequence comes from uncultured Planctomycetia bacterium, assembly GCA_937919205.1. Taxonomy (GTDB): domain Bacteria; phylum Planctomycetota; class Phycisphaerae; order Phycisphaerales; family SM1A02; genus SYAC01. The sequence goes on from CALFOZ010000049.1 coordinate 305, forward strand.
AAGCGTGGCGGAATTTTTCGCGCCATGACATTACATCCTTAATAGAAGCCTTAATAGAAGCCTTATTTGAAGCCTTGTCATGTATGCCATCACTCATGGAGAAACTTTACCCGCCCCACCACATCTACATCTTGAACAAATTTTGGTTGGAACGCAGTGCAAGCTTGTGCGACTATGTGGATTGATCCGCATGGGACTAAATCAATTTAAATCTCTGCCACAAATCCTCGATGGCGCGCTTGCGAATGTGCGTGAGATCGCCACGGCCAAGAGGCACTTGCATGCGACCGTGCCGCGATCGCCGCGCGCCTTGCTGGATCAACAACAACGCGTCGCCGCCATCCTTGCAAGCCTGGATTGAATCCCAGCGCATACTGCGCACGCGCAGTGGCTCGCGCACGATCAGTTTGTCCTCGCTCAACATAACATCCGTAGGCAAAAAGAAGCCAATAAGCGCTAGAAAAAGCCCCATAAGGACGAGCGCTCCCCACATCCAATCGCCCGTGGCAAGCAACACGGACCAGGCCAACAGCATCACCAGCGCGCACGCTAATAATCCCGCCATGGGTCGATCAAGCGCGGGCCAACAGCGCCACTGTTGCGGCGCTCTGCGTTGACATGAATCGACCACGTCATCCATGACGCACACCATGAAATGTGGCGCCACCGGGCCTGTGTATGTTGGGGGAACGCTGATGCATGTGTAAATTCTAATGGCGTGCAATTAAAAAGTATTTTAAGTGATTGCTAGAAATTATCTAGAAAAAATTACATTTTTGTAATGAATCAAATACAAAAATATTGAAATGCATTTTTATAAAATAAAAAAATATGCAAAAAATTCAACATTTCTCCCGTAAATTGCTTTTATTCCCCATGGACTTGTGTTTACGATGAGTTCATGAGCCTTCGCCTTCAACAGACATTGAAATTCTGCGTGATCGCGGCGCTTGCTAGTTGTCAAAGCGCGTGGAAAACAACACTGCTGATGCCTCCGCCACCGACAGCGATCGCGGTGAGCAATGACACAATTCATGCGGCCATTTTGAAAGCTGGTGACAATAAATGGCAAATAGAGCGATTTCTAAACGACGCGGCCAAGAGCCACGATGACGAAAAATTAGCCGCCGCGCGCTGGCTTGTGGCCAACATGCCTGGCCAAGGATTTGCGCGCTACGAATTGGTGACTAAGGATATGAAGCCAATTCCATTTGACGCGGTGGCTTGCGAGAACTTGGCCGCCGCGCAAGCCTTGGTTGCCAAGCTGGAAAAAGAGCACGGCGAATTGGATTTCAAAGTGACGAAATTTGTTGAGGATTTAAGCGTGATTGAGGCGGAATTTCTCACCACCAATCTTGAGCTCAGCTTAAGCGCGTGGCGCACAAATCCTTGGTGCAAAAATATTTCTTTCCAAACCTACTGCGAGCGCATACTTCCTTACCGCGGCACCAATGAACCGCTTTCATCTTGGCGCGGCGATGTGCTTGCGCGCTTGGAACCCCTGCGCGAACATTGGCTCAGCGAAAATTCTCCGCCCCAAACCGTGGGTCAAAGCGCCATGAGCGCCGCAACGGCTTGGGTTGCGTTCAAAGATATTTATTACATGCATCCACAAGACCAAAGTTGGAGCGAGATGTGCCAAAGCAAAGCTGGTCGCTGTGAGGACATCAGCAACGTCACCACCTATGCACTGCACGCCGCGGGTGTTCCCGCGGCCAGTGATTATGTTCCTGCATGGGCCGACCGCGATAACAATCACACATGGGATGTGTTGCTTGATGGTGATGGAAAAGGTTCGGCCGGACTTTTTAACCGCACACTGAAGGTGTACCGCAAGAATTTTTCGCCACAGCCCGACGCGCTTGGTAGCACGCGCGCCAAGAGCGAGCCCGCCGCCCCGGGATGGTTGCGCGGCGACACCTACTCCGATGTGACGGATCAATATGGCGACACGGTTGAACTTGATCGCACGCTTGAGCCCGCGCCCGAAGGCCATCGCTTCGCGTATTTATGCGTATTTAATGGTGGCGATTGGACCCCGCTTGCGTGGAGCCAAGTGGATGCGGCAAGCAAAGCGCGCTTCACCAAATTGCGCACAAATGTGCTGGCATTGCCCGCATATTTTGTGGATGGCAAAGTGAAACCCGCGGGCCCGCCAGTTTTGGTGCGCGAAAAAAGCGAGCACAGTTGGCTTGATGGCATGGCGGTGAACGAACCCGCCGAGAAAAAAGAAATCGAAATTGAAATTGCCGCAGTGCGCCCTGACACGCCAGATCATGACACGCTGATCACGCGTCCGCGCTTGCCAGTGAAAGCTGGCGCGGAATACACGTTGCGTTCTTGGTGCCAAGGCGCGTGGAAAGAAGTTGGCAAGGCCGCCGCGCCTGAAGACGGCAGTGCCGTTGCGTTCGCGCATGTTCCAGCTAATCAATTGTTATGGCTGACCACGCCCGATGGAAATAATCTTGAACGTCCATTTACAATTGAAAATGGCAAGCAAGTTTTTTGGTGACACGTACTGCGCCGCTAAGTTGCGACAATACATCTTTATACAAGCCTTGCTCGAACAAGCCCGCCGCGCACTGTCACTGAACTTTTAATTTTCCATTCATCATGCGCCAGTGGCCCGGATACGTGCACACCAATGGATATGTGCCTGGTTTAGCGGGCGCGATGAACCACAACACGCCGGTGGCGTTTGGCGCGGTAAGGCCCATGATTTCAAGCACTTTTGGAGAGTCGGGAACATATTCGCGCCGCTTGCCAATAGCGCCCTCGCCAAGTTTGTCGGCGGTCACGCCAATTTCACTGAGCGAACCAGGCGCGCACACCAGCAAGTTGTGTTGCATGGAATCTGAGTTTGTCATTTCAATCGCCACGATTGAATTTGGAGCCACGGTGAATTCTTTTGGGTCCCATGACATTTTCCCCGGCACGCATGTGGTCTTCAAAGTGACTGGCTTCCAAGCAGAGGCCTCTGTAGGTCGTTCGTTTTCTGGAAGCGCGAAGATGGCGCGCACGCATGCGGCCTTCACAAAGCGACTTGTTGATTGAGTTGCAGAATCTTTGCTGACATCTTTGCTGGCATCTTTTGTGGATTCAGTGCCCTTGCTGACCAGCATTGGAGCAAGCGCCTTAAGATCGGCGGCGGGTTGCGCCGCAAGAATGCTTGCAAGATCATTGCGCGCTAGGCACGCGTCACACGCTTCAATTTGCGCCAATGTCGCCGCGGCTACGGAGATAGACGCGCTCTTTGCAATCGCAGTGAGCGCCGCCACACGTTCTGTTTGCGCCACACCAGCATCGCGCAGTGGATTGACCGCTGGCGCATCAACTACGGCGGCGGGCACTTGCGGCGCATGCTCATGATGTGCGGCTTCTGAAGCGCTTTGAGCATGTGAATATTTTGCGGCAGTCAGAAGCGCGCACATGCACATTGCGTTATGAATCAATTTCATAGGCTCACAATAGCGCAACTTCTATTTCATAGATCGTGACCGTGCCGCTGACTTCGTTGCACACCACAAGAAGAGGCTTGCCATTGGGACTTTGCTCTGGCGCAATAAATAAAATTCCCTCAGGCGCAATATCGCCCGCCTGCGCAACGTGGTTGGGCTTTGCGTCCTTGTCCAAGTCAATGCTTAAGTCCGCATTTGGGTCGCGCGGATTCATATACAACAAAAATTTTGGATGCGCCGGATCGGAAATATTCCACGACATGATTCCACCAGCGCGCTCTAGCGCGCAAAATAAAATCCGAGCTCCGTTGACGGTGGCCACAATCACTGTTTCGGGCTCTGCTCCCTTGGCGGGGCTACGCGCGTCGCGACTTGGACTTTTCAAACTGTCCATGTTGAACGCCTGGGGCATGTGTAGCGCAATCATCCGCTCAATTTCATCTCCAGAGTCCCAGGATTGCGCAATTGCGCCGTCGGCCGCCACGCTCCACATACTTACGGATCGTCCACCAAAGCAGAAGACGCGGTCAAAGTCGCCGTCGCCATCATCGTCACCGCGCAATGTGCTTACCTTCAAGCGACCCATGATTTCCGGCTTGGCCAAATCTTGCACGCGCAGTGTGTTGTCCACGCCAAGTTGCTTGACAAATGATGCCTCATCAATTGCGGAATTATTTTTGCCGCCTTTGCCCTGCGCGTTCTTCAACTTTCCAAATCGCTCCGCCTCGGTGAAATCATCGCGCTCGCGGTCCTCGCCCTCATTGGCGGTGACCAAGTAACGCGCGTCACTAGTTTCAAAACATGCGATCCCATCTGGTTGGTACAAACCAAACACTGGAAGATTTTGAATGTGATTCGCGCCATCTTTATCGCTGGCGTCCAGGCCGTTGCCAGGCTTCATGAAATCCTTAAAGCCCAGCGGCTCAATGCGCTCCACGCGCTCATGGCCTGGTGCAAGGTCAATCACGGCGATGGCATTATTTTCCTGTAGCGTGGCGTAGGCCTTGGTGTCGTCGCCTGAAATCGCTATGTATTCAGGCTCAATTTCCTGTGAAAAGCCCGAGTGTGGCGTGACCATATGCATTCCGCGCTTTAGCAAATCCGCCTTCTGATTTTCAAACGCGTCAAAGCCGCAATCGCGCACAACAGGCTTGTCGACGCCATTGGAAATATCCACAACACCAATCGAACCCACAGGATCGCTGTGTCCATCAAGCGGCGCCTCGCCCTCGTTGGCCACAAGCAATCGCTTGCCATCGTGCGTGAACTTGAGCATGTCTGGATTAAATCCAACTTCAACTTGGGAAATTTTATTTCCGTCAAGATTAAAAAAAGTCACCGAGCCATGCGCATCCTTGCTCTTGGGCTGGCTTGCAAGCGCGATGACATTGCCGCTTACAGCAACGCTATTGGGTCCGTATTGCCGAATGGTTTTAAATTGCTCGGGCTTGGTTGGATCGACAATGCTGATGCATTCCAATCCTTGCGCGTTGTTGGTGAACCACAATCTTTTATTCACGGGGTCATACGCAGGAATTTCCGCGCCCGACATGTTCCACAAACCAGTTTGAAATCGACCCACTACCTGCAACTTCATCGAGCAATCCAGGGGCGCCGCCACTGGCGCGCCGACATCACTGCGTGGGGCGTTGGCTTGGGCGCGCGCGCCAACATGAAGTACGCATAGCAACATACAAATCGCCTTGATCATCAACACATTGTCCATACTTTTCCGCACATTGTCGCTCTGTGCGAAGCCTTTATACAATCTTTATAAATCCACATTTCGTGGCTATTCAAAGGCAATTTCACACCTACGCTTTCAACGTATGACCGCGACCACGCCCATGCATGACGCACAAAAAATTCCAACTGCACATCCGCAATTGGATGGCGTTTGGTCCACGCGGTGCGCTGTGGATTTGAATCACCGCGTGTGGTGGAGTGATGATGTGCTGGCACCCGGCAATGCGGCGTTTGCGGCGGCGCTTGCACAAGTGCATGGAAATTGCGTGGCCTTCATTGATTCTGAAGTGGCGCAAAGTTGGCCAGTTCTTGCGCGTCAACTCATGGGCGCGTTCGCGGCGTTGCAACCCAGTGCGTCTTCGCCCAACCCTTCTGCGCCATGCTTGGCGCATGTAGAAATTATTCCTGGCGGCGAAAAATGCAAAGAAGGATTCACGTGGGCGCAACGCGTGGCCAAAATATGTTTTGATCACGGCGTGAGCCGCCACGGCGCCGTGATTGCCATTGGGGGCGGCGCGGCACTGGACGCGGTTGGATTTGGCGCGGCCATTGCCCACCGCGGTGTTCGCATCATTCGCGTTCCAACCACCACGCTTGCCCAAGATGACTCCGCAATGGGTGTGAAATGCGGCGTGAACATGTTCGAACAAAAAAATGCGCTGGGGTGCTTCGCGGCGCCGTGGGCCGTTCTGTGCGACGGGAAATTTCTCACGACGCTTCCAATCCAACATTGGCTGGGCGGCTTCAGCGAAGTCGTGAAGATCGCGCTGTTGAAAGACGCTCCGCTATTTGAGCAACTTGAAAATTGCGCCACAAGTATTGTTTCGCGCGACATGAAAATCGCCGCTCCCATTCTGCGCCGCAGTGCGTGGTTACATCGTGAACATATTTTGCGCGGCGGTGATCCATTTGAAATTGGCGACGCGCGCCCGCTTGATCACGGGCATTGGAGCGCGCATCGATTGGAGACCCTGAGTCATTTTGCCGTGCCGCATGGCCAAGCCGTCAGCATTGGCATTGCGCTTGACGCATTCCTGGCAGTTGAAATGAGTTTGCTCAAGGCAGAAGTAGCCACGCGCATCATTCAACTTCTTCGATCACTGCAACTTCCGGTGTGGCATGAATTGCTTGAATCTGGCCAGGAACTGTTCGCCGGGCTGGAGCAATTTCGTCAGCATATTGGCGGACATTTCGCAATTTCTCTGCTCACGGATATTGGCGCGTCCCAAGAAGTCACGCGCATCAGCGCTGAAGACTTTCGCAACGCCGTCACCACTTTGCGCGCAAATGCGTCGTAAAATGTGTAGCGCAACCATCGCCTTGCGCCTGAGTGCGTGTCTTTCAAATAGTGTTCTGAACATCTTTTCTTGCAATACAATTGCCACATGACCACGCCCGCCGGTACGCCACCACTTGATCGCAAGACATTGATCGATCTTGGATTCATTGATGCGCGCGCAAAAGTTCTTGACATCGCCGCGTTTCTTGATCGACTTGATCGCGCGCCTGGCGCCGATGCGCCGACGGACTTTCGCGTTGAAGCCATTCGTGCCGCGCTTTTAATTGCGCTTGATGCTGGGCCCACTCGCGCCGAGCGCATTCTGAAATCTTGGAGCGATCCAACCACCGAGCCTGTCACGCGCTCGGATGGCAAAGCCGCGCGTGGAGCCCACCCACAACACAAGGCGTGAGAATTTCTTCGCGACGCAAATTCACTCAAAGCAAATCACGCATTCACTCTTTCAAACACATCGCATCCGCAAACCACTCTTCGACATTCACGCAAGCAATATGTATATAGACCCACACATTCATATGGTCAGCCGCACCACCGACGACTATGCGCGCATGGCCGCCGCGGGTTGCGTTGCCGTGACTGAGCCCGCATTTTGGGCGGGCTTTGATCGCAGTAGCGCCGCTGGCTTTCATGATTATTTTCGCCAGCTCACTGAAAGCGAACCACGCCGCGCCGCCGCGTACGGTATTGCGCACCACGCGTGGATTTGCATTAATCCCAAAGAGGCCGAGGACCACGGCTTTGCGCGCGAAGTGATGAGCATGATTCCGGAATTTTTGTCGCGACCCAATGTGCTTGGTGTTGGGGAGATTGGTTTAAATCGCAACAGCAAAACAGAGTTGGCCGTGTTTGAGGAGCATTTAGAAATTGCCGCACGACATGATTCACTCGTACTTATTCATACGCCTCACTTGGAGGACAAACTGAAGGGCACGCGACTTATCTTGGACGCAATCGCCGCGCACGGAAAAATAAATCCCGCGCGCATTTTGGTTGACCATGTTGAGGAGCACACGGTACGCATGGTGCTTGAGCGCGGAATGTGGGCGGGCATGACGCTGTATCCAGACACAAAATGCACCGCCGCGCGCGCCGTCGACATTATGGAAATGCACGGAACTGAGCGTATTTGGATCAATTCCGCCGGCGATTGGGGGCACAGCGATCCGCTTGCTGTTCCAAAAGCTGTCGTGACCATGCGCGCGCGCGGTCACACGACTGCGGACATTCACAAGATCAGTTTTGAGAATCCGCGCGCGTTCCTTTCGCAAAGCGGCAACTTCAGCGTGAACGCGCCAAGGCCAACTATTTCATGAACACCCACGCACACGCGCATCCAGTCAACCCGCGCAAATGGCTCACGCTATTCGCCATGACCGGAAGTTTGTGCATGATTCTTCTAGACACAACGGTAGTGGGCGTTGCGTTGCCCGCTATTCAAAATGATCTCGCTATCACTTCGCTTCAATTGCAATGGGTTATTAACGCGTACGTATTGGTGCTGGCCAGCTTTGTTGCGGTGGGTGGCAGAGCCGCCGACGCGTTTGGCCGCGTTCCAGTTTTTATTGTGGGCGTGATCTTGTTCGCATTGGCAAGTGTGTGGTGCGGACTAGCCAACAGCGGCGCGCAACTTGTCGCGGCGCGCGTGTTGCAAGGTCTTGGCGCGGCCATCATGCAACCCGCCAGCGCCAGCCTTGTTGTGAACAGTTTCGCGCCCGGCGAGCGCGGCAAAGCCATGGCTGTGTATGCGGGAATTCCCATGCTGTTTCTTGCGGCGGGTCCGGTTATTGGCGGCGCCATCACGCAGTACGCCAACTGGCGCTGGAACTTTTGGCTGAACATTCCAATCGCGCTGGTATCCATTGCGCTCACGTTTATCGCGCGCCCAGTGGATGTGCGCGCGCCCAAACGCGGAAATGATTTTGTTGGCGCAATTCTTCTTCTCACAAGCCTTCCACTTTTTGTGTGGGGCCTGATGCAGGGCAGTGAGTTTGGCTGGAGCAATCCGGCGATCGTCAGCGCACTTCTTGCAGGCGCCATTCTTCTACCACTCTTTGTGTGGTGGGAAACAAAACATCCATCACCGTTGTTGGCGGTGAACTTGTTCGCCGACCCCGCAATTGCAATTGACGCCGCAATTTTGTTCGCCACGCAATTCGCCATGACTGGCTTGGTAATTTACGGAAGCATTTACGCGCAAAATGTTTTGCTGTTTGATCCACTGAAAGCTGGCGCAAGCCTGCTCCCCATGTTGGCGCCAATCATTATTGTGATTCATTTCGCGGGGCGCTTGTACGACCGCGTAGGGGTGCGAAAACCAGCGTTAATTGGCACGTTTTTGTGCGTCATTGGCATGGCGGTGCAAGCCACCGCAGCATCGCTTGCCAATTATCCACTGCTGGCCACGGGCATGTTTGTGCTTGGAACTGGAATTGGTTTTGTCATGAGCCCAGTGAACACTGACTCCATGAGCCGCGTGGCGCCGGCTCAACGTGGTCAAGTGAGCGGCCTTGTGCAAACACTGCGACAAATTGGTGGATCACTTGGTGTCGCCATTGTTGGCTCCGCCATTCTGTTGTCGCACAAGTCCGCCATTGAACAACGCATTGAACAAACACTGCCACAAGAGCAACGCGCGACGGCGCGCGAAGTATTGCAACAAGCGTCCAAAGGAAATCGCGCGGCCATTGACGAACTTGCCGCCAACGCGCCACTACAAATCATTCAGCGCGAAGTGTTGGCCAATAGTGTGGCCACAGGTTGGTGGATTTGCACCGCCACCTTGGCTGGCGCTTTTATCGCGGCCACAAGACTGCGCTCCATGGCGCATCCATTCAAGCCACACGGCGCGCACAAACCTTCTGTGTAAGCGCGTCTACAGCAACGCCGCATTTTCGTAGAAACACCCACGCGCCAACTGCGTAAACTGCTGTGATGGCGCGGCCAATCATTGGAATTTCTTGCAACGTGAAAGAAGAAAATGGAAAAACTTTTTTCATTGCGCATAGCGCCTATGTCAACAGCGTGAAAGAAGCCGGCGGCGTTCCATTTTTAATTCCGCACATTCCAGAACTTGCTGAGGAAATACTGGCGGCGCTTGACGGCGTGTTGCTGACCGGTGGCGACGACATTGATGTGCGGGAGTTTGGCCAGACTCTGCACGCCAAAGCGGATCTGATGCCGCCACTTCGCCAACGTGGCGAGTTCGCGCTTCTGCGCGCGCTGGATCAACGCCCCGCTCTTCCCGTGCTTGGAATTTGTCTGGGAATGCAACTCATGGGTGTGCATAACGGCTGTCCACTTATTCAACATTTGCACGACGTGATTCCCAACGGCGATCGACATGTGGGAAATAAAATTCACACCATCACTGGCTCCATTGGTTCTGGTCCGGTCACCAGCAGTCACCATCAAGCGCTTGCAAGCGCGGGTCCATTTGAAACGCTGGCGCTGAGCGATGACGGCGTGCTTGAGGCCATTCGCCTTGCCAGTCGCGCTTTTTATGTCGGCGTGCAATGGCACCCCGAACGCACACTGGACGATCAACTGGGTCTTGGCATTATTCAAAAACTTGTGAATGCCGCAAAAAACAGCTAATTTACTCGGCTTTTACGCTGGTATGCCTTGGCCTATTTCCCGCCACCCCACCACGCTTTTATCTACCACACAAGCACTGCTACGATTTGTCCCTAGGAGATTTTTATGTTCCTCACCACACTTCTACCCATTCTGATTGCATTCAACACAACGCTCAACGCGCACGCGCCCTGCCCGAACGGTCCGCCAACTGTTGAAACATTTCCAAGCGCGATCAGTGCGAACATGCCTGCGCCTTCACTGTCCGTTGACACATG
>CALFOZ010000050.1 GCA_937919205.1 uncultured Planctomycetia bacterium
TTTTCTACTCTCAAGCCGCTACCGTAGCACCGTGTTTGTGGGCGGCTACCCGTTCATTGTCATCACCTACATGGTTTTGTTTGACAAGGGAAACGCCGAGCACATTGCCATTATTGTGTACCAGTCGGTGATCACGGGATTGGTGTGCGCCTCGTTGGTCATGGTTTTCTTGTGGCCGCTCGTTCCACTGAACGCGCTGCGCGAAAAAATGATTCAGGGCCTACGGCGCACGCGCGAGTTGCTTGAGCGTGTTCGCAAGGATTTGGCGGGCGAATGCGCGCTTGATGTGGATTCAATTTTGCCTGAGTACTACCGCATGCAAACTCCCGAGATGTTGACCATGCTTGACAACGCGCAAACAGATTTTTCGTTTGATGGCGCCACGCGCCACAACTTTATTTCATTGTTGGCCTTTGAAAGCCGCGCCGCCGCCTGTCTTTCCGTTGCGGCGGAACAAGTTGCGGGGCACGCGGCGGATGCAACTCCGGAGGTGTTTGAACTTTTCCAAGCGCTTGATCAGCGCTTGGAATACATACTTGACCAGCTTGAACATCCAACCACAGATGGCGCCGTCTCTGCGCCGCCACTTCACATGGCGCCGCCACCTGAATGGCTTGAGCCAATGCAAAGAGTTGTGGAAGAAGCTGGCGTTGTGGCGCCCAACATAAACATGTTTGCCGTGCTGAAGAATCAACCAGATTTTGCAACTGAAACATTGCGCAACTTAAAGCAGTGCTTACCAAATATTTTCCGCCTGTCAGTGCTAAAGCCCAACATGCCCGCGCTGAAGCACGCCACCAAATGCGCCAGCGCCATCATGATCTGCGCCATTTTCTGCATTGCGATGAATTGGGACAAGGGCATTGGTTGCGTGGAGACGGTCATGCTGGTGGTGCAAGCCACATTCGGCGGCACACTGCTGATTGGCGGCTTACGCGCGGCGGGAGTGGTCATGGGCTTTGCGCTTTCAATTTGCGCCGTCATTTTTATTATGCCCATCATTACAACCATTCCCAGTTTTCTGTTGATGTTTATGATTGTTCTTTTTGTCATGGGGTATGTCATGCACGGTTCGCCACGCGTCAGTGTGCCCGCGCTTCAAATCATGATTGTGTTTGATTTCTCGCTACTGCAAGGAACTCGTCCCGAGATAAGTTTGTATCCTACCATGAATTTTTCGCTGGCCGTCATGATGGGCGTGTTCGTGACGTTTGTTGTGTATCGCTTGCTGTGGCCGGTGCGCGCTGGCGACGAGTTGCTTCCGTGTTTGGCCGCTACGGTTGAATCCATCGCGGGCGTTGTTGAAAGCGCCGCAGTGAAGCCGCTCTCTCTTTCACAATTTGATGACGCGCGTATTCATTTAGATGAGGACATCTCCAAGTTCCTGGCGTTTCACAACAACTTGCAGTTGGAAATGCATTGCCCAGCCGTGTGTTGCCTGTTGCAATTGCGCGCGCTGACGTTGGCGGAAAAACTGTGCAATGAAACTTTGCTTGCGCTTGTGGCGCAAGTGGGCGAGAACCCAATGCCAGCCAACGCCGTTCCAGTTGCGCTGGTTTTTGCGGACAATTTACGCCAGTGCGCCAGTGCGTTGCGTGGCGCACAAAATGTGGAACTTGCCCCGTGGCCGCCACACGTGGAAGGTGATTCTGAAATTGCGCAATGGATGCGGCGCCGAAGCGATGAAATTGCGAATGCGCTTGACGTGTTCACGCAACTGCACGCCATGCCAATGAATGCGCCAACGCTTATGGGTTTGGCGTAACGGGCGCGGCGGTTGGTGTGGCAACTGAATGCGTGGTGGTGGCGCTATCAACGGAAGTATTTATTTTGTCTGGCGCAACTGGCGCTGAACTATTTTGAGCGGGAATATTTTTGGCTGGAACATTCAGCGGCTCCGCATTTCCGCGACCAGGTGAATCTGGCGATAGAGGCGCGGGAACAGCCAACGTTTCAAGCCAACTTTCAAGCGCGTCGGGAACAAGTGGCTTGAGAATGTCAGGCACTTGTCGGCGTTTACGCGTTTCAACAATGGCCGTCGCAGTCGCGCCCATGCGATACGGATGCGCATCTTGCGAAGCGTCCATGACAATGCGCACAGGAAATCTCTGCGCCAATCGCACCCAATCCAGCGTTGGCGAAACCGTTGGCAACACGCCGTTGCTTCCCTGATTTGGGTCATACAGCGCCCATCCAACGCCTTGCACCACGCCATGAAATCGCACGCCTGGATACGCCATTAAATAAACCTCAACGGCCATGCCTGGTTCAATGCCGCGCAAATCTGTTTCTTGATAATTGGCAAGCAAGTACCAATTGGATGTGTCCACAAGCGCGAACACTTGCATACCAATCTGCGCGAACTGTCCAACCGAACTATTAAAGTTGGTCACGTAGCCCGCGACAGATGAGCGCACTTCGCAGTAGCCAACATTCAATTGCTTCTCTACAACATTCGCCTCCGCTTTTTGGCGGCGCACATTGATGTCGCCCAACTGACCAAGATTTGCGCGCGCTTGCGATGCCGCGGCCTTGGCTTGTTGCACCATCGCATCCGATGAGCGCACATTTCTTTTGGCCGCGTCGATTTGATCAGGTGTTACAAATTGCCGCGGCAACAGGGGCTCCATGCGCGCTAGAAATTGCACGTCGTACAGGGCCTTGGCTTCCGCGCTCACAATGTCGGCGTCGCGTTGCACAATGGCGTCTTTTAGCGCGATGATTTCCAAATCTACAAGTCCAAGATTGGCGATCGCAAGATCAAGTTCAGCTTGATAGGGGCGAACATCAACGCGAAAAAGCAAATCGCCAACATTTACTTTTTGGTTGTCAACCACGTTCAACTCGGTGATGTAGCCAGACACATTTGCGGCAATGCCCACAATGTTGGCGCGCAAGTACGCGTCATCGGTGCGCGGGCGAATGTCCAGTTCCCACCAAGTGAGAAACGAAAGCAGAAGCGCGGCCGACACCATTGAAATTCCAAAGATGCGGCCAAGAATTTTTTTGTGTTCAGGCGGCGGCGCAACCGGCATTGATTTACGCTGGGACTTTGGCGCCGTGGTGGCGGGCGTGGTTGCACCTGTAGCGCTCGGCGCCGCATCTTTCGCGGCGGGCGTTGGATTGGTCGGCGCGTTGTCTTCGTGTGAATGTTCGGGCGCGTTTGTCATCGGTGAAAGAACCCCAGCCACAGTGCAAGTGTGCATGTGAGGTACACGCAGAAATACACGAACACTTTCGGGCCGACAAATGGTTCAAGTCCCATGCGGTAGACCGCCCATCGAATAGCGCCCAACATAAAACCGCCGCCCACCATGCACAGCAACCACGCGGGAAAGAACGCGCCGTCGATGGAAAAAATTGGGTCACACGCGCTGAGAAGGGGAATGCCCAACAGCAACGCGGCTGTGCGCGCGGAGTTTTTCCAAGAAGTTGTTTGTGAAACTTTTTGGAAAGCTTTTGCTGAACATTTGAAGCAATACGCGCGGCAGATCATTGATAAAGATTACACATGATTCAGTGAGCAAGAAACGCCGTGGCGCGGCGTGAGCGCCAATGATTTCAACCACATTTCGATACACTTACCCCACGGAAACAGCGTTGCATGGCGGATTTAGTGGGCGCAGGCCTGAGACATTTGAAATGTGAATGACAATCCATCTTTCAGGCAGATACTTTTGTGGCGGTGAAATTGAAACATGAGCAAGGCAGAAAAAATCTCCAACTTCAACCCGAATAATCCGGGCGATCCCGATAGCAATATTTTTGGGCTTCCTTTTACGTGCGAAGAATCTGAAATTGTGATTATTCCCGTGCCGTGGGATGTCACCGTTTCATACAGCGACGGAACTTCCAACGGGCCAGCCGCCATTATGAACGCCTCGTTTCAGGTGGATTTATTTGAGCCCTCCATACAAGACGCGTGGAAAATTGGAATTGCCATGGAGGATATTTCCGCCGAGGTGGTTTCTAAAAATAAAATACTGCGCGAAAAAGCCAAGGTGTATATCGATGCGTTTACCCAAGGCGTGGATCTGTATCAAGATCAATCCAAAAACAAAATCAGAAACGCTGTGAAGTGGATTCGTTCTGAATTATGGAAAGTGGGAGATCATTCCACCGCCCACATTAGGGACGAGGTGAATGAAGGATCTTTGTGGTTGAACGCTTGGGTGAAACAGCGTTGCCTACATTGGATGAATCAAGGCAAATTGGTGGCGTTGCTGGGCGGCGATCACAGCACTCCACTTGGATTTATGCAGGCGCTGGCGGAAAAATATTCCGCGTTTGGCATTTTGCAAATAGACGCCCACGCTGATTTGCGAAACGCGTACGAGGGCTTCACGTATTCACACGCTTCAATTATGCATAACGCGCTTGGTATTTCGCAAGTCAGCAAACTTGTTCAAGTTGGCATTCGCGATTATTGCGAAGAAGAAGTGAACGTTCTGCGCGAACAGAAAGACCGGGTCGTCACTTATTTTGACCGCGACTTGAAACACGAGCAATACAACGGAAAAACCTGGGCGCAGCAAGCGGAGCACATTGTTTCCCAGCTTCCAGAAAATGTATATATAAGTTTTGATATTGATGGTTTGGATCAAAAGCTGTGTCCCAATACAGGAACTCCAGTCGCGGGTGGATTTGAATTTGAACAAGCGGCGTATCTCATACACACCGTGGTGAAGTCGGGCAAGAAAATCATTGGCTTGGATTTGAATGAAGTGGCCCCGGGTGAGAATGATGAATGGGACGCGAATGTTGGCGCGCGCATGTTGTTGCGCATGTGCAATTGCATGGCGCTTTCCAATCATCGAATATAAAATTTCGCTCTGAATGTCACAGCAAATCAGCGCGAATGGCGCGCGCCTTTCTGTTGCCGAGGCAGGCGTTCACTCATTGCCCGCAACCGCGCGCGCCGTTACGATTGAGTTGTGCAAGCGCAACTTGGCAAATTTGCTTTCATGTTCATCGCGTCGGGTGTGATTGTGTCTTGCGCGCCGCGCTCCAATTTGTGGGAGGACGAACTTGCCGGCATAGAGAAAAAAATTGACACGCAAGTCGCGTCGGGGCCCGGCTCGGTTTCGGGTGCCCAGCCCGCCACGGATTCACCCAACTCAATGGTTTCGCGCCTTAGCAAACTTGGAAATCAATCCGATCAAGAACAAGCCAAGGCTATTGAACGCGGCATTGAGCGCGCGGTGCAACAGCAAGCGGCAATGACCGCGCAGAAAAATAAAACGCTAGACGCACAATTTTCCTCCATTGCAAGCACGGCGAACGCGCCCGCCACGCGCGCGGACGGTGACGCCAACATTCTTGTAGCGGACAAGAGCGCGGCCACGCAAAATAAAGATGCAACAGATCCTGCGGCGCTCGCCGCGGCGACGCGCAATCAAAATGCAACTGATTCTGCCCCCAACGCTATCGCCGCGCCCGGCGCGGAAGGTGCAGGCGCGCAACAAACCGGTTTTGGAGTTGAGCGCGTGTGGGGTCTTGCGGAACTTGCGGCCACCGCGCTTGAAGCCAATCCCGCAACGCGTGAATCGTGGCAACGCGCCCGCGCCGCCGCCGCGCGCGAGCAAAAAGCGCTTGCGGCATACGGCCCCAACATTGGCGTTGAAGCTGGCGGCGATTATTTTCAAGAGCCCGGTCTGGCGTTTGGCTACGGCAGTAACGCGCCGCCAGACCGTGAGTTTCGTTTCACCCCGCAGGTGTATGCGTCATGGTTGTTGCTTGACTTTGGTCGACGCGACGCCGACACCGACCGCGCGCGCGCCGAACTTGCATCCGCGAACATGTCCCACGATCGCACCATTCAACGCGTGGTGGTTGAAGTGCAACGCGCGTATTTTAAATTGGAGTCCGCGCTTGGTTTGCGCACCGCCGCCGAGCAAGATGTTGTGGCCGCGCGCAGTGTGTTGAAAGCCACGGAAGCGAAATTAAAACTTGGTCTTGCCACGCGCCCCGACACGTTGATCGCGCGCCAGGCTTTCGCGCAAACGTTGTACAAACTAGAGAAGCGCCGCGCCGATGTGTTTGTGGCCGAGGGCGATCTGCGCACGCGCACTGGATTTCCCGCAACAGTTGCAATTCCAATTGACATGGCCGCGGAAAGTGATTTGCCGCCCATGTTGACCATGGGCATTGACGGCATCATTGATCAGGCGCTGGCAAGTCGCCCCGATCTTGCGTCCGCGGTTCTTGATTTGCGCGCGCGTGAAGCTGAAGTGCGCCGCGCCCAAGCGGAATATTTGCCCGAGGTGGTCACGCGCGGAACCGCTGGCTACGGCTTGCTCAACTATGAAGTCACGGGCTTTGGAATTCAAGGCCAGGGCTGGGGCTTTGATGGTCAAATTTTTCTTGGTGGCAAGTGGTTGCTGTATGACAACGGCGCGCGCGACGCGGCGCTGTTTGAAGCTGGCGCCAATCGTGCGGCGTCCGCGGCGCGTCTTGCGCAGTCGCGCCTGAATGCCGCCGACGAAGTGTGGCGCGCGTATTACACATTGCAAAGTGATCGCGCGCAGTACGACGCGGCCAAGGCGCTGTTGGTTTCTGCCATCGACACATTTGACGCGGTCAAGCGCGCGTATGAACTTGGTCTGAGCACGTTGCCGGAATTGCTTGATGCGGAGCATGATTTGTTTCAAGCGAGGTCACTGCGCATTGAAACACGATCCGATTTGTTGTGTAGTAGTGCCAATTTAATTTACGCGTCGGGCGCAGGTCCAGGCAGTGTTACGGGCGAGCGTTAATTTATTTTTTCGCGCGTCCAACACTTCGCACGCATTTAACAATTAAGGCTTCAGCTTTGGCGCAGTGGTTGACGCGTCCGTTGGTCCCGAACCCGAATCCGGAAAAGTGTCTGGCCCAGCCTTAAATGGCGAACCCATCAATCCAAGTTGTTCCAAGATTGGATTGCGTCCATCGGTTTTCACAATGGCCGTCACCGTTGCGCCCATGCGATATGGATATGTTTCATCAAAGGGCGCCAACGTAATGCGCACCGGAAATCTTTGCGCAAGTCGTACCCAATTTAAAGTTGGTTTCACATCAGGCAGTGATTGCTGTGTTGCGCCGTTGGCCTGATACAGCGCCCATCCAATTCCCTGCACGGTTCCCTTAAAGCGGTGGCCGGGATACGCATATATATAGACAGCGACTTCTTGACCCACGCGGATTTGCTCAATCTCTGTCTCCAGAAAATTGGCCATGACCCACCATTCCGTGTTCTGCACAATGGAGAACAACGTGTCGCCCACTTTCACAAATGCGCCAACATTTGTATTTAAGTTTGTCACCCAACCTTCAACCGATGCGCGCACTTCGCAGTAATACAAGTTCAACTTTGCGTCGTCCACTTCAACGCGCGCCGCGGCCACGCGCACATTCACGTCTCCAACTTGCGCCAGCGCGTTGCGCGATTTATTTTCCTCCGACTTCGCGCTGGTCACGGAAGTTTTTGCGGCAACAAGCGAAGCCTCCGCGCTGGCCACGCCCGCGTTGGCCGCCGCAACCGCGGCCTTGGCGGCTTCCATGTCGCTTTGTGCAAGCGCCACGCGATCGGCGGTAATAAATTCCTGCTCAAGCAACGGCTTGACGCGCGACAAATAGTCCGCGGCGTAATCCGCGCGCGCTTGCGTTGCAACAACATCGGCCTTGCGGCGCAAAATGTCAGCCTCTGCGCGCCGCACCTCCGCGTTGGATGTTTCAATTTTCGCTTGCGCAACTTGAACGCTATCGGCCAACGCCTTCACATCAAATTCAACCACCGCCAACTGCGCCTGCGCGCGCGCCAGGGCAATTTCATAGGGTCGCGGATCCATTCGATACAGCAGATCGCCCACATGCACAATTTGATTGTCCTTAATGGGCAACTCCACAATTTGCCCAAACACGCGCGGCGCCATGCCAATGGTGTTGGCGCGAACATAAGCGTCGTCGGTGCGTGGATAACGCTGGAGTTGATTCCACAATATTGCCAAACTCAACACGCACACGCCAATAGCAACAAATGAAAACACGCGCGCAATTTTTTGGCGGCGCACATCTTGCGCGGCTTGCGCGTTCACGGTGCTTGTGGTGGTTGGTGTTTCTACCATGGTTTTTTTAGTAGCGGAACACAATCAGCCACACCAAGCAACTGAATGTAATGGCAAGCGAGACATACACAAGCGCGCGCGCCACAAGAAAGCGGTCAATGCCCGTGCGAATAAGCAACGCGCGCGCGCCCACGGCAAGAAGAACGCCAAGAATCATGGCCACCATCCACGCTGGCAACAATGCGCCGTCCACATCTATGTTTGGATTGCAACCCGCGCATACACATAAAATAAGAAGCAGGGGCGCGACGATTTGCGCGGCGTTGGTGGGGGATTTATTCATTGTGGCAACGGCTTCAGTATATTAAAAATTTCCCCATAAGTCCGCTGTCCATCGGCAAGTTCAAGCGCGCTGTGCAAGGAATTGTCGCTCCACACAAATCCGCGGCGCGAAGTATCTTGCGCGTGACGCACGGAATTTTCCAGCAACGCCAACGCATCGCGCCGATAGATCAAACGCGCCACATCCGTGGCGTTGCACCCGTCCGCAATCGCGCGCGCACGTACTTGCGCCGCGCCTGGCACGCCGCACGATTTCCAAACAGTTTGAACACTCGCGCCGCCAACACTATTTTCGCCAATCACAACGCTTCCACCATTCACAACACTCGCGCCATCCATAACGCCCGCATCATTGAAATCACCCCGATCATTTTCCACACCAGCCATCGGCGCCTTCACAAAAAATTCACCCAGCGTTTCAATTCGCTCAACCAAAACCCGAAGCGGCTTGTTCAACAGTTCAGACACCGAATCATTCAGGAGCGAATCATGAAAGCGACCCGTGGCCAATGAACGCGCCAGCAACAACACACGTTGCTGTTGCGCCAACATTTCAAGCACGGGCGCAAAGTTTCCAATCACAATTCGCGCTTCAAATGTGTATTGCTCGCGCAAATCGCACGTGCTGGCAAGATTGGCCGTGGCCAAATGATTGCGCATACGAAAGTCCGTCAGGTCCGCGTCGGTAAAAGCCAACATTTGCGCGCGCAAAAGTAGTTGCCCAATCTGGCGCCACCCACTGGCGATGGATTCCATAGTGGCCACGCGCGCCAACTTGGTGGAGAACAACCAAATTGTAAATGTGACGCTAAGTCCGGCCACCACCACGCTTGTCACGCGTTCAAACATTGGCCCCACGGAATCACTCGGTCCTGGGTCGCTGGCGATCACAATAATCCACGCCGCCGCCATCATTAAGCCCATGTAATTTGTGCGCGGACTTCCAACTAAAACCCACGCCGACATGAACGCCATGACGCCCATGACTAACACGTATGAGCCAAGGTCTTGCACGCCCGCGGCAAAAATAATAATTGCAATGGCCGCCATCACGCCGCCAATCAACGTTCCAAAAAATCGCAATATGCCGCGTCTGCCAGATCCGCCCACAGTTGATTGCAACACAAACACCGCGCCAATTGCCGATGGTCCAACGCCGCCCGGCAAAAACAGCGCGCTGATGACAAGCGCAATTGCAAGACCAAACACCGCGGCGCT
>CALFOZ010000051.1 GCA_937919205.1 uncultured Planctomycetia bacterium
CCTTCGCAATCATTGGCGGTGATGATTGGCGTGTGAATCCAAAAGAATCCGTTGTCATGAAAGTAGCGATGAGTAGCCATGGCCATGGTGTGGCGAATTCTTCCCACCGCGCCAAAAGTATTTGTGCGCGCGCGCAAGTGCGCCACCTCGCGCAAATATTCATACGTGTGCGCCTTGGGTTGAATCGGATATGTATCTGGGTCATCCACAAATCCGTGCACGCGAATTGACTCCGCTTGCATTTCTAGCGTGGGCGTTTTGCCTTGGCCCATGACCAACTTGCCTTCAACTTCAATTGAGCAACCCGCGGTCAACTTCATGATTTCATTTGCATAATTCGTCAGCGCCGCGGGCGCAACAACTTGCAACACGCCTTGGCAACTACCGTCAGACACGTTTATGAAACTAATTCCAGCTTTGGAGTCGCGGCGGGTTCGCACCCAACCTTTCACGCACGCGGCCGTGTCAATGTGCGTTGTTGGTGAGCGAAGAATTTCTGCGATTGCGGTTGAGTGCATGGTTGCTCCAAGTAGGGGAAGTGCATCTTCAGTTGAACCGAGCTTCTAGGCAACTGCCAATCACAAACAGATTGGCTTGAACACGCTCGGTCATAGACCCAATCTCAACTGCGTCGAATTGGCAGTAGATAGATATTGGATATGAATTCACCTAATCTAAGTCTTATAAAAGCACTTAAAATTTCAATCCATCAACATAAAAGTCTTATAACCACATTAAATCATCAGTCACAAACCAGTCTAATTGGTACGGCAATTGCTTTCAATACAGGTCAATGCGTCCATCTTCGTCCAATCCAAGCACGCCACACGCGCAAACCGATGCGAGTTCACAAGTGAATTCCCCCGGCCAGACGCGTTTGAACTTGTTGCTTAGCCACGGCGATTGGCGCGACGACACATTTGCCGAACAACTTCCGCCACTGCTTCGGCCCATGGGCGTGCATTGCGTGCAGGCGCGCTCTGCTACAGAAACCGCGCGCGTTCTAGAAACGCAGCGCATTCACATGGCCGTTGTTGATGTAAGCATGCCCATGGAAGATGGCATTCTTGGCGTGGATCCCGCGGGCTCGCGCGTGTTGCAAATTCTTCGTCGTCTGGAGCAACCGCCTCCAACCGTTGTTGTTCGTCCGCCACAACCCAGCGCGCGTGAAGCCGTGCGCGGCTTGCAAAATATGTTGCAAGAAGGCGCGTTCGCGGTCATCGATCGTCCGTTTCCAGTTGAGTCAATGCTTGAACTGCTACGCAGAATCTTGCAACGACATTACGCAAATGTCTGGCCAATTCGGCCCGGCGTTTGATTCATTTACCCCGTTTTGAAGGAGATACTTTCATGAAGGTTCGACCACTTGGCGACAAGATTCTTGTGAAGCGTGATGAAGCTGCGACCAAAACCGAAGGCGGAATTTTTCTGCCCGAGAGCGCAAAGGACAAGCCGAAGCAAGGCAAGGTCATCGCTTTGGGAACTGGTCCGCTGAACAAAGACACCGGCGCCCGCTTGGCGTTCAGCGTGAAGAAGGGCGACACCGTCATCTTCTCCAGCTACTCCGGCACCGAAGTCAAGATTGACAACGAGACATACCTCATCGTGACCGAGGAAGACATTCTTGGGGTCGTCGAGTAAATCAACTCGCCCCAAAAACAAATTTCATTTCAAATCACTACAAACTTAAAGGAATAAAAAATGGCTGCAAAACAAATTACATACGAAAATGACGCGCGCGAACGAATTCTTCGCGGCGTGCAAAAGTTGGCCAAGGCCGTCAAGGTCACTCTTGGTCCAGCGGGCCGCGTTGTTGTGCTTGAGAAAAGTTTCGGCGCTCCAACCGTCACCAAAGACGGCGTGACTGTCGCCAAGGAAATTGAACTTGAAGATGCCTATGAAAACATGGGCGCGCAAATGGTGAAGGAAGTGGCCAACAAATCCAGCAAAGACGCTGGCGATGGAACCACAACCGCGACCATCTACGCGGAAGCCATCTTTCAAGAAGGCTTGAAGAACATCACCGCTGGCGCAAATGTAAATGCGGTCAAGCGCGGTATTGACGCCGCGGTTCGCACCGTCACCGACGAGCTTAAGAAAATGAGCAAGCCAGTGAAGGACTCCAAGGAGATCGCGCAAGTTGGTTGCTGTTCTGCCAATCAAGACATGAACATTGGCAAGATCATTGCCAACGCCATGGACAAAGTTGGCAAGGACGGCGTGATCACCGTTGAAGAAGGCAAGAGTCTTGAGACCGAAGTTGAATTGCTCGAAGGCATGCAGTTTGACAAGGGTTGGCTCAGCCCGCACTTTGTCACCAATCCAACCGACATGGAGTGCGTGCTTGAAGACGCCTACGTGTTGGTGAATGAGAAGAAGATCAGCGCCGCAAAGGACCTGCTTCCAATCTTGGGCAAGATCGCCGAGAGCGGTAAGTCACTCTTAATTGTTGCCGAAGACATTGACGGCGAAGCGCTTGCCACACTTGTGGTGAACAAGCTTCGTGGCGTTCTTAAAATCTGCGCCGTGAAGGCGCCGGGTTTTGGTGATCGTCGTAAGGAAATGCTCGGTGACATTGCCACACTTGTTGGCGGTGAAGCAGTGATGGAAGAACTCGGCGTGACGCTTGAAAATCTCACGCTGGCACAACTTGGTCGCGCGAAAAAGATCACTGTGGCCAAGGACACTTGCACGCTTGTTGAAGGCGCAGGCAAGACCAAGGACATTCAAGGTCGCATTGAGCAGATCAAGGGTCAAATGGAAAATACCTCCAGCGATTACGACCGCGAGAAGTTGCAAGAACGTCTTGCAAAACTCGCCGGCGGCGTTGCGCAAATCAATGTCGGTGCGGCCACCGAAGTTGAAATGAAGGAGAAGAAGGCGCGCGTTGAAGATGCTCTTCACGCGTGTCGCGCGGCCGTAGAGGAAGGCATTCTTCCTGGTGGCGGTGTTTCCGTTCTGCGCACACGCAAGGCGCTTGATCGTCTTGCGAAGTCGTTCGAAAATGACGACGAGAAGGTGGGCGTTGATATTGTTCGCCGCGCGCTCGCCGCTCCATTGAAGCAAATCGCGACCAACGGTGGTCTTGATGGCTCGATCGTGGTTCAGAAGGTTGAAGAGTCAAGCGACACCAACTTTGGTTTCAACGCGTTGACTTGCACCTACGAAGACTTGGTCAAGTCGGGCGTA
Organism: uncultured Planctomycetia bacterium; assembly: GCA_937919205.1. GTDB lineage: Bacteria > Planctomycetota > Phycisphaerae > Phycisphaerales > SM1A02 > SYAC01. The sequence continues at coordinate 3,190 of CALFOZ010000051.1, forward strand.
ATTGTTCCAACCAAGGTTGAACGAGTCGCTCTGCAAAATGCGGCCAGCATTGCTGGACTTTTGTTGACCACGGATTGCGCGATCACCGAGATCAAAGAGAAGAAGGCCAAGCCTGAGATGGGTGGCGGCGGTGGTGGCGGTATGGGTGGAATGGGCGGTATGGGTGGCATGGACGGAATGGATTTCTAAGCCCAAGCTTCACTTCACATAGATACGTAGACACATAGGGTCTTGATGCGCACGGGCGTTTCAAGACCCTATTTTATTTTTGCGCACAAAAACAATTTCGTGCGAGTGTTTAAATTTAAAACGCGTCCAAACCAATGCAACGCCGCGCGACTTTTATTTGGCGGTAATAAAATCACGACCCAGAATGCCATCAACAGTGAGCACATGAAATGATGTGTTCACCTGTGTATCGTAATTAAAGTCAGCGCCCTCGTTACCATCCGCGCCGGTGAAGTATCCACCATAGCCTCCCCAAGGACCCGGCAAATTCGAAATCGTGTCAACTACGAACAGGCCTTTTTCTATTTTCTCTGAACCCGAATCAATGTTTCCCGCGCGCACCTGCGCGTTGGCATCCATGCTGTCATTGCAACCGCTTAGAGCCACGTGCCCATCAAAGTACAGGGTGCCTGGCGCGGAATTCACGCACTGATTGAATAGATATGGAATAGTGCCCGAGAACTTTGGATTGAAGTCCGGCCCCTCCTTGCTTTGCAACCATGAGTGCTCCAGCATTCGAGTTTTAAGATCTGGAAACCCAGCTTGACCCACGCTTGGCGAACGAAACGCGCTTGGCAATAATCCAGTTGGGCCATCACCAGAAAATGAAATGCATCCATTTTTTGAGCCAAGCACATCGGGACAAAACATGGCCGCGGGACTGAAGCAATAGGAGCTTTCAACCCAGCCTTCTGGAACTTCACAAAGATATGAGAAGTCATCACCCGCTTCAAAGGCGGGCTGAACGCGTTCCATGGAATATTTATCCTTGGGCGCGTAAAAAGCTTTGTCATAAAATTTACCGCCAACATATTGGCTGAAGCCCCGGACGTTTGGAATTCTCCAGGCGCCGCCGCCCGCCACTCCGGAATACCACGCTTCACCAGACGCCCAACTTGGCGCCAAAATAAATGGAAGTGAAAATGCAACATTGCTTCCGCCATTTCCGCCGCCGTCACACGAAGTCCAGAAACCCCAAATGCCCTTACCCGCGATTGGCCCGCCGCCACACTTTCCAACAATTCCTCCATACCCCGCCACCATGGATGGGCAACATCCACCAGTCTTACTTTTGTACTCCGCCTCGGAAGCGCTACCGACAGAATTGATGTGTTGGCCAAAATCGTCAAACACAAAAGTGGGTTGCCGGTCGCTCCAATCCGCGCCGTAACTTCCGCAAGCCGAAGACATATTGCGCAGGTTCGCCAAACTTTGCGTGTTCAAAGCAGAATCTCGCGCCTTGCCAACCGCCGGAATAAGAAGCGACAGAAGCAAGCCAATGATTGAAACAACCACAAGCAGTTCAATGATAGTGAATCCAGATCGACTAGATTTAAATTGAATATTTTGCAAAATATTATTTGGCGGTAATAAAATCACGTCCCAGTATTCCATCAGTGGTGAACACGTGCATGGATGTGTTCACCTGCGTATCGTAATTAAAGTCAGCGCCCTCCTTGCCATCCGCGCCGGTGAAGTATCCACCGTAGCCTCCCCATGGACCCGGCAAAACTGAAAGAGTGTCGGAGGCAAAGAGCCCCTTTTCTTTTAGAACACGACCTGAATCAATATTAGAGGCACGTACTTGAGCATTGGCATCCATGCTGTCATTGCAACCGCTTAATGCCACGTGTCCATCAAAAAATACAGTTGCGGGTGCGGAATTTACGCACTGATTGAACATGTACGGAACATCACCGTTGAATTTTGGATTGAAGTCTGGACCCTCCTGGTTCTGCAACCACTGATGCTCCATTATTCTAGTTTTTAGGTCTGGATATCCAGCTTGTCCCACGCTTGGGGAACGAAATGTTGATGGCAATAAACCACCAGGCTTGTTTCCACTAAATGAAATGCATCCATTTTTAGATCCAAAGACCTCCGCGCACATCATTGCGGATGGACTGAAGCAATACGTGCTTTCAACCCAACCATCTGAATCCTCACAAATCAAAGAGAAATCATCACCTTTTTCCAAGGCGGGTTGCACACGCTCGTTGGCTTGCTTGTCTTTGGGCGCGTAAAAAACTCGGTCATAAAATTTACTGTTGATGTATTGGCTAAAGCTTCTGGCGTTTGGCGTTCTCCATACTCCAAAACCATCAGTGCCAGGCAAACTGTTCCAGCTAGACGCCAAAATAATTGGAAGTGAAAATGAATATGAAGCGGCTTCGGCCGCGCCACCTCCTTCACAAGAGGTCCACCATGCCCAAATGCCATAGCCGGTTCCACATTTACCGATGTAGCCGCCGTATCCCAAGATCAAAGATGGTGGGCATGTACCAGTGGCTTTAAAATAATCTTTTTCAGATGCCACGCTGAGCCCGTTGATATGTTGGGCAAAATCATCAAATATAAATGATGGTTGGCGATCGCTCCAATCAGCGCCATAACTTCCGCAGGCTACGGCCATATTGCGCAAGTTTGCCAGGCTTTGCGTGGTCAGAGCGGAGTCACGGGCTTTGCCCACCGCCGGAATTAGAAGTGAAAGAAGCAATCCAATGATCGATACAACAACCAAAAGTTCAATAATCGTAAAACCATAGAATTTTTTAATATGTTTCATGGCATTGGACTACGGCTAGTCTAAGCGTTGTCATTCAAATGTAGAGAATTTCTTACAAAAGTTTCATTAATTTATAAAATTGTTGAGTGCTTAAGGCTCGCAATCCAGCTTGATTGCTGGAATCGACCTTCCATTCAATAAAAAAAAACCGCATCGAAGGATGCGGTTTTAAAGTGGTATCAATGTTGATCAGACGCCGTGATTTGAGCCATCTTATTTGGCGATAATAAAGTCACGACCTAAAACACCATCAGTAGTGAATGCATGCATGGAAGTGTTGACTTGGGTGTCGTAATTGAACTCAGCACCCTCCTTGCCATCTGGTCCGGTGAAATAGCCTCCGTAACCATTCCAAGGTCCTGGCATCACAGAAAGGGTGTCTGTGACAAACAGACCTTTTTCTAATTTGGTCGTATTTGCATCAATGTTTGCGGCGCGAACCTGAGCGTTTGCATCCATGCTGTCATTGCAACCACTTAATCCCACGTGTCCATCAAAGAATAAAGTTACGGGCGCGGAATTTACGCATTGGTTGAAAAAGTAGGGGGTGTCCGTCGAAAATTTAGGATTGAAATCTGGTCCCTCTTTATTCTGCAACCACCAGTTTTCCATCATTCTGGTTTTAAGATCTGGAAATCCAGCCTGACCCACGCTTGGCGAACGAAAAGCGGAAGGCAATAATCCATTTTTCGCGGTACCAGAAAATGAAATGCAACCATTTTTGGAGCCAAACACATCTGGAGAAAACATAGCGGCTGGACTGAAGCAATATGTGCTAGGAACCCAACCATCTGCGGATTCACAAATCAATGAAAAATCGTCACCCTGTTCTAGCGCCGGTTGCACGCGCTCCTGGGAATATTTATCCTTTGGCGAGTAAAAAACCTTGTCATAAAACTTGCCACCAACATATTGGTTAAATGGGCGGACATTTGGAATCTTCCAAGCGCCAGTGCCGACAACGCCAGAATCAGCGGTCCAACTTGGCGACAAGATTATTGGTAGGGAATACGCAAGATTGCTTCCCGAGCCCACGCCCGCATCACAAGAGGACCAAAAACCCCAAATACCTGAACCGGTTCCGCATTTGCCGATATAGCCTCCGTACCCCAAGACCATCGACGGACAGCAACCGCCGGTCTTATCTTTGTAGGCCTTTTCGGAACCACTGTTAACGGCAGTAATGTGTTGGCCCAAGTCGTCAAATACAAAAGTGGGCTGACGATCGCTCCAGTCCGCGCCGTAACTGCCGCAGGCAGAAGCCATATTGCGCAGGTTTGTCAGGCTTTGAGTAGTGAGCGCGGAATCTCGCGCTTTACCAACGGCTGGAATAAGAAGCGACAGTAATAAGCCGATGATCGAAACAACCACAAGCAGTTCGATGATAGTGAAGCCATATTTTTTTGATTTTGTTTTCATGGTGTTAAAAGTAAATGAGAGGTAGCAGGATAAAATTAAAATTTATTTTTGGCCAATGGTGTCGCGACCTTGAATGCCACCAGCGGTAAGCACATGATATGAAACAAACTTGCCAGCAAATTCAGCTCCGTTGTCATATGTGGCACCATTGGTGTAGCCAGAAGTCATGCCCGAAATTATGCCCGAACCCCCTGCAACATACGTGCCTTTAATTATTGGCGGGTTTGTAGTATTTTGTCCGTCCCCAAAGGTCACACGCGACCATGAATCGGCGGCTTCTGCAACGCCCAATTGCGCGATGTGTCCGTCAAAGAACACAGAGACGGGTGCGGATTGATATCCCTGATTGAACACCCATGGCATGCCACCAGAGCCGCGCGTAGCAGGGCAAAAAGAGTCTTTATTTGGTTGAGACCCACCCGACCACTTTCCACCATCCATGGTGTCAAGATTTGGTTTGTTTTGTAGCCACTGATGCTCTAAGCAACGAGTTTTAAGATCTGGAAATGAAGCCTGACCAGCGGATGGCGAGCGAAATCCCGCTGGTGAACCTGAGGGAGGCGCCTTGAAGCCATTCTTCTTGGAAAGCACCTCGGTGCCCCACATTGCCGCAGGACTCCAGCAATAAGTGCTAAGAACTGTTTGCTCTAGTGTTCCAGAAAAATCTGCTCCGGTTTCTAAAAAGGCGGAAGCTTTTTCCAGGGTGACTTTGTCCTTGGGGGCATAAAATATTGGGTCATAAAATCGAGCACTTACGTATTTATTGAAACTTTTGGCGTTCACAAGTCTCCATGATCCAAAGTTTCCTGTTCCTGCCATGTTAAAATCACAAGGCCAATATGCTTTTGCGAGATTGCAATTTGCGCTAGTGGACTGCACGCCACAACTGGCCGCTTGTGGAATAAAGAAACCAGCCGCGGAGCCATCTTCCTTATATCCAAGTGTAAGTTGGGCAGAACAGCGTTTTTTGGAAAATACATCGCAAGTACCAGCTTGACCAAGATCGTCGGAAACGGCCGTCCATTGTCGATCTTGAAAATCCGCGCCATAAACACCAGACGCAGTACCAATTGAACGAAGATTGGATTGACTTTGAGTTAACAAAGCAGATTCACGCGCCTTGCCAATGGCGGGCAGAAGAATAGCCACAAGCAAACCAATAATAGAAACAACAACAAGCAATTCGATGATCGTGAAGCCTTTGCGCATGTATGAGTTACTCCTAAAGTATTTGATGTATGGCGTTCGTAAGGTTTTGGGTAAGCGGTGGGAAATAGGGTCGACCCAAATGTTTAGGTCGTGTTTACAATCCGAAGAGGTATCTATAGGTGTTCCTTTAAATTTGCAGAAGTAAGAATGTATCATCATATTGATGATTATTAAATTTGATCAAATTTAATTTGCAAGGAATTTCACCGATTTTTGAATTATTAGAATCTGTCGCTAGCACTTTTAAGAACCCAAGGACACCCATGAAGCTTTATACAAAGTCAGGCGATGATGGAACCACCGGCCTTTTTTCGGGTGCAAGGGTGAGCAAAGATCATCCCAGAATTGAATCTTATGGGACAATAGATGAGTTTAATGCAACTTTGGGAGTTTGCGCGGCGGCTTGCGTTTCTGAAAACAAACTTCATTCTAGGCTTTTAAGTATTTTTGCCAGTCTGCAAAGCAGGATGTTTGACATTGGGGCTGATTTAGCCACGCCCGAGGGAGCGAACAATGAATCAAAAATACAGCGGATTAGCCCTAGTCATGTGGAAGAGGTTGAAAAGTGGATTGACGAAATTGATGGCGCGAACACGCCATTAACCGCATTTGTTATGCCTGGGGGCACTGAATTGGCATCACGACTTCATTTAGCGCGCACAATTTGTCGAAGGGCCGAGCGAGAAATGATCCACCTTAGTCATAGTGAGCCGGTTGGTGGGTCACTTATTATGTACGTGAACAGGGTCAGCGATTTACTTTTTGCGGCGGCAAGGCTTGTTAATAAAGATGGCGGAGTTGGAGATGTTGTGTGGATACCAGCATCTTCGCGTAAATAGGAATATAAATGAAGCAAGAAGACGCTTTTTATACAATTTGACTGGAATTTAATTTTGGTTGTTTTTTGATAAAAAGCCTGCTTTTATTGTATTTTTTTGTAAATTAAAGCTTTTTAATCTATAAATGAAGAAAGATAAACCTTACTTGACGTAAGAATGGTATTTTGTGGATGTTTTTAAGATTTTTAGGCTGGAGTTCCAAATACACGATCACCAGCATCACCTAATCCAGGGCGGATGAATGCATTTTGATCTAGCTCTCGATCTAGTGCGGCGGTGTAAATAGGGATAGATGGGTGGGCGTCAAGCATTTTTTGTACGCCGGCTGGCGCAGACACCAAACAAATCATTTGAATTTTGTCGCAACCAAGTTTGCACAAGTGATCCGCCGCATGAACGGCACTGCCGCCCGTGGCCAGCATTGGGTCCACAATAATCACCGGACCAGCGGAAATGTCATGTGGAAAGTGGGAGTAATAATGCACTGGCAATTTTGTGTGCTCATCGCGTTGAATGCCAATGTGGCCCACGCGTGCTTCTGGAAAGAGGCGCAAAATGCCGTCCGTCATGCCAAGGCCGGCTCGCAAAATGGGAACAAGCGTGACGGGTTGTGAAAGTCGCCTACCTGGCGCGGGCTCTAGTGGAGTTTGCACGGTGTATGTGGCGGTGGAAAAATTGCGTGAAACTTCGTAGACCATAAGACCGGCTATTTCATTTAGCAAGCGACGAAAATGCTCTGGTTGTGTGACTTGATTGCGCGCCAGAGAAAGTTTGTGATGAATGAGCGGGTGATCAAATATTTGCAGATTTTTAAATTGCGACGATTGGGTAAGCACGTGGGCAGTGTATGCGCGCGACTCAGGGTTGATTGAGTTGTTGAAAGCTGGCTTGCGCCGCGGTGACCTGGGCTTTGTAGCCATCGATTTGCTTTTGCATTTGTTGCTTTGCGGCAACCATTTGATTCAGTTGCGCTTGCAAAGCGGCGGGATCAGCGGGGGATTGTTGCGCGCCGCCGCCCATGCCATTTGAGCCCGGCGTGTTCATGCCGCCATTCATGCCGCCACCCATTCCACCGCCGCCAACAAGTTGGTCCTCCGGCGCGCGGGTAAGCACTAATCGCACCGTTCCAACAGTGTTTCCGCTTTCGCTATACAGCATGGTCCAGCCAATTTGATCTGTTTGCGAGAAGTCGATCAACAAAGTGATGGTGCGCGGCGCGTCGGTTTGCGTGGGGCTAGCGTTGAGTGATTGAAATGTGAGTTGGGTGGCGGTGGAGTTGAATGAACCGCGTTGCCAAATCATGCTTTGGTCTTGGTCGGTCAATAGAGTGCGCTGGAAAAATTGTCCGCCGCTGTTGAAACCAATCGTGTCAACTTCTTGAATGACCGCGGCGCCGTTGTTTAGAACCGTGTCGCCAAAGAGAAAGACGCCTCCAAGCGCCCATTGCCAAACAGCGCGGCCTTGCAGGCGCTTTTCAATTTGACCTGTGGGCGATACGGCTTCACCAGAAATATTCCACGCGCCAACAAGTCGCGCCAACAATTCATGCGCGGCGGCAAAGGACATCTGTTGTGTTGGCGTTGCTTGCGAAGTTTGAGCCGATGCGATGGCGGTGGAAGCGCGCGTAAAAATTACTGAAGCAATCAGAATGGTCGCGATGAAGAGGGCAAAACCAAGGCGGGCGTGGTTGAAATTTTTCATGCCGTCAAGATATGCGATCTTGCACAACAAAAATCGGCGCGAGGTGATTCAGTTATTTAAATCTTGAGACCTTTTGATCGTCGTATGGCGCAAGCAGGAACGCCACAATCGCGGTCCAGCCTGTTTGATGCGAGGCGCCCACGCCGCGGCCGTTGTCGCCGTCAAAGTATTCATGGAAACAAAAATTACCGGCGAAGGCTGGCGATTTATCAAGAATTGGATAGTTGCGATTGACTGGGCGAATTCCATCCGCTTCGGGCAGGAAAATATTCACCATGCGCTGGGCCAAGAACATCGCGACCTCTTTCAGATTCATCATGGTGCCACTGTTTGTTGGGCACTCCACTTTAAAATCTGGTCCGTAGTAGTAGTAATAACGCAACAAGCTTTCAAAGATTAGAAAGTTCATGGGGAACCAAACTGGCCCGCGCCAATTTGAATTGCCACCAAAGGCGCGTGTGTCGCTTTCGGCAGATTGATATTGCAGGCTCCAACTTTGGCCATCAATTTCAAGCACGTATGGATTGTCCCTGTGCTCCAAACTGACACTGCGAATTCCGTAGGGTGACAGGAATTGTTTTTCATCAAGCGCGCGCGACAGAAGCGCCTTCATGCGATGTCCGCGCAACAAACTGAGCAGTCGAGTTTGACCACTTCCCGGCGATCCCCAGCGCGAGATCAGGCTTGCAAGATCTGGTCTGCGTTCCAAGAACCATGTGAGTTGCTGATCAAGCTTGGGATGGTTTTTAAGATCCATCTCATCAATGACGGCCACGGCGAACAGTGGCACAAGACCCACAATACTTTTCACACGAACCGGAATTGCGCGGCCGTCGTTCAGTTGAATAATGTCGTGGAAGAATTGATCTTCCTCGTCCCACAAGTCAATACCAAGGCCACCAAGATTTGTGGCGGCTTCCGCGATCAGCAGGAATTGCTCGAAGAATTTTTCCGCGATGCTTTGATAAAGATGTCCCGCGTTTGAAAGTTCTAGTGCCACGCGGATCATGGATGTGCAATATTTCGCCACCCACGCGGTGCCGTCACTTTGTAAAATCACGCCGCCCATAGGCAGTGGTTTACTGCGGTCGAACACGCCAACATTGTCTAGGCCAAGAAATCCGCCTTCAAAAATATTGTGTCCGTCGCGATCCTTGCGGTTGACCCACCAGGTGAAATCCAGCAGTAATTTGTGGCAAATCTCCGAAAGAAAGTCATGGTCGGCCACGTTCCACACGTGTTGCTCGATTTGGAAAATGCGGTACGCGGCCCACGCAAGCACCGGCGGATTCACATCGCCTAGCGCCCATTCATATGCGGGAACTTGTCCGTCGGGATGTTGCATCCACGGCTGAACAATTTGCCAAAGCTGGCGCTTGGCGCGCTCGGGATCAATCATGGCAAGCGTGACGGATTGAAACGCAAGATCCCAACTTGCAAACCACGGATACTCCCACTTGTCGGGCATTGAGAGAATGCATTCGGCGTCCACATTTTGCCAGAGCGAGTTGCGACCCTTCAATCGCTCCGCGGGCGGCGGTGGAAATGTTGGATCGCCCTTGAGCCACGTGTGAATGTTGAACTTGTACCACTGAAAGTTCCACAGCAAGCCTGCGAACGCTTTGCGCTGAATGTGTCCGTACTCCGGTTTGTCGGGATGACCATTGAGCGGTTTATAAAATGCGTCGGCTTCTTTTAAGCGCAGATCAAAAATGGAATCGAAATCTTTGAAGGGGTCGCCCTTCACGGTGGCCAGTTGCAGACGAGCGCGCATGCACACGGTGGCGCCGGCGGGAACAGTGAATTTGCGCACAAACGCGGCCTTTGTGCCTTCGCGCAACGGATTCACCGCGTCGCGATTTCCATTGACGATGTAGTCGTTGATTCCATCTTTAGGATGCAGGCCGGGCGTAAGCGGAGCGCCAAAACATTTGTGCGTGTTGGTTTCGTTTTCACAGAACAACAATTCGTCGGACTTGTCGCAACTCAATACATACTGATCCATATGGTTTGGTGAAACAATAATGTGCCCAGGCTCTTGCATGCGCATGGCTGGCTTTGTGGCGTTGTGCACCCAACTCCAATTGTTGCGAAACCAGGTTTGTAGCAACACATGAATGTCCGCGGCCTCGGGACCTTGGTTTCGAACAGTGACGCGCCACAAAATGTCGTCAGGGTTGGCCTTGGCGTATTCAACTGTCACATCAAAGTGGCGCAGATCGCTGAAAGACTCTGTGTCAAGCAATTCATATTCGGGCGCGTTCAGACCGCGATCGCGATTGGTGGCAATGAGGTCTTCGTATGGGTACGCGCGCTGTGGATATTTATAGAGCATGCGCTGATAGCTGGCGGTAGGCGTAGCGTCTTGATGCCAGTACAACTCCTTCACATCTTCGCCGTGATTTCCCTGTGAATTGGTCAGGCCAAACAGGCGCTCTTTTAGAATTGGATCCTTGCCGTTCCACAAACCAATACCAAGGCAAACCCGCTGTTTTTCATCGCAGAAACCGGCTAATCCGTCCTCGCCCCAGCGAAAAGCGCGACTGCGCGCGTGATCGTGTGGAAAATAATCCCACGCGTTTCCGTCCGCGGAATAATCCTCGCGCACAGTTCCCCATTGACGATCACTGACCCACGGACCCCACTTGCGCCAGCGATGGTCGCTCTTGTCTTCGAGCAAACGCTGACGCTCAGGATCATTGCTTAGCTTCACTTGCAAAAATCCGTCATTGCGCAGTGAGGGATTGGGATCAGCAACAACATTTGATTTTGCGGATTTATTCTGCTCGTCGCTCATGGGTATATAAGAGCATCTTTAACATATCTTTACAAGCAAGTGGTTACCCTGTTGGGATGAATTGCATGGCGCTAAGTTCTTTTGTAATGAACACAAATCTCCATCATGTGGCTTGCGTGATTATTGCTTTGGCGGCTTGCAATGTTGGTTGCCAGACAACAACCACTCCCGTGAATGAATCCCAATGGTTGCCCAAACAGGACACTAAGGCAGTGGAACAAATCCCCGCGCCAGAGACCGCGCAAAAACCAATACAGCCCTTGGTGAAACCGTGGGATGTGCCCGATGAAGCGGCGGCCAAATCTGATTTTTCCCAGCCTAATTTACTGCAAATGCGTGAGTGTTTGGCGGGCGCAACCTGGATCAAACTTGATGAGAACGGCACGCGCCGACGCAGTTTGCAATTCAATGCGGATGGAACGTTTGTTGCCAAATCAGATGGCGAAAGTGGGGAGTTACCGGTATTTGCTGGCTTGGTGGTGCAAGCAAAGGGCCGGTGGGATGTGAAGAGCGATGGATTAAGGTTGATACCCAACGCGGGAGATCCAGTTGTGGTGCAACTTCAATGGCTTGGTGACAAGCGTTTGGTCATGATGAACGGCGAGTCTTGGATAAGAAGTCAGTGACACGCAAAGTATTGAATGGCGCCAAGCAGGCACAGAAGTACAAGGTGGTCAAAAGGTTTAGCCTTCATCGGCGCGCATGCGGGCAATTTCTTCGCGCAATTGATCAAGCACGCGCATCTTTGCGTGGCGGATAGAAGCTTCGCTCATGTCCAAATCTTTTGCCACGCTCGCCACGGGTTCGCCTCGCACTCCGTAGCGTTCAAATGCCTCGAGTGTTTTGGGTTGAATATTTATCTTTACTTTTTCCAGCGCCCTGCGCAGTAAATGTTCGGTCCACTCGCGATCCCACGCGGCGTTCAATTCACTTTCACGCTCGGGCGGATCGTATGACTCGGGCAAACCAACACTGGGACGCTTGCGACGATAGCGATCGCGGATGGCGTTAAGCGTGATGCGCTTGAGATAGCCGCGAAAGCGACCCTTTGCGGGATCGTATTCAAATAGGCGTGATTGCTTGAAAAATCCAAGCATGACGTCTTGCAAAATGTCATCCACTTCCTGCGGCTTTGCGCCGGCGTTGCGGGCGAACCCCGCGATAACGGAGCCATACATTTTGGAGAAATCGTTCCAGCCAATTTGGCGATCAAGGGTTCCGTCGGCGCGCAGGCGCAACAACATGGAGGCGCTGGTTTGATAGGGATCCTTTGAATCCGCGGGAGGTGGAGGCGATTGAGGAATTTCTTGTTCGCTGTCGCCCTCATCGGTGGTTGTGCGGGCGATAAATGTCCACGGACCAATGGTCAGCACATCGCGGTCATGCAATTCTGTTTTTTCATTTGGCTCAAGGCGCACGCCATTCAATAAAGTTCCTAGTGAACTTGTGGCGTCCTCAATGGTCGCGCCCCCGCGATCGATCCGTAGAACCGCGTGGCGACGCGAGACAGATTCATCTTCTAGCACCAAACCAGAATCGGTTGCGCGGCCAATGATGCACGTGGCATTTCCATCTATTCGAACGCCGGCAGACGTGGGACCACTGGCTCGAATAATGGAGATAAATTTATTTGTTTTTGGAAGCGTCATCATGGCGAGGTGTGAATAGTGACCGCAAATCGGCGACCATGCAAGCCAAAAATTTTATTGATTGGCGGACGTGTTGGCGGGAGTCACGCTTTGGCTGATTGAAAGCGTTCGGAACAAAGAATTTATTTTTTTTAACAATTTTTCATTCAGTTCCGGGGCATTTTCATGCGCGATTTTTGCTTTTTCAAGAAATGACATAGCATCAGAATTTTTACCTTCTGCCGCTGAAATTTGCGCCAATTCTAAATATGCCCGCGCAAGGTCGTCGTTGTCGGCTGGCGATTCAGATAAAAATTCCAAGCGCGCCTTATTGGCGTTGCGGCGCGCCTCATTGAACGAACCGTCCGCGCGAAGCGATCCAGCAAGAAGCAGTTCCGTTTCCGCAAGTAGGCGCGTTTGATCGTTTGATTGAAGAAGTTCAATGGCTCGCGAAAATTCCTGAGCGGCAAGATCGTTGCGATTTTGGGAAGTCCACAAGTGACCCATGGACGCACGAACGCGCGCTTCCATGATTGGATCGTTGTTCAGGCGAAGTCCAGCAAGTCGGCTGGCCTCCGACAAAATATCGTCCGAGGTTCGCGGAGCCTCATCCGGTTTAGAAATAATTTCAGTAAGCAACTCCGTGATGAGAATGGTGGCGTCGTTGGCGCCTTGCGAAGCAATTTCGGCGCGATCTTTTGCCGCCAAGGCTATGGCGCGCTGTGAACGCGCGTTTAAGAAACTCGCCGTCAAGGCAAGAATGGCGATCAACGCAAGAGTGACGGCGAGTGGGTGGTGATTCATCGCGCGCTTCAGCCTTCGCAGTGGCGTGTCAGGGCGCGCATGCACGGATTCGCCGCGGCGAAAGCGCTCTAAATCCTGTGCCAACGCAAGCGCGGAGTCATAACGGTCGCGTGGATCGCGATATAAACAGCGCGCAATAATTGCATCAAGATCGCCGCTGAGTGTTGAAATAATTTTTGCGAAGGTTGTTTTGCGATTTTGAACAGCCAACTTTATTTCTTCGACCGGAAGATTTTTAAACAATGTATGAGCTTTAAGCGTGTTGGAATCATCGGGCAAACAGTCGGTCAGAAGACGCAGCATGACGGCACCAAGCGAGTAGATATCCATGCGGGAATCAGCTTCCCCAGTGCGAAGATTTCGCGCTTCGGGCGCCATGAAAGTTGGAGTACCAACCAAAGCGCCATCGTGCTCATCGGGATTCATTGGATCAAATGCGGCGCGTGCAACACCGAAATCAATCACTTTCACAACAGCCTCGTCGGCGTCAAGTGAAACTAAAATATTTGAAGGTTTTAAATCGCGGTGAATCACGCCGCGTTGATGCGCGTGATGAACTGCGCGGCACACTTGCGCCATGAGATCAATACGTTGACCAAGCGAGTGGCCAGCCACATCACATGCCTGCGTGATTGGCGAACCCGCGGCTAATTCCATGGCGAACCATGGACGACCATCGGGTGATTCACCGGCTTCAAAGATTTTAATCAAGCCGGGATGATCAAGAAGCGCGACAACGTGGCGCTCGCTTTCAAAGCGCGCGCGACTGGAAGCGTCAAGGCGATCGGGGCGGAGAATTTTAAACGCCACGGAGCGGCGCAGTGGTTCATCTTGCTCGGCAAGCCACACAATTCCAAATCCGCCCTCGCCAAGCACGCTACGAAGGTGATAGGAGCCAATGCGAATTTCCGGCTTGATTTCGGTTTGACCCAACACGCTTTGCGGCGCGTTGCCCGCGGTGGGCAACATTTCTAAAGCCTTGTTCAATGTGGCGCGGTTGCCGTGAAGCAGTTCGCGCAATGCCGCGGCGCGGCGAGAGGCGGGTAGCGAAAGCACTTTGCGAATTGCTTCTTCTGCTGTGATAGTCGGAAGCGCCATGAGAGCATGGTAAGCAGTGCGGCGGGAATGTTGGCATTTGATTTGCAACAAATGAAATTGATTCACATTTCAAACTTGAAATGTATGAACGTGCGCAAGAACGGTTACCTTTATGCGTATGTTCAACCGTTCATTGCAAGGAAAAACTGCGCTGGTGTGCGGCGCCACGCAAGGAATTGGTTGCGCGGCCGCGCATGCGTTGGCCGACGCGGGAGCCAGGGTTGTTCTTTGCGGGCGCAACGACGAAGGTCTTGCCAAAGTTCTTGCTGAATTGCCAAAGGGGTCGCAGATTCCGCGCGCAGTGGTATTCAATCGCGACTCCGCTGTGGCACATGAACATCAAATCATGCTGGTTGACCATGCCAACTCCGCCGCGGTGGAGAAGGCCGCGGACGCGTTGATTGCGCGAATTGGCGCGGTACACATAGTGGTTGTGAACACAGGCGCGCCCGAGGCGGGATATTTAATAGATGCATCGACCGATGAAATTGACAAGTGCGTTGCCCAACTTTTATCCAGCGCGCACAAGTTGGCGCAGGTATGCGCGCCAGGCATGCGCGCGGAAAAATTTGGACGCATTATTGTTGTGGGTAGCACAAGTATTGAGCGGCCCATTCGTGGTCATGGAGTGAGCAATGTTGCACGCGCGGCCATGGCCAATTGGACGCGCACACTTGCGGGCGAGCTTGGTGGATTTGCAATTACGGCGAATTTAATTATGCCTGGCCCAACACGCACACAACGCTTGCAGTCCATCATTGCTGGGCGTGCCAAGCGTTCAGGTAGTTCAGTGGCCGAAGTTGAGGCGCAGATGATTGGAAAAATTCCCGCGGGACGATTTGCCTCGCCAGAAGAAATTGCGGCGGTGATTATGTTTATCGCCTCGCCCTCTGCGGCGTATGTGAACGGCGCGTTGATTGCGGTTGATGGTGGAATGTTGTGCATGCAGAGTTGAATGTGGGCAAGACCGCTACTATGAGCGCATGAAAAACATTCTTCCATATTGCAAATTCGTTTGTATAGTTTCCATTCAAATTGCACTCTGCGCGCCTGTTTTAAGCGGTTGCGTGGCGGCGGCGCGCAAGATGGGTTCGGGCAACAACGGTGACTCAAGCGCGGTCACTTCAAAGGACACATCCACCACGGCACTGCGTTGGTCTGGATCATTCATGAATTCAAGTGGAACGTCTGGCGGTCAAGCGCGATTTGTGATTGAGCAATCGGGGCGTGTGCGCGGAAGCATGACCGACGCCGTGTGGTCGCAAGCCAATCCAACCGTGCCACCGCGCGTTGCAACCGTGACGGGATTGTTGGGTCCAGGCGACGACATTGGATTGACCGTGACATGGACAGGCGGCGCGTATTTTTCGTATGCGGGAACGTGGTCGCATCCAACCACTGGTTCGCTGGGCGCTAACTTGAAAGCCACAACATCTAAAGGCCAAAGCGAAGTTGATCAAATCACGCTCGCTTTGCATCAGCAAGGAATTTCAGGCACGCCGCCTTATGGTGTTGCGCAAAAAACTGTCATGCCAGATTTTCAGAAGCAGTGGACTGGAACATGGACCGTGAATTGGTATGACGGCGGCGCGGATTGGGGAACGGGCACGGTTCGCGTAACGGCCGACGGCACAATGAGCGGAGCGATGGTGGATGACGGATTTAATTCAACCGAATGGAATCAGGCTGTTTCCGCTACGTTTGCAGGGAAAATTGGCCCAGATGGAAGCACCACGGGAACCGTGACATGGTCGGACACGCGACCCGCGTGGCCGGTGACGGGCAAGGCGTATTTTGTTGATCCAGAAAAGTTTCAGCTGAACTTTTCTCCAGCGAGCAAGACCGCAACGCCCGCAAATTCAATCACCATGACATTTATGCGCGGTCATGGTTGATGCGCGGGTTGCAGTGTGGATAAATACGCGACCACATCGCGCAGTTCACGCGGTGAAAGCAACACGCTCATGGTTGGCATGGCGCTGACGGGACCAAATCCCGCCGCAAGTTTGGCATTGGGTAGCACCAAACTTTCAAGCAATCCGCGGCGGTCATATCGCGTGGCAACACCTTCAAGCGATGGGCCCGCGTGTCCGCCACCGCCGGCAATAGCGTGGCAGCGCAAGCATTGCGAGGCGGAATTTGCGGCGACAATGCGCTGACCTTGTTCGGCGTTGCCGCCTTCAACGCACGCGTTGAATATTGGAAATGGATCTGGACTTGCGAAATTTTTCTTCCAGTCTGCGAGCGATTGTGCAAACTCTGGCTCTTGGCGTGCTTCGCATGCCTGAATTATTTCTAATTGCAAAGGCGCTGAAAGAGTTCCTTGCGCGAGTTGCCGCGCGAGTGGCTTGAGCGCGTTGGCCGCGGCAGTATCTTGCATTGAAGCAAGCGCGGTAATGGCTTCTTGTTGCTCAATGATTTCACCGTGAAGAATTGCCTGCTGTAAAAGTGCAATGGCTTTCGCAGGATTTTCTTTTGCAAACAGGCTACGCGCCGCCGCACGCAACTTTGGATTCTGCGACATCAATGCGGCATCAACCGCGTTGGCTAGTTGAGGATTATGTTCCTGCGCAAGTAGCCGCAAACAACTGGCGCGTTCGCCGGCGTTTGCATTTGTATCCAGCGCGGTGCGAAGGGCGGCCGCGGAATCAAGCTCAATACCAATCTTGCCAGCAAGGTCGCGCGCTTTGCCACGCAATTCCTCATCTGGTGAATTCTGAGCCAACGCAGGCAAAGACAACGTCAACGCGCGCTTCCAGATTTTTTCATCGCGAGTCTTGGCGTCGATATCAATCACACGTCCATGCACAGGTTCGCGCGCGCCGGGCGCCGACCATTCCGTAAGCGACTCAAACGCAAGCATGCGCGCCGCCGGGGAAATAAGAGTGCTTTGGGAAAGTTCAGCAAGGCGATTCACCGAGGCGGCGTCGGCCAATAATCGATTGGCCGCAATAATGCGCCGCAATAGCGGCAATGTACGAGGATCTTGTTGCGTGAACGCACCAACATTTGTCTGGGAACTATTTGTGTGATCGCAAAATCGCTCGCCAAGCGTCGCCAACATTTGTATTTGTGATTCAATGTTCAAGTCATAAATAGCGCGCGCCGCCTCAAGCGCAATAGTGGCGTCGGAATCAAAGAGCAAGCGGCCAATTGCAGGATCACGCATTTGCCGAAGCGCCAACAACGCGCCCAGGCGCACCTGCGGAAATTGATCGGCGGCCATGACTTCTAGTTTTGCGCGATCACCAATGCGAGCAAGCGCGGTTGTGGCGGCTTGTCGTAGCCACGGATCCGCGTTGTCATTTTCCCAAAGCACCGCGGTGAGATTTGCAATCGCATCCTTATCTTGCAAGCGACCAAGTGCGGCGCAGGCGTACGCGCGCGCGCGCGGATTTTCATCCAGCGTCATTGCGCGAAGAAGTTCAAGCGATTTTGCACAGCGCGAATCACCTAACGCGCGCGTGGCTTGGGCCTTCAGTTCAGAATTTGGATCTGCCGCGAGTTGCATGAGTTCATTACACGCCTTGTCGCCGGCGGGCGTTGCACTAAATTTCCGCGCCACCACACCAAGCGCCCACAATCCATGAAGGCGCGCGCGTTCGGGGGTTTCAAAATTATGCGTAAGCGCGATAAGCGAATCAATTGCCGCGCCACCACGCGCCGCCAATTCCAAGTGCGCGCCCTGGCGCACACGGCGATCCGCATGATCAAGCCACGCCAGTAAATCACTTGTGTCAGTGTCACGAAAACCTTTTTTCAAAATGTTCGCGCCACCCGCCGCCTTCGCTTTTTCCAATGATTCTGCCTGCCAAACGCGATATAAACGACCAGTGCCATCGCTCGTCCAACCATCAAACCAATCCGTCACCCACATGCAACCGTCGGTGCCAAAGTCAACGTCCGTTGGCAATACCTCACGCAAAAAAACCTCCGCGTCTTTTAATTCATATCCGGCGCCCTTGGGCTCAAGTTTGAAAGACCAAATTTGGCTGTACGCGTCACCACCAAGAAAATCACACACAAACATTGCGCCGTTGTATTTTTCTGGAAAGCCAACACCTGGATACGCAACAAGTCCCGACGGCCCATCCGTTAAATGCGCGACCGGCGGCGTGAGCCACGCGGGTTGCACCACATCGGTTAGATCAAACATAAACCACTCATGCTCTTGATCCCACGGTCCGCGCTTATTGGCGCCCTCCAAAGTTTGATAGTGCATTTCCCAACCAACGTCGCCACCGTCGGGTAAATATTCCACGCGCGCTTTGTCGCCGCCGTCGGAGTTGTTGTCCACGGTGAAGAGATCGCCAAGGTCATTAAAGGCAAGTTCCTGCGGATTGCGCAGTCCACGAAAGACAACTTCAAGATTTGAGCCATCAAGTTCACAGCGAAATACGGCTCCGCGCGCCGCGTCTTGCAACAACGCGCCTTCTTTGGTGCGAACGTTGTAGCCGCGATCGCCAATGCTCCAGTACAAGAGGCCATCCATTCCTAGAACAAGCCCGTGCATGTCGTGGCCACGCAAACTTGTTTTCACGCCAAAGCCCGTGAACATTTTCTCGCGCACTTCGGCAACGCCGTCACCGTCTTTGTCTTGAAAGCGCCACAAGTGTGGAATGCAAGTCACAAACACGCTGTCGCCAACTTGCAATACGCCGGCCGCGGTTCCATCAAG
>CALFOZ010000052.1 GCA_937919205.1 uncultured Planctomycetia bacterium
CATTGCCAATTCCCGCGTCGCAGAAAGGGTGGCACCACAAGCGAGTTTAGCACCCACGCAAGCCCCGCTTGCGTGGGGTGCGTTGTCTGAGCGACTGGTGCCACCCTTTCTGCAAAGCGTTTCACTTTCTTGCAAAGTGTGCGTTATCTGAGAGACTGGCGCCACCCTTTCTGCAAAGCGTTTCACTTTCTTGCAAAGCGTGCGTTGTCTGAGCGACTGGCGCCACCCTTTCTGCAAAGCGTTTCACTCTCTTGCAAAGTGTGCGTTATTCCTGCGCCCGCCGCTATCCTTGCACCATGTCGACCACGCCCCGACTTCCGATCATTGGACTTGTTGGAGGTATCGGCAGCGGCAAAAGTGAAGTGGCCCGCATACTGGCGGAAGTTGGTTGCGTTGTATGCGACTCGGATTCCCTGGTGCGCAAAACTCTGCGCGAGCCCGCCATCAAAGAGGAACTTGTGCGTTGGTGGGGCCCAACCATTCTTGACGCTCACGGAGACATCAATCGCAAAGCCGTGGCGCACTTGGTATTCGCTTCAACAGAAGATCGCCACCGTCTTGAGCAACTTATTCACCCGCGTGTTGAAGCACTGCGCCATGACATATTCGCGGCGGCTCCATCCACAACAGCGGCGTTGATTATTGACGCGCCGCTTCTACTTGAAGCCGGCCTTGGACCCAAGTGCGATCGCATTTGGTTCATTGACACTCCGCTTGCAACTCGCTTAGAGCGCGTTCAGCGCACCCGCGGTTGGAGCGCGCATGATTTACAGCGCCGAGAATCCGCTCAGTGGCCGCTTGACCGAAAGCGTTCCACAGCGCATGATGTACTGCGTAACGAAGGTGATTCAGCTTCGTTGCAAAGACAGGTACTACAGGTTCTGCGGGATCTCCCGCCGGTGACCTCAACTGAATCAAAGCTCTAAACATTCGGCGGGCGTCCGCTGAATTGGTTTAAAGTTCCCGTTCACAACTGCGTTCCTGGCACGAGCCATTACGCAAGATATGGATAGACCGTCATTACACAGGCTCCACAACCGCAACCACAATCACAGCATCAACAACGAGACCAACACCAAGGCAAGCGCAGGCGCCGACGAAAGGGTGGCGGAGGCGGTGGTGGCGGACACGGTGGTCATGGCGGACATTCGCACGCCCCCGTGATGATCTTGGCGCCAGGCAGTTTGCCAACGGATGATTTGCTTAATCAAGAAATTCAGGAATTGGAAACGGAACTTGCCGGCAAGAAAACCACCAAGCGCGAAGACCTTGATGTGGCCGGCATGCACAGACTTGGCGCCGAGGAAATGATCAAGCTTGCGCGCGCCGAAGGTCTTGAGGACCAAGCCGGCATGCCTAAGCAAAAGTTGGCGTTTGAAATTCTAAAGGCCCGCGCCAACAAGCACGGCTTGATGACAGCCACCGGCACGCTTGAAATTATGAAGGAGGGCTTTGGTTTCTTGCGTAGCGCGGAGTACAGCTACATGGACAGCCCCGACGATATTTATGTGAGCGCGTTGCACATTCGCCGACTTAGTTTGCGCAAGGGTCAAGTGCTCACCGGTTTGGTGCGCGCGCCGAAAGACACGGAAGTGTTCTTCACCATGTTGCACATTGATCTAGTGAATGGAAAACCACTCACGGCACTGCGGGATTTGCCCACTTTTGAGGCGCTCACACCGTTGCACCCAGACAAGCGAATTCATTTGGAAATGGTGGGACAGCCCACCAAACTGGAGACGCGAATTATTGACATGGTCACGCCGCTTGGCTTTGGTCAACGCGGTTTAATTGTTGCGCCGCCACGCACCGGCAAGACCGTGATTCTGCAACAAATCACCAACGCAATTTGCGTGAACCATCCAGACGTTCACGTGATCGTGTTGTTGATTGACGAGCGACCCGAGGAAGTCACGGATTTCCGCCGCAACACTCCGCCGCGCGTTGAAGTGATCGCCAGCACATTTGACGAGGAAGTTTCGCGTCACATTCAAGTTGCCGAAATGGTGATGGAGAAGGCGCGACGCATGGTTGAGTTTGGCCAGCACGTTGTGATTTTGCTTGACAGCATCACGCGACTTGCGCGTGGTTACAACAACGGAATGTCCGGCTCTGGAAAAATCGGCTCGGGTGGCGTGGATAACGCCGCGCTGATCAAGCCCAAGAAATTCTTCGGCTCCGCGCGCAACATTGAGCATGGTGGTTCGCTCACCATTCTTGCGACGGCGCTTGTGGACACGGGTAGCCGCGCCGACGAAGTCATCTTTGAAGAGTTCAAGGGAACCGGCAACGCCGAACTTCACTTGGATCGCAAGTTGGTTGAGAAGCGCATTTATCCAGCGATCGATGTTGGCGCCAGCGGCACGCGCCGCGAGGAATTGTTGCTTGACCCGAAGGAGCACGAGTTGATTGTGCGCCTGCGCAAAGTGGTGAGCGACATGAACGTGGTTGAAGCCATGGAACTTCTTAAGAGCCGTTTGGGCAAGACCAAAAGCAACGCCGAGTTTCTGATGACCATGAACATGGGGTAAAGCCAGCGCACCCGCCGCGCCCTGGACTGCGTATAGAGAAACGCCTTATTTCGCAAGGATATCCAAGGAAATTCAATGAATTCCACGCATGCCTCCCGTATTGCTTTCAACGTCCGCCGCGCTTTCACCATTGTTGAAATTTTGGTGGTGATTAGCATCATCGGAATTTTAATTGGCATTTTGTTGCCCACGCTTAGCGCGGCCCGTGGCAACGCGTTGCGCGCCGGAAGCATGGCGAACATGAAACAAACCTTCATGTTGATCCAGGCATACGGGCAGACCAATCGCGAAACTATTGTGCCAAGTGTATTTGATAATCGCCTCGCGGTGGTCAAAGGCAAAGTGCGCGGAGAAGTACCTCCGATCGGTAAGCAATACATGGGAACATGGGCGGACATTTTATGGACCGACGCTGGATACGGACCCGTGGCCATTGATCCAGAGGATCTAACTGAATATCAATATCGCGTAGATAATCCTGACGATTTGCTGTACGAAAAACTACCTAATTATGATCGCACTCCATTTCGATCTAAGACGCCACTTAAACTTCCAACCAACGATACGCAAATCAAAATCAGCATGGACTCAGAGATTGCGGCCAATGATTTTGGTGGCAACGCGATTCAGAGTGGAGTGCCCGGTCAGTTTGCCGCCAACAATTTTTTTGACGCAAGAGGTTCAGCCAAGCGCGCCCTGACCAATCACGCCGCGGATTCTTTCAAGGGACCGTATTTCACATTTGGGGAAATTATTCGCCCAGAAATCAGCGTCTATCTCATTGATTCATTTGTTGGTGAAACAATTGATCCAGTGCAAACTACTGACGTTGGTCCATTAAACTCCACGGACGCCACGCAAAATCAGGTCGCATTCCGCTATCCCGGAGATACATGCTTGATGTTGCTTCTTGATGGCCACGTTCAAACCGAAACTTCATGGGCCAACTTTTTTGAGCTTGAAGGCGCCTCCAATGATCGCAACGATAATGGCACCCCGAAGGACACCACTGGGGGCGGTGACCCAGGCAGGGGTGTTCGATTTCGCCACCTTGATATGCGCTAATCGGGTAAT
>CALFOZ010000053.1 GCA_937919205.1 uncultured Planctomycetia bacterium
CAATCGCATGTTGGCAACCACTACATAATAGTTAACGCTCCATACAACGCCACCATTGCGCCTGGTGCCTATGTTGAAGTTGGTTGCTCTGCCAACTTTTCGGTTGCGGGCGTGTTGCCCACGGCGATCACTCTTAATGGAATCTCTGGTGGCGGAACTGGCGGCGGAACAGGTGGCGGAACTGGCGGCGGAACCAGTGGTGGCGGAACAGTTGTTGTTCCAAGCATGGTGATTGATGACTCTTCAATCACCCTTGCGGCCGTAAGCAGTGGTAGTAGTACCGCGGCTGGCTATTTTTCCACATCCGGCAATCAAATAATTGACGCCAATGGAAACCCTGTGCGCATCACCGGCGTGAATTGGTTCGGCTTTGAGACCAGCAACAAAGTCTTCCACGGTCTGTGGACACGCGGATACAAATCCGTTCTTGATCAAGTGAAGTCGCTTGGATTCAACACGTTGCGCATTCCATATTGCAATGAAATGTTGGCCGCTGGCGCAACAACCAACAGCATTAACTTTGCGCAGAATCCCGATCTGCAAGGACTCACGCCACTTCAATGCATGGACAAAGTCATTGATTATTGCGGGCAAATTGGCCTGCGCGTATTCCTTGATCGCCACAGCGCCAAGGCTGACAATTTTATCGGTGAAGATGTGTGGTACATCCCTGGGGACGCGTACTACACGGAGGCCCGTTGGATTTCCGACTGGGTCATGCTTGCGCAGCATTACGCCGGCAACTCCACGGTTATTGGCGCCGATCTTTTCAACGAGCCAAAGAAATCCGCCACGTGGGGCAACAGCGCGCCTGCAACGGATTGGAACAAGGCCGCCGAGCGTTGTGGAAACGCCGTGCTTGCGGCAAATCCAAACTGGCTCATCATTGTTGAGGGCGTTGAGAAGTACAACAATCAAACAACATGGTGGGGCGGCAACCTCACTGGCGCCGCGGCGTTTCCAGTTGTTCTTTCAGTGAACAACAAGTTGGTGTATTCGCCACATGACTATCCAAGCAGTGTGTTCGCGCAGACTTGGTTCTCCGACGCCACATATCCAAACAACATGGATGATGTTTGGAATTCGAATTGGGGTTACATCTACAAAAACAATATCGCGCCAATTCTGATTGGCGAGTTTGGAAGCAGGCTGGCCACGACCAGCGACCAAGTGTGGTTGGACAAGTTGACCGACTACATGAATGGTGACCTTGATTTGAACGGCAGCAATGATTTGGCCGCTGGCAAACTTGGAATGAGTTGGACCTACTGGTGCATGAATCCCAACAGTGGCGACACAGGCGGAATTCTCAACGACGATTGGACAACGGTCAGCACCGCGAAAATGGCTTATTTACAAGCCAGTTTGGCGCCATCGCTGGGCGCCGGTAGTGCCGGAGCCGCGCCGCAATACATGAACTTCCCCGTGACATTGTCGGCGGCCACTTCTGGCGCGGTCACTGTCGCATACACCACCGTCAATGGAACCGCGATTGCGGGAACAAATTACACCACA
>CALFOZ010000054.1 GCA_937919205.1 uncultured Planctomycetia bacterium
ATCACTGAGCAAAAGATAATTTCACGCCGGCGGGCGAGCGTCCTTGCACATCAAAAATGCTGAGCGTATTGGTGGCGGGCATGGCTTCGGTTGGAAGCTCAATGCGCGCGCGGTCATGCAGAGTGTTGTAGTCCCCCACAATTTTTCCATTTAACAAAATGTGCCCATGGGAAAGACCATGGCACAAGATGGAGATTGGCCCGCTTGCAACATTTGGCTTGGTGAATGCGGTTGTAAACCAGCGCGGCTCTATGGTCTTGAGCGACTTGATTGATTTCAATGACTGCCATGCATCAAGCGTGCTTCCTGGCATTTCCCAACGGGCGAAACTCCAAGTGGCGTTGGCAAGCGCGGCGTGCGTGGATTGATAAAAGCGAAGTTGCTTGAACATGTTTTGAATACATAGTTCAGCACTGGCGCTCGAAGCTGATGTGTCGATTTTGTTGGATGACTTTTTAGAAGCCTTGGTGGCGGTCGTGTCGCTTGACTGCGCGGTCAATTCTTGGTCGCTTGCAACAGGCAGTAACACCAACTGATTTACGCCGCTATTCAAGCCAAGTTTGGAACCTTTTGGCGATGCGCGCAATACAAGCGCGTCGCCAAGTTCACCGCGCCAATCAATGAAGTCAATCACATTGCCGTTCAGCAACACAACGGCGCGCAATGATGTGGCTGGCGCGTCGATGGTGATGGCGCCTTCGCCGGAATACGAAAATGAAATTTGCGCCGCATGCGTGGACATGTGGTGTCCAGGCGCAATGCCGGGCAGAAACGCGGAGGCCTTGAACGGATCAACGCTGGGGGAATCGATCACCGCGAATTTTGTTTTAAGCGCAGTCACATCAAGCGCGTTTCCAAACACGCCTGACGCATGATGTTGATTCGGGGATTTGGCGCCTACTTCGCCTGTTCCCCCTTGCCGAGCCAACAATGTAAGCGTATTGCTTGCGGTAATGACCCGCGCATTTGCCTTGGCTTTCGCGCCACCCTTGTTTTTGAATTCACTTGATGCGCCAACAAGCACCGCCGATTTTTGAACGGCGGATTGTCTTGCGGCGATAGATAACGGCAGAGCCGCTGGTTTTTCATTGAGCACGCCAAGATATTTTCCGTTAAGCCACGCCTGCATATAACCAGCCGCTTGCGGAAAGTGCACATTGTGCGCCGCGCTTGATTTACCTTGTGCTGTCCAACTTAGTTTGTACCAACCCCACCCCGCGGCCGCGCCACAGTGCGCCAAACTTTGTGGCTGTGTAAGTGTTGCAAATCGATCGCTTTGACCAAGAACATAATCTTGGCATGTGGCCACGCTCCATTGCGTAAGCGCGAACTCCACGGATTTACTTGGTTCACTGATGACCAACTCTGTAAGCGCGCCAGCAAGCGAAACATGAAACGCAGTTGTGAAACCTGCTGAAAGATGCGCGCGCATATTTTGCACGTCCATGCTGGCGCTTGTGGCATGCAAAAGACCGGTGGTTTTGGAAGCACCCTTGTTGGCCTTGTTAGTAAATTGGCCGTTTACATCGTGACCAATTCGAATGTAATCCGCGCCAATGGTCACACCGTCATCGGTTAAAAGCGTGGCGTCAATTTGCTCTTGATTACACACCACCACCGTAATTTTTTGGTGGCTGAACACCAGTGGCTTGGCGCCAACTTTGGGAATGGTGAACTCAATCACGGCGCCGTCGATTGAAAGAACGCCGTAGGTTTGCGCCGCGCCTTGCAACACCAACATTTTCTTTTGTATGAACGCAAAGGGCGAGAGGTTGCAGAAATCCATTACGGCAACCCCGTGCAACTGAATGTCGGACAAATACCAGCCCACGGGCGCGTCGCCTAAATGCACAGGCATGCGCACGCCACTTGGCGTGATGATTGTTGTGGCGTCGCGGCGCGGCTTGCCTGGCTCATCGGCTCCACGAAACACAAATACAATTGTTCCGCCGCCCTGCACGGTGACAACCGCGAATGATCCCGGCGCAAGCGAATCAAGATCTTGCACCGAGGCTTGCTTGGAGCCGTCGGCGCCGGCGAAGACAAATCCAAAGTTGCTGGAGAAGCTGACCATGCGGCGCAGTTGTCGCGTGTTGTTGTCAGGCTGGCCAACGGCATCCAACATGGCGGGCACCGCATTGGTGCGATCGATGCGCGCAACACCAGGCAACGTGGGCTGACCACCCGCGCACAAAATTTGACCCATGCGGCGTAAATACTCCATGCCATCGCTCCAGCCATTGGCATTGGCGTTGGCGTTGGCAAGTTGATTGCTTGAAGTACGCGCGCGTTCATTGCCCTTATGTTTTTCAGCAAGCACAATCTGATTGCGGCCAGCGTCGCGCGCGGCTTCTTCACGAATTTCCACAAATCGCGGCGCGTTGGGCTGAACCGTACGCAGTTGGCGCAAGTGTGAAAACAAATCGCTCCAACCCTCCCAGACTTCAATACAACCTTCTACAGAAATCCACAAGCCATTGTTGGTGAGCACTGGAACCGTGAATCCACTCTCGCGCGCGTAGCGCAAAAGTTCACCATGATATTTTTTACCCTCGGGTTCATTGCCACAATTCCACGCATGTTCAATTTGAACAGCGCACAGCGGTCCCCCGTCGTTGGCGCGCCCGCCCGCAAAGCCTTCACCGCGACGCGTTTCAACCGTGGCTTGCAGGGCCGCCACTTCCTTACCAACCGCTTGATAAAACTTTCCGACATACCTTAAAAATGTTTCGTTACACACACGCAATTTTATGTTGCTCTCATCCATCAACCAGGCGGGCAAGCCATTGCCATCAAATGATTCGCCAACAACTGGACCAATGCGCAGTACAACACGCAGGCCAAGTTCGCCACACAAGCGCACAAAGGCGCCGACATCAAGGGCGCCGGTGAAATCCATGCGGCCCGCGCGGGGTTCATGCAGACACCACGGCGCGCTAGTTCGAATAGTGTTGAAACCCATTTGCTTTAGGGACAACAACGCGGCGCGCCAACGCTCGGGCGCAAGCAACGCGTACTCAACGTTCACGCCGATCATCCACAAACGATTGCCGTTCCAAATAAAACTTTGACTGTCGTAGCTCAGGCTTGGCATTGTGATATGTGTTCGCTGAAACGGAGCGCTTGGAGTCACCTAATTTAAGCCATTTCAAGGCGAAATTGAAATGTGACGGCACAGAGGCGCAACTTACCCCATGAAGCGCAACGTGGACTCTGTTGTAATTACAGTTACACTTTGAAATAGCGCTGGCGAGGAATCGCCAACAGGCTTTCTTTAAAGTATTTATTTTTCCATAACAAATCTGAAAGGTCTTTCATCATGTTCTCGCCTTCACACAGCCGTCTGTCACACTTGTGCACTTCGTTTCGGCGTGGCAGTTCCACCGCACAACTTATATTGGTTGTTGTGATTGTGGCCGTAGCACTTGCTGTGATTTTCTTCAAGGCCGCGGAACATAATGGACATTTGCAAACCAGCACGGGCGCGGTTCCACCAATGCAGGCAGAGCAAGAATTATTGGCGCTTGCCTCGTGGGCCAACGCGCCCATTCAAGATTTTGTGAAGAAGAACAATCGCTTGCCCACTGCCAATGAGGCGCAAATTGCGTTACAGCTTCTTGCTCAACCACCAGCCGTGCAATCGCAATTGATGGTTGTGAACGGACCTTCCTATCGCTGTATGAATGACGACAGTTATGAAATTTTGTTTCCGACAAAAGACACGGCGAACCCAGGCGTGTGGATTGTGTTTCCATACACCAAGACCGGTGTGTTGATGTTGCCGATGAACGGCACCGAGTTTATGAACGCGCTTCCTGGCATCGGACCCGATACGCAAATGGAAGCGCCACGCTGATGAAGGCTCGCTTCGCGGCTCGAAATGTTTTTCGATTGTCGTGGAGAGTTGGAGCGGCATTGGTGGAGCGATTTACAAATACTTGCATGTTGAACACCAACATGAATTGCGTGGCAAGGTGCCGCGCAATAGCGCTGTTGTTGAGTTGCGCCATCGCAGGGATCGCCGTGGCGAATCCGCAATCACACACTGGCGCGGCGGCAAGCGATAAGCCGCCCGCGGCAACACGCGGCGCTGGCGACAACGCGGCCACATTGTGGCGAGATATTTTTCCGCGCATTAAAGATAAAAATGACTCGGGCTTAACACAGGACGATTGGGATTTGATTACAAGTATTGCGAGTGGAAATCCTCCGCCCACCCAGAAGCAACTTGAACGAGGACGCGTTGCCATGGCCAAGTTGGGGCCGGTGCTGGACGACGTGGTGTCCACAAGCAAGTTGCGCAAGTGCGACTTTGAACATGACTACTCACAAGGGTTTGGCATGCCTTTGCCAGAACTTGCACCCATGCGAAAGGCCGCGCGCATTTTGGGCGCGCGCGCAAATCTTGCGCTTGCCGATGGAGATTGGGACACCTACTTGGATAGCGCCGGCGCCAGCAGTAATCTTTCTCGGCAAGTTGCGCAATCACCCGTGCTAATTTCATCGCTTGTGTCAGGCGCTATTGGTTATTATCCCATGTCAAGTGCGCAACATTTGGTGGATGAAGGCTCGCTGACGCCAGAGAAAGCCGCCAAACTTTTAGAGGCCATGGATCCTTTGCGCGGCGACGATCCTCACGGATATTCCTCTGCCATGAATGAGGAATACACGTCACTGATCAGTTCCAAGATGGACGGCAAGCAACTCGCAAGCATGATGGATGACCCACAAGGCAATGAGCGTTTGCAAAAACTGAGCGCCGAAGAGATTCATAAAACTGCTCTTCCGCTCGCGGGGTTGTATAAAGAGTCGGCGGCTTGCTTTCTTGAGCCAAACAAGGAAGCGGCATTGAAGCGATGGAATGCGGCGCTTGCAACAATGGACACGCTTCCTAGAAATTCACAAGC
Source organism: uncultured Planctomycetia bacterium (assembly GCA_937919205.1). Classification (GTDB taxonomy): domain Bacteria; phylum Planctomycetota; class Phycisphaerae; order Phycisphaerales; family SM1A02; genus SYAC01. Next base: position 4,908 of record CALFOZ010000054.1, read on the forward strand.
ACTCATGCGCGCAATTATGCCGCATGCAGAATCCTTGTTCAATAATTTCTTTACACAACAAGCGAATACAGATGCGCTGATGGCCACTCTGCAAGGAATTGCATCTGGCAAATTAAACGCCGGCGCGCTTGGCGTGCCTGCAATTTGGTGGAGCCGTGCCGCCGCCGCCGCGCGCTCGTTGAATGATGAGCAACAAGCCGCCGTTGAATTGTTGCGTTTGAGTTCCGTACCCGATGATTCACCGCTTCTGGCCATCGCCATTGCGACGCTGGATGCGTGCGACACCACGGTGTTTGAATGCATGCGCCGCGCCATGGCGTGTGAAAGCAAAGTGGTTTCGTTTGAAAAACTTACTAGGGACAGTACGCCTCTGGACTTGGCGTTGGTGGGCGGCTTGCGCGGTGCGGCGCGCATGGCACTGGCTAAAAGCATGTTGCCCAAGTGGAACGCCGAGCAATCTCTTGGACTGATTTGCATGGCGATCGCCGCCAGCAACGCGCTGACAAGCGACCCCACATTCACGCACGCGCTTACCAGCCAAAGTATTGCGGAGGAAATTGCCGTGGCGGTTGGCCACTTTTCTATTCGTCGCGGAGTCACCGATGAACTGCGCGGCAAACTTGATATGGCCATTGCCACAATTCCCCGTAGCGACGCGTTTGGGTTTCGCGCGGCGCACAAGAAATTACGCGCGGAGTTGGCGAAAAATCTGCGATGGAACTTCAGACGCACTGATGACGTGACTGAAGAACTCACCAAGGTGCTTGCGCAAAAATCTCAGCCATGGCTTTTTGCCGTTGACATTGTGTATTTTTCAAGCGAGAAACCCTCCGCTAGTCCAGATGGAACATTGGTCGACATGGATGACATATTCACACCCGACAGCGTGAAAGAACTCGCCGCGGCATGGGAGGCGAGACAGATACAAGTTGCGAAGGACAATGAGATTGAAGACGAACAAGCGGAAAGTGAGCAGTCGTTCAAAATGCCAAAGCACCAACGCGTGCAAAAGTTCCTGAACAAAATTAATCCCCCCACCATTCGCGACATTGCGCTAGACATGAACCGTGTTGGCGACGCGCTGGGCGAGATTGACACGGCGGCGGCGAAACGTCGCGACACAAAATAAAATACTTAAATCTGCACGTAGTTATGTCCGCGCTTCACCACTGCGGATCACACCCAGGCGCATGAGTGGCGGACCAAACACCTCGTTGATGACAATGGTTGCCAGCATGAAACTCTGCAACTGCATGGCCCATTCTTGTTGCGCGAACACGCGGTGAATTTCAGATGCCAGCGCAATGCTGACGCCCGCTTGCGACACCATGGCGGTCCAAAGCCACTTTCGTTCCAAGTCCGAAGCGCCTGCAACGCGGCCTCCAATTCGCAGGCCGCTCCAACATCCCACAAAGCGAACTGCGCACGCGCCCACTGCCAACGGCCAAATAATCATCAGTGAGTCCAGTGAAATTTTTGCGCCAGTGGTGGCGAAAAAAATCACATAGGTGGTCGGCAAAATATTATCAATGGAGGAAAATAAACGGCGCGACGTGTTTGGCGACAAATTAGTCAGCGCAAATCCAGCGGTAATTCCCACAATAAGCGGCGCGACATTCAGCAACTTTCCTGACAACGCAATGGCGAACCCAGCGATGACCATGACCATGTCAAGTCGAAAGCGAGTGCGCTTGGCGATCACGCCCAACACCAACGCAAAGATCAATCCAATAAGAAGCGAACCCACAAGATGCCAAGACACGCCAAACGTTGCCTTCCAAGCAGTGTCTTGTGATTGGCCCGAGGTCCATACCGCCAACATTGCGCTGATGACAATGACCAGCACAAGATCCTTTAGTACAACCATGGCCAAACTTGTTTGCGCGAATGCTCCGCTGGCTTTTGTCTCGCGCAGAATGGCCACCACAACCGCGGGACTGCTGGCGCTGATCAACGCGGTCAACACCGCAACTAAAAACCAACGCTCAGTTGGGGTTCGCTCCGCCAAAAATGGAACCGCGCCAAACCATGCGACCACAAGCAACAACACGCCCACGCACAAGGCCACGCCCGCTGACTCGAAGGCAAGCATTTTGCAAATGCGCGACCCCGCTGTTCGCAAGAATGGAATTTTTAATTCACTTCCGGCAATCAGTCCAATCAAGCTGACCGCGAGCGCTTGCACAAATTCCAAGTAGTCCAACTCGGCCTGCGGAACCAAGGTTGGAAATCCCTTGGGCAACCATGACGCAAGCGATGGTCCAACTAATATTCCAAACAAAAGATAGGCCGTCACGCGTGGTAGCGCGATGGACGCCGCCAATTCACCCGCAAGAAATCCGCCCATGACCAACAATCCCATTGAGAGCGCCGCGTAGTGCAGGCCTGGTGGAATTTGCAAACTGAAATTGCCAAAGACATCGATCGTGCGGACATTTTCCATATCAACATGTGACCAGCGCAAAGCTCCCACCGCGCAAATGGTGGCAAGCAATGTCAATACAAGCGTGAGCGCACGCTTCATGATTGGCGCTTCCATAAAAGAGGAATGACATTGCTGAATACGCCCACCGTGGCCACCACCAGCAACATTGTGCTTTGCACATTGTCCGTGCGCTCAAGTAGCGACGCAATAGCCAGCGGAATTGCGATGGGCGCTTGGCGAATGGTTGCAAAGTGAATGGAGTCCGCGCCGCGTTCAATCCATGTATTGCCGCTGAACATGCGCGTGGTTGGAACTTTAAACACAACACGAAACGCCAGCACAAGCGCGGCGATAATCCATGGCCACCACGCGACAATGGGATTGACCATGGCGCCGGCAAGAAGAAAAAAGATGCTGGCGACCGCGGTTTCACTGCCAGTGATCACGCGCTCAAGTTTGCGCATGGCTCCACTGCGCATGTTGGCAATCATCACGCCAAGCGCGCACGCGCCGAACATGGGTGAACCATCCAACACCGTAGCCACGCCCGCGATCAACGCCAGTGTGCCAATAAGCGACACAATGATGCGCCCATCATTCCAACTTTCGCGTTGCAGAAGAAGCCGCATGGCCATGGCGCACACGCCCGCCACCAACAATGTGATGATGAAACCAAGCGAGCCCCATCCGAGATTGAGCGCGATGGTTCCATCTGAAAGCACCGATGTATTAAGGGACACAATTCCGTGAATGGTGATGGCGATGATCACCGCCAAGCCGGCCCCCGCTTGCGTCAGCGTTCCTAATCGCGGCGAACGAGCGTCAAGTCCGCGCAATGAGCGCAACTCCGCGGTCCATCCAATCGTGGCGCATCCAATCAAGACGCACGGAAAACACAGCGCGCCCCATGTGGCTTCGGGCGCGATCCATATCAGCGTGACGGCAGTGATGATCACGCCAGTACACACGCTTGCCACGCAATCCACGGCGATCCATTTCCACAACACCGCAGGAACTTGCGCCATGATGGCGCGCTTGGCTTGCAAACCAACCAACAAACCGATCCACGCCAATCCAAGTTGCAACAATGGCCGCAGTTCCGTGAGTGATTCGCTGGTAAGAAAATGAAATCCAATCGGACCAAGTAGTAAACCCACGCCGAAGAACATCCAGCCGCCGCCAATCAAGGCCGCGACGATTGGAATGCGTGAAAATTTTGCGGCCCTGCGCGTCAACGCCAACGACGCCAAACCAAACACAAGCGCGCCAACGGCTAGCACTGAAAGCGCGCGCATATTTTCATCAGCAATATTTTGCGCGGCTACAAAGTTGATCACAGACCCAGGCCCATGACCGTTTCTAATGGAAGCGTCACGGCGATGGGACGGCGTTCAATTGGCAACTGCGAAAGAAATCGCATGAGGTCGTCAATTTGCGCGCGCGTGGCGATTGAAAGCACAACACGATTGCCGGTGGATTGTGGCAACAACGCGGCGAGCCCAGCGAAGATTGGCATTTCGGAGCGGATGATTGTTCCCAAGCCGCGGCTCTCAAGCACCGTCGCGCCTTGAATGTTGGCGTCCAGCAGAGCGGTCACTAACGGATCAAAACTCTCCTCGGTTCGTGCGATCAAAATCAGCAGGCGCTCATCGCGCGCTGGCCGTTCAATTTTTGGCGCGCTATCCATGACGCTTGTCCTCTTCAAGAAGCGTGGCCAGTAGCGCGTCGTTGTTTGCGGCGTTTTTAATTCGCTTGCGTGTGTCGGCGTCGCAAGCAATACGGCTTAACCGCGCCAGCAATCGAACATGTTGCCACGGCGTTTCGGAATTTCCCACCAATGTAAAAATAATATCCGCAGGCGGATTGGTGTAGTCCAACAATAAACCTTTGGGCATGACGCAACATCCAACAACTGTTTGCTTGGCCCCCACCACCACCGCATGTAGAAACGCAACACCTTCTGGCGTTGACACGGCGCCGCTTCGCATGCGCGCTAAAAATGCTTGTTCCAAAGTGGTTTCGGCCAAGCCAACCGCGGCGGAAACTTCTTGGCACACGGAACGAATGAACAAGTTTATTTCTGGAGATGGATCAAGTCGTTGAACCAATTTCGGATTCAAGAACTCGCTCAACATGCGCGCAAAGTATCACTTGCCGCGCGGGCACGCAATATTCATCGCGACTTCAGATACGCGATCAAATTATCCAATTGCTCTTTGGTCAGCGACACGGGCGGCATGCTTGCGGGATATCCCTTGACAACTTTTGCCTGCGGACGCTCGATGGATTCGCGCAAGTACGCCTCATCCGCGACCACTGTGCCGCCATCGGCAAGTTGCACTGTGCTGTTGTACAGCTTGTCCAAATTTGGCGCCAGTTGAGACGAGCCAACTTGATGACACACCGCGCAACCTTGAGCCACGAACAATTTCGCGCCTTTTTGTACGTCCGTCAGCCCAACATCTGATGTGCTGGCGGGCATGATCAGCAACACTTTGATCAAGCCGCATGCGATCAAGAACACGATGAAGATGGCCACCAACCAACCACCAAAGTAGTAGCGCGAGTTCATGAAAAATTTAATTAACATCAGCGACACAATGATCACGCCAAGAATGGGCGAGAGCCAATCCGCACTGATCAGTTGCGGAAAGTGCGCGCTAAGCATCATGAATAACACGGGGAACGTCATGTAATGGTTGTGCATGGAGCGCGTCTTCGCCTGCTTGCCATATTTCAAATCATGTGGCTTGCCCGCAAGCAATGCCTTCATAAATTTTTTCTGATTGCGAATGATGTGCACAAAAACATTCGCCGTCATAGCACTGCCAAGCATCAC
>CALFOZ010000055.1 GCA_937919205.1 uncultured Planctomycetia bacterium
GCTCCGGCTTGGGCGAAAGCAATCGACTTTTCATCTCCACCAATGTGGCCGCCAGCACAAGAAATTCCCCCGCTTGCTCCACATCCATGTCATCGGTTGTCTTGAGAACGTCAAGATATTGCGTGGTGATCTGGGCGATTGGAATATCGTGGATGTCAACTTCGGCGCGACGGATTAAAAACAAAAGCAGATCAAGCGGCCCTTCAAATGCCGAAAGTTTGACCTGGTATTCGTCCACGCTTGCCACGGGCAAACTGTACCAAAGTCATGGTTGGTTTTCGCTATCATTTTGCGCATGACTGAAAAGATCGTCAATGACGAGGCCGCATTTATTTCCGATGTGCTTCGATCAGAGGCCGAGGCCATTACGCGCTTGGCCGTGCGGATTTCGCGCGACAGTCCCGACTCATTGGACTTTACGAAAGCCGTTGATTTAATCTGCGCCTGCGACGGCCATCTGGTGGTGAGCGGTATGGGCAAATCCGGCTTGATTGGCACTAAACTTTCCGCAACTTTCGCAAGCCTGGGTCAGCCAAGTCATTTTGTGCATCCCGCGGAGGCGGTGCATGGCGACTTGGGCCGCATTCGCTCCAACGATGTGGTTTTGCTTCTTTCCTATAGCGGCGAAACCGAGGAACTTCTTAACTTCGCGGCGATCCTAAAGGCTGACGGCGTGGCGGGAATTGCAATTTCCAAGCACGCCCAAACCAATCTGGCCAAAATTTCAACTGTGCATATTTCGCTAGGCGACATCGAGGAGGCGTGTCCATTAAATTTGGCACCCACCGCCACAACCGCCACCATGCTTGCCGCAGGCGACGCGTTGGCGCTGGCCGTGGCGCGCCGGCGCAATTTTAAGGCCGATGACTTTCACAAGATTCACCCGGGTGGAATGCTGGGAATTGGTCTTCGGCCAGTCATTGAGGCGCTTCGCTTTCAGGTGGGAAAGAATTTGACATGCGTTGCGTTAACCGCAACCATGAAAAGCGCCCTGCAATCATGCGGTGATGGGCGACGATCAGGCGCGTTGATGGTGGTGGATTCGCACGGGCGCCTTGCGGGCATCTTGACCGATGGCGATGTGCGCCGCTTGATCAACCAGTTTGGCGCGGCCGCGTTGGAAAAACCAATCGCCGATTGCATGACCAAACATCCGCGTTGCTTGCCGGCGCAATCATTGGTGCGCGACGCGGTGCGAATGATTCGCGAATTGCGCGTGGATGAATTGCCCGTGGTGGACACCGATGGCAAACCGATTGGCTTAATCGACATTCAAGATTTGATCGCGCTGAAAGTTGTGCGGGACTAAATTATGCAGACCTACATCACCGAACGAGATGGTTTGATTTTGGTTGTCGCCGCCGATGGCGGATTGAACCGCGGCACGGCGCAACAGTTGATTGAGGAAATTTCCAAGCATGTTGAAAGTGGCGCCACGCAAGTCGTGGTGGATTGCGCCAAGCTTGATATTTTGTCCAGCATGGGTCTTGGAGCCCTCCTGCAAATCCACAACAAGCTCAAGAAGCATGGCGCGCAAGTGCGCTTGTGCGGGCTTCGTAGCTTGATGGTGCAAGCCATATTGATTTCACGACTGGACAAGATCTTTGAGGTCTATCCAGACGTCAACGCGGCTAAAATTTCGTTCCGCCCCCTTTCCTAGCCAAATTCAGCCAATACACGCCACTTGTGGCGGCACGCAATGCGCCCCACAAGATGCTGTGGAGAGACCGCATACGGTCTTGAAATTTATTTCGTGATACAAAAAAATTGTGCGGCAAGCGACGCGCTTGGTTCGATGAAGAATCACGCCAATTCGGCAAGGAGCGCAACGCACATGCAAAGCAAAGAACAATTGATCGAATGCATTCAACGAATCAACCCATCCGCTCTGCGTGAATTTTTATCATCATTTGATTGGCATGCGCTTCGTAGATATCTAGATCATTTAAGCATGACGCTTGAGCCGCGCGGAGTGGACAGCCACTGGACGCGCTTGGGCGACACCCCGGCAGTTGTGTGGCGGCGGTCCGCGGCTTGACCCCCAAGGACCGCCGTCCCACCAACCTCGTTGCAAAAATAAATTTATAAAAGTATTTTCATAGACGCGGATTTCGTAGCAACGCTTCCACGCGCCGCTTCAGCAATCGCACTCGTAGCAAACTTCGCACGCGCGTGATCAATTCCAATTTGTTCACGGGCTTGGTGAGAAAATCATCACAGCCACATTCCACGGCGCGCTCAAAATCACCAACCTCGTTCAGCGCCGTCACCATGATGATCACCGTGTCGCGCAAGGCTGAATCCTGCTTGATTTTGCGACATACTTCAAAGCCGCTCATGCGCGGCATCATCACGTCCAGCAAAATTAAATCGGGTTTGCAACGCGCCACGGCTTCAATGGCCTCAACGCCATCGTGCGCGGTCTCCAGTTTGCACTCCAGCGATTCCAACCACGCCTGCATCAACTCCACATTTTGCAGATTGTCATCCACCAACAAAAGAACAGCGCTCTTGAGCTCCTCGCTGGAAGGTTCTCGTTCGATGGCTTGTTCCAATTCATCTTGTGGTGTGGGCATGGAAGCATCTTAGCTTGGGCTGAAGGTTTCATGCGCTGGGCGAAAATCGCCTAGTTCAACGGGGTTTGCTTCATGTGTCGGTGCAATGCGTTGATACTAATTTCGCCAGCAGTTCAATCGGATGCAATGGTTGCGCGTTGGTGCCATCCCGAATTTGCTGGCGGCAACTGGTGCCTGATGCAACCACCACGGAGTCAGACGCTTTACGAATTGCTGGAAACAAAGATTGCTCGCCAATGCGCATGGACAAGTCATAGCGATGCATGGCATAGCCAAATGAGCCCGCCATGCCACAGCAACCAGAGTCAAGCGCGGTGAGTCGATCGCCAAAAATTCGCCCAAGCAAACGCGCGCCGGATTCGCTACCCCACAGCGCTTTTTGATGGCAATGTCCGTGAAAAATCACGCTTTCATTTCCAGGGACTATGTCTGGTCTGCGTGGGTGGTCTTGCCAACGCGCATCAAGAAACTCCTCCACCAACATGCCCCGCGCCGCCAATTCGTTCAGTTGCTTCACGTCCATGCCCATGTTCAGATCCAACCAATCATCTTTGATCGCGCTCAAGCACGATGGCTCAAGCGCAAGCAACGCCACGGCGTTCTCCTGGCGCAAGGCGGCAATAAGTTTTTTGGCGGTTTGCGCGCAAGTGCGGGAGGCCTCGGCCAACATTCCCACGCTGATCAAAGTGCGTCCACAGCATCCCGCGTCGGGCATCACAACTCGATAGCCAAACGCCTCAAGCAGTTCAACCGCGTGGCGCGCGATATGTGTCTCTGAAAAATTGGTGAAGCAATCGGCGAACAGCAACACGGTTGGCCGCGACGCGAAGCCACCTTCACTGGATTGATCCATTGCGTTGTTGGCGGAATGTGCGGCGAGATTGTCCGCGCGATTTTTGCGCGCCACCCAACGATGCGTCGCGGGACCAAATACAGGAACAGTTCGAGCTGGATGAAAGCCAAGCGTGGAGCGAATCACGCCTGCAAGCGGCGTGTATTGAAGCAACGCGTTGGCGATGGGCCACACGCGCGAACCTATGCGATTTGCCTTACGAATACGCCCAATCAAGCGAGTTGCAAAGGGAATTTTTCCACGTGCGGCAAATTCTTGCGCCTGAAATTCAGCCTTCATCTTGGAGATGTCAACGTTGCTGGGGCACTCCCTTTGACACGCCTTGCATGAAAGACACAGATCAAGCGTGGCTTTGGTTTCTGGATCGCTCCAGATCTGCCCAGGAGAACTGATTTGATCCGGTGCGTTCATCTGCCCCGACAGTGCCAGGCGAAGCGCGTTGCCGCGGCCGCGGGTGGAGTGGCGTTCATCAAGCGTTGCGCGGTACGAGGGACACATCACGCCAGTGGGTTGCGTCTTTCTGCACAACCCCGCGCCATTGCACGACTGAATCGCATGATCAAATCCATGCTCTTTCTCAAAGCGGAAAAACGTGTTGATCTTGGGAATTTGAATCTCTTGATCGAGCGGCTTCACGCGCAGGGATTTCATGATCAGCGATGGATCGCCGGTGGCGATCAAGTTGCCTGGATTCATCAGGCCAACGGGATCAAATATATTTTTAATCTGGCGAAATAGTTCGCATAATTTTTGGCCAAGCACGCGATCAAGCAATGGCGTGCGCAAGCGGCCGTCGCCATGCTCGCCGGAAAGCGCCCCGCCATATTTAGCCACCAAGTCGGCAACCTCAACGGCGATCAATGTGATCTGCTCGCGGTCGGCTTGGGTGGCGACTTTCACCAATGGACGAATGTGCAAACAGCCAACGCTGGCATGCGCGTAGTAGGCCGCCGTGGTTCCATGGCGGGTTACAATTGCCTTGAAATCCCGCACAAAGCTGAGCAATTTGCTTGGATCAACCGCGGTGTCCTCCACAAAAGTCAGGGGCTTTCGATCGCCAGGAACATTGTGTAGCAACGGTTCGCCGGCCTTGCGCAACTTCCAGGCCGAGGCAATGGAGGTGGGCGTGAGATAGCGTTGCATCGGCGCGCCAGGCAACACGGCCGCCAACGCGTCGAATGATGCGTTTAAATCCGACTCGCTGGTTCCTTGATATTCCACATACATCACCGCGCCTAATTTTCCACTGGAAGGCTTGGGCATCAAGTCCACGTAGTGGGTGTATTCCGAGTTGTCGCGCGCGGCGTCAAGCACAACTTCATCGATCAACTCCACGGCGCTGGGCTTGGTGTTGATCATGTTCATCAATGGCGTAAGCGCGTCCTCAATGCTGGCAAAGCCAACGATAGCCAAGCCCGTGCGCTTTGGTTTGGGAACAATCTGAAGCGTGGCTTTCATCATCACCGCCAAGGTGCCTTCTGATCCACACAACAGTTGCGCCAAGTTCACGCGGTCAAATGTGCCGGGAGTGCTCTCTTGCAGTTGACGTAGAAGAATGTCCACGTTGTAGCCATCCACATGGCGCATGATTTTGGGAATGCGTTTATGAATCTCATCGGCTAGCGGCAGAACAATGGCGGCCAAGCGCCGCGCCAAGAGCGCTTGCGCTGGATCGCTTTCGCAAGAGCCTTGGAACAATTTCATCACCGCCCCCTCCGCCGTGACCACGCTCATGGACACCACATTTTCAACCGTGCGGCCATACAAAATACTGCGTGCGCCCGCTGAATTATTGCCGATCATGCCGCCAAGGGTTGCGTGGCTACTGGTGGCAACATCGGGTCCAAACATCATGCCGTGCGAACTTAACGCGGCGTTGAGTTGATCAAGCGTCACGCCAGGTTCAACCGTGACGGTGCCCGCCGCCACGTTCATTTCAAGAATGCCACGGCAACGCGCGCTCATGTCCAACATCAGCGCTTGGTTCACGCACTGACCCGCCAAACTTGTTCCGCCGCCACGGGGCAATATTGGAATTTTTCGCTCGCGGCAATAGCGAACAATATCAACCGCGCATTCAGGTCGATTCAGAATCACCACGCCAATCGGTTCAACTTGATACATGCTGGCGTCGGTGGAGTACAACATGCGATCATGTTTTTCAAAGCGCACCTCGCCCACATCCATCGCGCGCAAATCATCGGCGGCGCTTTGGCGCAATTGAGTCAACGTGGCAACCATCGGCAAATGAATCGCCGCCGTGGAATTGGAAAGAGAGTTGGAGTGCGCCTGGCTCAAGACGTCACAATAGTAGTTGCCTAAACCGCATCCGTCATTGACTTTGTGTTTTTTGCAAATCGGGCTTAGGCGCTGGAACAGTTTTGGGTTCTGAATTTGGCTGTTTGATTGACCGACTCGCGTCTTTGGATCCCTCATCGGCCTTGGGCGTGGATTGTTGCGAAAGATCATTCAAGCGCTCAACACGGCGCAGATCCCCCACCTTCAATGTCAACATTTCAGCGGCAATGGGCTGTGAATCAAAGACCATGCGCCATTCAATCGCGGCATGTTGTGGAACCCGTGGGCCACTTTCAATTCGACGCGTGGCGGCGATCAACATGGCGGCTTCAGTATTGAAGGTCAGTTCAAGCCAGCCATTTTTACCAGCGAGCAACACAATACTTGTTCCATCATCTTTTTTCACGCATGATTTCAACGCAAGCACGCCAAGCTCTGGGTCCATTTCTTTCCACCACTGTTGCGACGAATTTCGCAGGGCCAATCCAAGTTGCGGCCAGGGACTTTCGGGAATTTCTTGCCGCCAAGCGGAAGCCGGATCGCTTGTCACAGGGCGGTCCACGGCGGCGGAAACACCATCGCGCACGCCAATAATTCTTTGTACATCAACAAGCACGCGGAGGGAGCCTTGCGTGAAAGCAAATGCATGCTCCGCGCCGTTCCATGCGATCACGCAGGGCGCGGCTTCTTGTTCTGATGCCAAGTCGCCATCTTGAACCGCGACGACAACCTTGCAACGTGCCGCGCCTGTGGTGGCAGACCACGCTTGGCACAAGAGTGTCCAACGATGATCATCCGTTTCATCCAGCGCCTTGGCGCATTGAACCCAAACCAACGTCCAAGCACATGCGCACATCAACAAGCGCCGCATCTTCGCATTGAACATTTCATCCACGTCGGATGGCGTGGTTGATTTCAATCGCGCCAAATTCAACCCTTGGTCGCCAAGGCAGTTTCAACATCGCGTTTCAAATTTTCAATTGTTTTCTCGTCAAAACCCATGTGAACGGCGGCAATTTTGCCCTCTGGCGTAATGACCACGGTGAACGGAATTCCAGAGAGTTTGTAATCCTTGCCCACTTGCTCATCGGAATCAATCAAGGTTGGAAATGAAAATGCCTTGCTCTGCCAAAATTCACCGACTAGCTTTTCACGAGCGCCGGCGAGATTCTTATCCACTTGCTCCATCACATTCACGCCATACACGACGATTGGCTTTCCACTTTGAGTTGACCACTGCGCAAATTTGTCCAGCAAAGGCAGAGCCATCATGCATGGCTTGCACCATGTGGCCCAAAAATCAAGTACCACAACTTTGCCTTTTAAATCCGCGAGCGTGATTTTACCGCCATCCATTTTCTGCAGTGTGAAATCCGGCGCCGGGTCGCCCACATCAAAGGGTTGATCAAGTGAATCAACCGTGGCGACCATTTTTCGATCCCCGGCAGTAAAGGAGATTGGGGTTGGCAAATCCGAGTTATAGACACTGCGCTTAAACGTAATGTCCATGGGCAACCGCACTCCCGGTGGAAATTGCGGATTGGTCAATGACATGTTGATGGAAGTGAGCAATCCGGTCTTGGAGTCAACAAAGGCTACGGCCTCTGTGCCTTGGGGATCGATCAATAAAATTTGATCGGGATTGCCGTCGGTACCGGTGCGAAATCCTGCAGGCATGATGTTTGGGTTTTGCCCCAACGTCATGGCCGCGGCGGCGTCTGAGGATTCTCCACCCATCAAAATCAGCGTAGGCAAAGGCAATTTTCCACCCATCACCTCACTGATCGCCTTCACGGCGGTACCTGATTGCGTGATTTGCGCGTACTTGTTTTTGCCATCCAGTTCCACGTACACCTGATCTTTCAAACGTGTCAATATAATTCCCGGCATGATTACTTTGGCATCACCCGACTTGGTGGCCATCAGTTGAACCGTTTGATCTTGTCCTTGAAATTGTGGCGAACGAATGATTGTGGTTTCTTCAAGCGCCGCAATAGCGGCATACTTGGCTGGCAAACCATTCACAAGCGCGGTGGCTTTGGCACTGGATGCGGCTGATTTTTCATCTGCGGTCCACGTTGTGGAAGGCGCGGGCGCTTTGAACTCTGGGGGAATATCCATTGGCGCGTTGGGTGGCGGAGCCATTTGATCTTGCGGCTCGGCTGAATCCATCTCTGGAGCAGCGGCTGGAGTCGCGGCTGGAGTCGCAGTCGGCGCCGCAGTTGGAGCCTTTGCCGCTGGCGTGTCAGAAGGATTTTGAGCGAGACAAATTGGCGCGCAGGCCAAGCTGATCCCAAATACAAAGGTGAACATGGCTGACTGGGCGGACAACGATGACTTTTTCATACGAGCTCCAATTTAAATAAATTTTTCAACCACTATTTCGCCACACGGAGAAATATTCACCACTCATTTAGATCATGCTTCAAGCTTGAAGCGGACCCACACAACACTCGATCGCCGTCTGATCCAGCGATGCGAGGAGAGAGTGTACGCTCTCTTTTTGCGTGGGAAGGATCAATTCCCCGGCTATTTCCGAAAGCGGTTTCAGCACAAATTGCCTTGTAAACATGCGCGGATGTGGCAAAATTAAACCAGGCTCCACCACTTGGCATTGCCCGTAAAACAACACATCCAAATCAATGGAGCGAGGTCCGCCCTGCCCCTCCACTGCGCGATTTCTCCCCAGCGCGCTTTCAACACTCATGCAAACAGCGAGCAACTCGCCCGGCGTGAGCGCGCACAAGCCCGTGATTGCGGCGTTGATAAATTTTCCACCAGCGCGTTCTCCAACCGCGATTGTTTCATACATGGAACTAGCGCGAATTTGGGTCAGCACTTTTTTATCAATGATCATGCTCAACGCTTGTCGCAGAAATTTCTGGCGATCACCCACATTTGATCCAAGCGCTATGCCAACACGTTCTGCGACTACGCTCACTTGCTCCACTCCCAAATAAATGGGGCCGCGAATGCATCCTTGCCAAGAATCGCGAAGCGCACTAACGCTAACGCTGTCTTGGCGCTTCGATCACGAATAGATGCGCGGTCGCCTGGATAGTGAAATCTTCTTACCGCTTCGAATCGCGGGCCACATATTCCAATGAACACCTCGCCCACGGGTTTGGATTCACTGCCACCATTTGGGCCAGCGATGCCGGTGATGCTGGCGGCCCACTCTGTCTTTAACAACGCCGCGCATCCACGCGCCATAGCCAGCGCAACTGGCGCACTTACTGCGCCATGCTGGGACAACAGATCATGGGGCACGTGTAACAAATCCGTTTTCGCGACGTTGGCGTACGTGATTGCGCCACCCGCAAACCATTCGCTTGATCCGCTCTGAGCCGTCACCAAACTTCCCGCAAGTCCGCCAGTGCAACTTTCCGCAAGCGAGAGCCTTTCTGACCTAGAAACAAGCAGTTTTCCAAGCGCGCCCGCAAGCGTTTCCTGATCGCGCCCATATGCGTAGGGCGCCCACAATTTTTCAATCTCCTGCATCGCCCTTTCCATGGACTCGGCTTTTGCGGCGTCTTGAACTCCGCGAATGCGCGCGCTGACAATGGATCCACTGGCGGTGGTTCCAATCAACGGATTGCGATCGCGCAACATGAGTGAACCAAGTTGTTGCGCCAAGAAACTTTCACCTTGACCAAAGGAGTGCACCGCCGCCGTGGACATTGCCACAGTGGGAAGATGCACAGCGACTTGCGCGTCGAACATGGGCTCCATTTCGCGCGGAGGTCCAGGCAAGCACCAAATACGCGCCGCGCCAATATTGGCGAACAAACCTGGGGCAGTGCCCAAGACATTTTTTAAGCAACTCGCGCCCTTGGGCCGCAATGCTTGCACCTTATTGTTGACGGTCATAGGTCGAGCGCGATCAATGAACCAGCGATCCAGATCGGCCAGCGCTTGCGGATCAACCTCCAGTGGTTCACTGACATCCATCGCGCGACGCAACGCCTCGCGCGTGAGATCATCCTCCGTGGGACCAAGTCCCCCCGTCATCACAATAATGTCATAGCGGGCGGCCAGTTCCCGCATCGCGGATTCCGTAGCCACCACGTCATCCAACACAATTCTGATTTCTCCCACCAACACTCCATGCTGGGCGAAGCGAGACGCCAGCCACTTGGCGTTGGTGTCCTGGGTTTGACCCAGCATCAACTCATCGCCCACCGAAAGTATGGCGGCGCTCACGCCGATTTTTGTTGTGCCGCTTGATCCACGATCCACTGGTAATTCTCCTTAAAAAATGGGGCAAACAGTTGTCGAAGCGTGTCGCCTGGCGCTCCTTGCTTTGGCCAGAGCCCTTGATCTTTCCATTCACCCCAAAGCCAACCATTACGAAGTGATTTCAGTTGATGCATATCCGCGAGATCCACGTCTCCATTTGGAGTGGCGACCATTGGCAGAGCGTCAAATTTTTCCAACCAACTTTTCAACTGCGTGTCGCTCACATCGCACGCGCGCACCACGCCAAAATTATTCTTGGGATAGGCGGGATGCGCCAAGATGGCTTTCCATGCCTCCTTCAATTGCGGGTGCGTGTCCATGGACATGGTCTGAAATAAAATTGGCGTGAAGGCGCGCATGCCAGGATTGTTAAAGATTGGAGCGGTGGCGATGGCCATGGGATCGACTTGGTCTATGAACTGCGGGAAGTCCTGGATGTACAACGAGCGCATCACCGGCATGCGGCGCAATTCAAATCGTTGCGGACCACCGAGCGCGCCTGCGCGAAATTGCCAGAGGCGCTGGGCGTCTTTGGAGAGGCAAAATTCCATGAAGCGAATCGCGGTCTCGCGGTGCGGCGGATTGCGCAACATTGCAATCGGATCGGGGTCCACGGAACTTTGACCCGCGGGCGCGGTGAAAATAACTTTGGGTTCGCTCCCCTTTCGACCCGCGCTCATGGCCGCGTCGATCATGGATTGAATTTGAAATCGCGCGTAAAAGTCAATCGCCACGCCGGCCGCGGCGTCGCCACTGGCGACATCAATTGGAACGCGCGTGCCACTGGCGGCAAATCCCCTGGCGTTGGCGCTTGCTCGGCGCAAAATTGCGATGGATTCAACCCAACCAACCCTTTGCGAAATCGATTCAAACGCCGACAAAACACTGCCCGATTGCGATGGATTGACCAAGCTCACCCAACCCAGCAAGCGCGGATCAGCCAAGTCGCTCCACGATTTCAACTGGGGCACATGGAGCGCGTCAAGGGCGTCCATGTTCATGACAATTCCAAATGTCGCCAGCGCAACTCCGTACCAATATCCATCGGGGTCGTACAAATTTTGCCCGGCAATTTGTTTCACGCCATAGCAATCACGGATCAAGGATTCGGGCAATTGAACCGGCTCCAAAATAGTCGCCGAATATTTTTTTGCCTGCTCACCCGCGCCCACGGTCACGGTCACTTCTTTTTTAAGCGTGTCAAATTCGTAACTGCCCCCTCCAAAAATTAAATCGGCGTCGCCACCCACTGGAATGTGTTGCGCAAGGCGCGCCTCCCATGTCGACACAAGCATGCGCCGAATCTCAACCGCGCCGCCCGGCGTGCTCCACACCACGCGCGCGGGTTGGCCATATGTCTTCTCATGCCAAACGCTGAATGCATGGGCAAATTCAATGCGCATCTGCTCGTTGCTTGGCGTGAGAATCACCACCTCAGGTATCGCGCGGTTGGTGCTGGCGCCGGCCGGGGCGATTGCGGAAACTTGCGTGGTGACCTGTGAATTGCGCCAACGCAACAGCAAGGGCGTGGCCAACAATGCCACAAACGCGATTGCAAACAGCGCGATTCGATTCATGCTGAAGTGGTCATGCTGAAATGGTCATGCTGAAGTTGGGGCAGTGGAAAGATGATCTTTCACACCGATGGAAATCTCACGGGCGAATGATTTTGCGGCATCAGCGACATGTTGCGACCATTCGCCATCGCGATCTTCAAAGGCCTGCATCACGGAGCGGCTGGCGGTGATCAACGCGCCGCGGCCATGTATGAAACAGCGCAACGCGTCGGCGAGAGCGCCACCTTGGGCGCCAAATCCGGGAACTAAAAATGGCGCGTGTGGCATGCGTTGGCGCAGTTGCAACGCGTCGGCGGATTTGGTCGCTCCAACAACGGCGCCAAGCGCGCTAAATCCGCAAGCACCCATGTGGCGCGAACCGGCTTCCACGAGCACATCGGCGACACTCTGCGCAACCGTGCGTCCATCCCGAAGAAATTCACCCTGCACCGCGTCGCCCGAAGGATTGCTGGTTCTTACAAGCGCGAACACTCCCAGCCCCGCTTGCAGAAATGGCGAAAAACCATCCACCCCCAAATAGGCGTTGGCGGTGACCCAATCAGCTTGAAAATGATCACGCACGGCCGCGGCGTAATGCTCGGCGCTTATTCCAATATCACCGCGCTTGCCATCCAGAATCACAAGAAATTTTCCGCGCGCATGGGCCAGCAATTTCGCCAGCGCCGCCATGCCCGCAACTCCGTGTCGCTCAAAGCACGCAGACTGAAATTTTACGGCAGGCACATGTTGCTCAATCGCGTCGAGAAATGTTTTTCCCCACAACTCAAATGCCCGCGCTGGATCATGCTTTTGACACGCGGGAGCGAGCCGCTCAAACACTGGATCCATGCCCACGCATACCGGCGCCCCGCGAAGTTTGATCCAAGACTCAAGAAGATCCGCGGGGTGATGGTGGGCGACCATCCCCACATCATAGAGTCGAAAATTGAACAAGATCACCGCGTGTTTGCGGCGCGCCCTGCAATCGGTTTTCTTCGGGCATACATGAAACGTGTGAAAATCATCTACCATGCGTGGCCGTGAACTCTCCAAACGAGCCAACCGAGCCGCCGCCGCAGTCTTTGCACCTGGAAAAATCAAAGGGGCTCGCCGTGACATGGCGCGATGGCACCAAGGATTTCATTGATGTTGTCACCCTTCGGCGCATGAGCCAAAGCGCCGACGCGCGTCAAGAGCGCGAGTCCATGTCAAGCAATCCACTGCATATTTTAAAGCACTCTTCCTCTGAGCCGCTCACCGCTTTAACCGCCGAACTGGTGGGTAATTACGCCGTGCGAATTCGATTTTCCGACGGCCACGACACGGGTTTATTTACGTGGCACTATCTGCGATCGCTTGCCAGCACTGCCCCGCAAGCTTGAATCGATGCAGTTGCAAAGGCATGTATAGTTAGCGCATTTTAAACAAAGTGCGGGTACAAATCTCGCCATGCAAACAACAACTTTGCCGCGTGACAGACTGGCGTTGGTGCGCAAGCTATTGCTCGTGCTATTTTCAAATATGTTCACGAAATTCTTTCGCCAACTATTGACCACAATCACCGTGCCATTCGCCTTGCCATGCGCCTATACATTCAGCTTGTTCGCAATCGCTGTGTGCGTTGCCAACGCGTCCGCCACTCCGCCGCCATTTATTCGCGAGGGCAAACCATATATAGATCAACAAGTTGTTCCAGTGGCCATTCCCGATCGTCCGTTTCGCATCGCCATTCTTCCTGACCGCACCACCGGACGCGATTGGGGATTGCCCTATCTGCAAGCCGCGGTGCGCGACCTGAATCGCATTCAGCCCGACGCCGTCTTCACCGTTGGCGACATGGTTCAGGGCTACACCCGCGATCCAGCGACGTGGGAAAAAGAAGTTGCCGTGTACAAATCAATCACGGAAAAAATAAACGCGCCCTTTCTTCCCGTGGCCGGAAACCACGATGTCATCAGCGGCACTCGGGTGGCTGGCGACCGAACGTTCGCGGATTTGTATCTGCAACAATTTGGCCCACTGCAATACATGGCGGAGCTTGATGGAGCCAGCGTGATTGCCATGTTCTCCGACGAGGGCCTTGGCGACAGCAAGATGCAGGTGAACGATGGCCAATTGAATTGGTTGCGCACTTCGCTTGATCGCGCGGCGGCGCGCGGCAAACCCATCATGATCTTGATGCATCGACCACTGTGGCGCTATGACAGCGTGAAATGGTTCGAGCGCATTCATCCGCTGTTGGCTAAGGCCAAAGTTGCGGCAGTCATTGCGGGACATTTGCATAGTTTGCAAGACGATCCCGCCAAAGACGGCGTGAAATATTTGGTGGTTGGAACGTGTGGCGGCGCGATTGATCAACACCCACTTGCGGGACAACTGCAACATCTCACCTTTGTGCAAATCGCGCCCGATGGAGCGCTGGACATTTTCCACCAACCAGTCGGCATGACATTGCCAGAGGATTTTGTGGTGCGCGAAGATCAAGATTGCGTGTACGCGCTACGGGAAAATCCAGGATGCCTTTCTCTGCTTGGCGAACTGCCGGACCCATGCATGGCCAGCAGTTCCGTCTCTGGCGTGGCCACTCTTCGGGTGGTCAATCCACTGGATCGAACGATCGCAATCACTACTTCCATCGCACGCGAACCCGCGCCATGGATTGTGGATGGCGAGCAATTTGTAAGCCGCACTCCAATCGACTCGTTTAATCCATTCACCACGGACGTCAACACCACATGGACGCTGAACGCGCCGGCAAGCGTTGTTGTTCCCGCCAAGGGATCGGTTGACATTCCGCTGACATTTCAAAGCGTGGCTACAAAAATAAATTCACAGCCTCCGACCATCGAGTGCGTGATCAAGATGAAGGACACCAAGGGACGATCCGTTCCCATCTACGTGCAGTTGCGGCCCGACATACTTCGCAAGGCGCAGTATTCAACCGATGCCGCCAAACCCGCCGCGAAGTCGCCCATTTGTTCATGGAAGCCATCGCCCTATGACACGCTTGAGGCTGATCCCACGGTTGAATTCAAGGCGGTGACCTCCGCAAATTCCAAGTCAATGGTGATGCGAGTGCAAGTACCGGATCAATCGCAAAGCGAGTATCCCGACGACCAGCGCGACACGAAGGATCGCCGAAAAAATCCTGCCGCCGACGCCGTGCAAGTGCTTTGGAGCGACGCGCAAGGCGAGGCCTGGCTCTTCATAGAACCATTCTCGCCCTGGACCGCGTGCAGTCGAAAGGATTGGAAACCCGTCACTCGCACTGGCACACTTGAAGGCGCGCCGGGATGGTGGTTGGAAGTGGAACTTCCCGAGTCCACCCAAACCGTGAACGTGGGAGTTGCGGATAATGATGAGACATATCACACACAATGGCGGTGGCTGGCGCCCGAAAATCGCCAAGCCAAATTGTGGAGTCAAACGCCTGGCACTGATCCAAAATAAATAAAATTTCACCTTACCTTGGCAAATACGCTTGACGAACCTCACTTCGATATGATTCAATATCCACGGAGACATCTATGAAAAAAATCGCACTTACAGTTACAACCCTCTCGCTCCTCACACTTGGCGCGTGTGGTCCAAGCGCCCCAACCCCGGGCAAGCAAGCTATCACTCCGCGCAAAGTTGACACCTCAAAGAAGGTGGAGATGAAAGCTGGCGGCAGTTTGAATTCCAAAGAAGGCGCGGATCCTGCAAGCACCAAAAAAGGTCCCTGATCTTTTGGGTGATTGATTGGGAACGTGCATTGACTTGCCGCATGTGGGCGAGCACGAGTACTAAGGTTTGATCATTTCAATACGCCACGCCTACCGCTTAGCGTTGGAATGAACTTGCGAACGCTGTCGCACCAAATCAAATGTGGCGCTGGAGATATTTTTCACGCCATCCTGTGCGTGGGCCATGTGCTCCTGCAACATGGCGTACATCATTCGACATGACTCGCGCGGATTTGCGCAATCCGCCAACGCCAGCTCCACTTTGGGGCGGCCCACATTTGCATCAAACAATGTTTCAACAGCTACGGCCGAAGATGGACGCTTCGAGGCCGCGCGAATTCTGGCGTCGCAAACTTTGGCCAGCATTGATCCTGACCACTGCAAACGCTCAACCGTATTTTGTTTGTCCATGCGCGCCGCCCTGAAGAACGCGCCGTCCTCGCGACTAAAACGGTCGCCAAGTTCCGCGGGTAAAAGCAATTTCACGGCCAGGCCGCGATGCTGTAAGAAGCGGCTAGAAAGCAGAGGAACAACAAGGCTTCGCATGTGATCCACATCGCCGGCCACCACGGTTGGCTCGTCAACACGGTCAACCAAAATTGCGATGCTGGAATACTCCACCACACGCAGGACAGCCAGCAATCGATCAAGCATCGCAAAGCGCGAATCATCGCCGCAGTCCGTTGGCATGCTTGCCGAACCAATGTTCACTTCTATGTGGTGCAAACTTTCACGAAAGCTTGATGCACTGCGATTGACGCATCGAATTCCCTTGTGCATTCCGCGGGCGATAATGCCCACGCGGGTTTGGCAACGAAGCCACGACCAACCCATGGTCAACGAGCCAGCCGCCAACAAGACAGCCACTGCAAGCAACGCGCGTTTGGGTTCCTGCGTCAAACTCATTACGGAAAAAACGAGGGCGAAACATGCTAAAACCATGGACCAAGTCGCCGCAACCTTACTGCCGCTTGAACCACCCAGACCAAGCGCGGACTTTAATTGGCGCGTGCGCTTGGCGGCGATGGGCGTGTGGTCATACGCCATTTGCAAAAGCAACATCTCACGGCGCGCCAAGGATGGCGCCTTGCGCAACTGCTTGCGAAAGTTGGAAACTTGCAGTGGCACTCGATCGCTTGCCCCAAGCAATTGA
The DNA here is from genome assembly GCA_937919205.1 of uncultured Planctomycetia bacterium. GTDB lineage: Bacteria > Planctomycetota > Phycisphaerae > Phycisphaerales > SM1A02 > SYAC01. Next base: position 16,401 of record CALFOZ010000055.1, read on the forward strand.
TCCACAAGTTGCGGAACAATTCCATGTAGCACAATGTCCACATGGTCGCTCAGCGTGATTGAATCAAGCGCGGCGGATTGATTCTTCAGGCGCTCATGGCGCGCGATGCGACCAATCATGGCGTCAAAGTTGTCGTGGCCGATCACCAACACGCGGTTGTCGGATTGCCCATTGTTGTAGGCGCGGTAGGCCGCCTCCATTTGCAAACGCAATGCCGTCTTGCCCGCGCCGCGTTCGCCAAACACAACCGCGGGCGATGGATGCGTTGGCTCGCCAAAGATTTTTCCAAAGTCAGGATGGCGGCACGAATCACCAGACTGCGTCAACACCGGATCTTGCGCGGCCTCCTCGGCGGCGAAAGGATTGGATTCAAGTCCATGCTTGCCTAGGAATTCGGAAAGATTCATTGTGTGCGTTTACCTTTAATTATTGGGCAATCATTGGTCAATCCATGATCAATGTAGTTCATTCCAACACACTCAACACGGAGCGCGCTCGACAATCTGCGCTATCAATGCGCCACGCGATGGCCAAGCAACGGACTCAACTTTGCAACCACCGCGTCAACGGTGGCCTGATCCTTGGCCTCAAGATTCAAACGCAGAAGCGGCTCCGTGTTGCTCATGCGCACATTGCACCACCACTCTCCCGCGTCCAAACTTAATCCATCCAGCTCATGCGTCTTGGCGTTTGGATATGCCGCACGCAACGCGCCAATGGCGCCAAGCTTGTTTTCATTCTCAAAATTAATCTCGCCGCTTTGCGCGTAGCGGCGAAATGGCTTCACCAATTGCGACAGCGTTTTGCCGCCGCCGTCCACCAAGGCGTTGATGACGCAAATAAATGCGCGCGCGCCGGAATCCGTGGCGAACATGTCCTGAAAATAAAAGTGCCCGCTCAGTTCGCCGCCAACTGGCGCGTTAACTTCAGCAAGTTTGGCCTTCATAAACACGTGGCCCACGCGGCTTTCCACCTCAATGCCGCCCGCCTCACGAATGGCCTCGGCAACACTGCGGCTGGAACGCAAGTCGTACACCACGCTGGCGCCCGTTTGTTGCGCAAGAAATTCCTTCAACATGACGGCCAGTAAAAGATCGCAACCAATCGGCTCGCCCAATTCATCGATCACCATGCAACGATCCGCGTCGCCGTCGAAGCACACGCCAAAGTCCGCCTTGGTTTCACGAACGCGCGCGCGCACCTCGGCCAAGTTGGCCTCCACCAATGGATTTGGCTCGTGCACAAATTCGCCGCTTGAATTGTCAAAGTGAATCGGATCAATCTTCAAGCCCGCCACGTCGCCAAAAACATTCGGCACCATTGTTCCCGCCATGCCGTTGCTGGCATCAATGGCCACGCGCAATTTCTTGGCGCCACTTTTGGTTTTGTCGTTCAGCAATCGCAACAAGTGCGCCTTGTACTGCGCCCACACATCGCGCCTTTCGATGCGACCACCACGCGGCTCGCATTTTTCTTTTTCAACCAGCGCGGCGAAGCGTTGAATGTCGATCAAGCCAGTGTCTTGCCCCACAGGCTTGGCGTGCGCGCGGCTTATTTTAAAGCCATTGTAATTGGCGGGATTGTGGCTGGCCGTCACTTGAATTCCACCGGCGCACCCAAAATGATTGATGGCGAAATACACAACCGGCGTGTCCACCATTCCAATATCAATCACGTTGGCGCCGTAATCACGCATGCCTTGCGCCAACGCATCGGCCAACGACGGACTGCTCTTGCGCATGTCGCGACCCATGACAATATTGCGCATCATGGGGTCGTCATGACCCTCGGCTTTGGCTTGCGTCAGCAAAAATTGCGCGGCGCCGTAGCCAATGTTCCACGCCAACTTCTCGTTGAGTGGCTTGGGATAGGTCGCACGGACGTCGTATGTTTTGAACACTTTGGCCAGCATGAAATTCTCCAAATAGAGGTTTAATTAGAAATCTTAGCCGATAATTCAGGGGAATAAATGATTTATAGATGCATGCTTGCCTTTGTGGGGTGAGTTTGGTTACAATCGCCCTTCGCCCACATTTTTCATGTGACGCGCCTGAGGCGGACCCCGTGGTGTTGCCTCTGTTCACTTCTTCGACAACTCACAGTGAGAAGTCGAATTTCTTGTTCAAAGCGCCCTACAGCATTTGGACCACGGACAAACGCCGGTGTCGCTGCACAGTGCATTCAAATGAATGCAAGAAGGAATCGCCCCATGGCATCACTCGCGCAAGAACTCGTAGAAGCTGGAGCACACTTTGGTCAACGCCGAAGCAATTGGAATCCACGCATGGCGCCGTACATTCACGGTGTTAAAAACCAAGTGCATGTGATTGACGTGCGCGAAACCATCAAGGGCATTCTGCTGGCCAAGCGATTCATCGCCAAGTTGGTCGCTGAAGGCAAGGACATTTGCTTCGTGGGCACCAAGCGCCAAGCGCGCGGTTGCATTGAGACGCGTTGCACCGAGGCGCGCATGCCATACGTGACCGAGCGTTGGTTGGGTGGAACACTCACCAATTTCCGAACCATTCGCGAGCGACTTCGCCGCCTTGAGGAGCTTGAGACTCTCACCACCAGTGGCGAGATCCGCAACTACTCCAAGAAAATGGAAAGCCAACTTTCACGTGAGCAGAAGAAAATTTTCCGCAATCTCAATGGCATCCGCAACATGGCCAAGTTGCCTGGCGCCTTGGTGGCGATCGATGTTGGACGCGAGATGAACGCTCTGCGCGAGGCTAAAAACCTTGGAATTCCAACGATTTGCTTGATCGACTCAGACGGCAATCCAGAATTTTCAGACATTCCAATTCCAGGAAACGACGACAGCATGCGCGCCATTGACATTGTGGTGCGTGAGTTGTGCGCCGCTGTTGAAGAAGGTCGATCCGCGCGCGTTGAAGCCGCCGCAACCCAAGGCGAACGCGCCGAGGGTGCAACGGAAGCAACCGAAGGTGACGCTCCTGAAGGCGAAGCCGCTCCACGATCAAGTCGTGGCGGACGAAGTTTGTTTAGAGGCCGCGCCCGTGGTGATGATGCGCGCGCTCCTGAATCAACAACCCCCGCCGATGCGGCGCCAGCTGGCGCTGACAAGGTCTGAATTTAATCTGGCGACGCTTGGGAAAACCCCAGGCGTCGTCAACTCTTTCATTTCGATTATTTTTACTTCAATTTTATCTTTAACTTTTCTAGGAGAAACCAAATGACAACTGTTCAAGTGAATGCCAAAGACGCAATGGCGCTTCGTCAACGAACTGGACTTGGATTGATGGATTGCAAAAACGCGCTTGCAGAAAATGCCTGCGACATGGTGAAAGCCGAAGCATGGCTACGCGAAAAACTCAAAGGCAAAATGGACGCGCGCAGTGATCGCCCCGCTGGCCACGGCACCATTGCCATATTCAGTCAGCCTGGTCGCGCCGCCATTATTGAACTTCGCTCAGAGACTGATTTCACCGCTAAAAACACTGAGTTTCGCGCGTTGGCTAATACGCTGGCCAAGCACGCCGCTGAACAAAGTGGCGAGATCACCATGACCGCGCCAATGACCGCGGCGCTGGACGAGATTCGTATCAAGACTGGCGAAAATATTTCCTTTGGCCGTGGCACCTGCCTGCAAGGCGGAAACTTTGCCAACTACATCCATCACGACGGCAGACTTGCCGTGTTACTGCAGTTTGAGGGCGAACTTGCCAATGATATTGCCACTGGCATTTGCCAAAGCGTGGCCGCCGCCGTTCCAACTCCAATTGCCGTGGATGAATCAGGCGTGGCCGCGGACATTATGGCGCAGAAGCGCAAAGAGGCGCAGGAAGAAGCTAAGGCCGCCGGCAAGAACGAGCAAATCGCCGCCAAGATGGCCGAAGGCAAGGTTCGCAAGTTCCTTGAGGAAGTCACTCTGCTTGGCCAAGTGTATGTGAAGGACGAAACCAAGAAGTTGAAGGACCTCTTGCCCGCCGGCACGCGCGTGCTTCGCTTTGTGCGCATGACTGTTGGCGGTTGATTGAATGTGATTGACACTTCAAACCTCCGTGCGCAAGCGCGGAGGTTTTTTATGCGTATTTGTATTTGAGTATTGCAGAGACACCGTTGTGTGATGCGACGGATTGTGTTGCGTGCGACTGCGCGCGGAATTTTTCACGCACGTAAAAATTGCGTGATCAACTGAAATGTTTTTTCATGCGCGGCTTGGTCGGCGGGCGCTGTGGCGCCACTTTGCACGTGTCTATATACATCCGCCACGGCCCAGCCTTGCGTTCGCGCATCGCTTTCATGGCGCGGCGCAATGTGCGCATGCACTTGGCGGTAGGCCTGCGCGAAACAAGTCACGTAGGCGCGCTCACACTTGGTGGCCTCGCGCACCGCGGCGCTCACTTTGCTTAAAATCAAGCCAAATTCCTGCGATTCCTGCGCAGTGAGTTCATCCAACGTGGCCGCCTTGCGCGTGAGTTCCAGCACGCACCAACCCGCGATGGGCGCGGGCGCCGGGTGCGCGCGCAATGTCCAAGAGGCGCTGGCGTCATGGGCAACCGAAACGCGCGCATCTTCACCAAGCGAAACATGCAAGCCAACCGACGTGACCGTGGGATTCACTTCTCACCCTTGGGTCCGCCGTCGGCGCCAAAATATTTATCTTTGATGGCCTTCTCCAAATCTACGCCCGTGATGTTGGCCAGCGTGCACAACCACGCCATGCAATCCGCGAACTCCTCCTCCAAATTGGCGTGATCGGGCTCGCCCTTGGCGGCCTTGCCCAATGCGTGCGCCAGTTCGCCAATCTCCTCGCTGAGCCAAAGAAATGTTCCAGGAATTCCGCGCGCGTTGTCGGTTGCGAAGTAGCGGTCACGAATTCGTTTTTGAAATTCAGCCAGTTGCATGCGCGCAGGCTAGCACGAGTGAAGAAAACGTCCTTGGTGCGGGTCGAACGCACAGCCTTCGCCTTCGGAGGGCGACGCTCTATCCAGTTGAGCTACAAGGACACACAATCATTTCCAACGACTCGCGCCATGGCACATGCTCGCACGTCGTTGAAAATTGTAACACTCGTACCATGATAAAAAGCATGACTTTGCTGGGCTTTCACATTGTGTGCCAATGCGTTGGCCACAGCACATACTTTGCAGGTTCGTATGCTTGCTTACATGTCTGAAAGTTTGAGCACACAGCCGCAACCCACGCCAGAGTTAAACGCTCAACTGCGATCTAGCGCGAGCGAAACCACCACTGCCACGCGCCCCACTCCGCTGGTCGCGTTATTGATTCTCACGTTCGCATGCTCGCTCGGAACCGGCTCCATGTGGAACGCGCTCCCCTTTGTAACTGAGCATGATTTTCATTTCACAAAGTTTGAAAATCTTGCGCTGGCAATCATGGAAGCCGTGGTGTACATCGCCGCGGCGTTTCACTGCGGACGCATTGTGAAAAGTCTGCGCGGACACCTTTCGCCACGCGGCGTGATTCAAGCCACGCTGTGGGCGCAAGCGTTGGTGTGCCCACTGCCTCTGTTCTTTGGCGTGCCCGGCATCATCATCACGGCGTTTGTTACCAGCATTGTGGGCGCGATCATGTGGGCGTCCATTGAAAGCTTTTTGTCCGCGGGCCGACATGGCCACGCACTGCGAGCAAGCATTGGCCTGTTCAATGTCACATGGACCGCCGCGGTGGCGATCGCGTTCTACCTCATGGCGCCGCTGTTTCTTACCGATCAATCACGCATCGCCATCTTGGCGATTGGCCCGTGCTGTTTCATCGCGGCAATATGTTTGCGCTGGTTTCCAAAAAATCCGGCGCCGCCATCGGATGCGCCGCACGCCACGTTTATTCCCGCGGTGTATCGACCACTGCGAAGCGCGTCGCGATTTCTTATTCTAACTTCATACTTGCTCATTGGCGCGCTGTTGCCGCTTCTGCCATACGTGATTGAGCGGCTTGAAATTATTCCAGTGCTGGCCACGCCTGTTGCGGCGACATGGCTAACCATGCGCGTGATCACCATCACCAGCATGTGGCGGCTTCACTTTTGGCATGGCCGCTGGAGCACGCTGGCAGTTGGCGCCGCGTTGATGACCATTGGCTTTGCAATGGCGGTGCTCGCAAATTCACTCACCATGCTCGCCATTGGTTTGATGGCGTTCGGCGCGGGACAAGCGATCTTGTATTACGCGAGTTTGTATTACGCGCTCAGCGTTGGCCACGGCGATGTGGGCGACGCCGGAACTTTTGAAGCGCTGGTTGGCGGCGGATATTTGCTTGGACCCATCGCAAGTTTGGCGGGCGTTGCCATGGGCGGCGGCGTGAATGTGGTGTGGTGCGTGCTTGCGGTTGCGGGCTTGGCTTCGCTGTTGGCGCTTCGTGAATGGTGGCGATGGCGGCGCAATCCGCCGCACGATGATCAACCGCACAGCGCGTTGCTGCATTGAAAATAATATGTCGCAAGCGGGTTTGCGGCAATCGCCGCCGCCAACAACTATTGCAGGTGAATACCTTCAGCGTGATTTCCAATCACGATGCAGTCTTGGCGCTCGCAACGACTGGCACTTGCACTTCGCCGTACTTCCAAAACCAAGGAATCAACGGGCTGTTGTACCCAAAGAATCGCGGCGTGCCATCAGCTCGCCACTGCGGATTCGCGGCGATCCAAGCATTGACGATCACCAATCCGTGCTCAAAGTTCTTGTCGTTAATACTGCCACGAACACCAACACTTGCATATGTGCGCGGCGCGACCTCGCGCACCACGACTTGGCCATCGTTTCCCAGAGTTCCCGTTTCGCTCGTGCGATACAGAAACGCCATCGAAGTCATCGCACGCGAATCCTGTTGTGAATATTCCATCTCAACTGGAGATGTCATTGGAATGTCGTTCTTCGAGATGTGACTGAACAGCGTGCCGAACATCGATCCCATCTTTTCGTCGCTGGCCGCGCCATCATTCTTGCTCACGACTGCCTCGCGGTACTGAGGATATTCCTTCACTTCGACCACGCCGACTTCCGTCAAGAGCGGCCATCCCTTCGGCAATTCTGCTTCGTGAAAATAAATAACCTTGCCTGATTGCCGCACGCAACTAATGACCGTCAGCGCGCTACCCACAGCGATCAAGATGCCAATGATTGTGCGAGGTCGCAGTCGTGCGCGCTTGGGAGTTGAGGGAGTTGTTGGTGCGTTCATGGGAGTACGTACATGCTAAGGCGCGGTGGATCACTCGGCATCTAGTGCGGCGCCGCGTGATGCGTTGCACATTTTTAGCGCGGCCAATGCGCCGTTACGCGCTTGGACATGATCAACAATCGGACGCGGATAAGTTTTTCCAAGTTCAACACCCGCCATCTGCAATTCTTCGCTTGAAGCGTTCCACGGTTGATGAATATATTTGGGCGAGAGGTTTTTTAATTCTGGGATCCAGCGCTTCACATAGTCGCCTTGTGGATCAAACTTTTCGCCCTGCAACATTGGATTGAAGATGCGGAAGTACGGCGCGGCGTCGGCGCCGCAACCAGCGCTCCACTGCCAGCCCAAGGAATTGCTGGCCAAGTCCGCGTCCACCAAGGTTTCCCAAAACCATTCGGCGCCGCGAAGCCAATGCTGGCGCAAATGTTTCACCAAGAAACTGCTCACATTCATGCGCACACGGTTGTGCATCCAACCCGTGGCGTACAACTGGCGCATGCCGGCGTCGATCAGTGGGTAGCCAGTCATGCCGCGTTGCCACGCGCGTAAATGCGCGGCATTGTCTTGCCACGGAAATTGCTTAAATTCGGCGCGCAGTGGCTCATTGGCGGTGCGCGGAAAGTTGCTCAACACGTTGTAGCCAAAGTCGCGCCAGCCAAGCTCGGCGCGAAATTTGTCGGCGTTGTCGCGAAATGTTTTGGTCTCATCGTGCATGCGCGTTTGCGTTGCCTGCCACACGCGGCGCACGGAGATTTCACCAAAGTGCAAATGCGCGCTCAACAAACTTGTGCCGCGAACGCCTGGAACATCGCGGCCCACGCTGTAGTCGCCCACCGCTTGCTTTAAAAATGCGCGCACGTTGACCGCGCCGCCAGACTCGCCAGGCGTCCATGCGTCGGCAAGACCTTTGATCCACGGCTTGTTGGGTAGCAATTGTAAATCGGAAAGTTCAAGCGACTTGGGCCATTGCGTTGGCGGCGTGATTTTTGATGGCGCGGGGCGCGGCGCATCCGGCGCGGCAAGCGAGCGGCAATTTTTCCAGAAGGGCGTGAATACTTTGTAGGCCAAACCACTGCCTGTGCGAATGACATCAGGATTAAACAACAATGAAGATTCAAAGCGATGCAGGGAAATTCCGCGTGACTGCGCCGCGGTTTGCAACGCTTCTTCTTGCTCGCGCACCCATGGCTCGTAGCGGCGGTTGAAAGCGATTGATGTTGCGCCGGTTTCTTTGGCCAGGGCCAGCAACTCTTTCACGGTGTCGCCACTGCGCAAGATCAAGCGCGAACCTTTGGCGCGCAGAGATGCGTCAAGCGACTTGAGGGATTCGTGTAGCCACCATTTGCTTGCGCCAGCGGGCGCCCATTTGCTTTCGCGCGCAATGTCTAGGCAATACACAGGAATAACGGCGTTGCCAGCGGCCACGGCAAAACCTAATGCGGGTTGATCATCTAGTCGCAAATCAAGTTGGAACCAAACAATGGTCGCGCTCATTATTTTTCCGTGGTTGAAGTGGAATTGTTTTTCATTCTGCCCAATTCAAATCGCAACACGGATTCTAATTTGGGAAAGTCAAAACGGAATCCATGCTCAAGCAATTTCTTTGGTTGCACAAACGCGCCCTGCAAAAGTAATTCTTCGCCCATCTCGCCAAAGATGGCGCGCACAACAAATGCAGGAAGCGGCGCCAAGAATGGCCGATGAAGAACGCGGGCAAGCACGCGCCCAAAGTCGCGGTTGGACAATGGCATTGGCGAGGTGGCGTTGAGCGCGCCAGAAATATTTTCATTGTCAATCGCAAATGTGATCGCGGCGATCAAATCATCCAGCGCGATCCAGCTCATGCCTTGGCGGCCGCCTGCAATTGGACCGCCCGCGCCCAACAGAAATGGCGTGAGCAATTTCGTAAGCACGCCGCCTTGCGCGCTGATGACAATGCCAATGCGCATGTGCACAACGCGAATGCCCGCGTCGCTTGCGGCTTGCGTTGCCGACTCCCATTCCTTGCAAATTTGCGCCAGAAATCCCTCGCCAAGCGCGGAAGTTTCATCAAATTGTTTGTCATCGCCCGCGCCGTAAAAGCCAACCCCGCTGGCGCAGATTAATACCTTTGGTTTGTTTTTCAAACGCGCAAGCGCTTGGCACAACTGACGCGTTCCATCAACACGACTGGACAGAATGAGTTTCTTGCGCTGATCGGTCCAACGACCGCCCGCGATATTTTCACCTGCCAAATGCACCACAGCGTCGCAACCTTCCAACTTTGCAAGATCAAATTCGCCGCTGGTTTGATTCCATAAAATATCGCTGTCGCGCGCGCCTTTTGTTGTGCGAACAATACGCCGCACAGTGTCGCCGGCGCAACTTAAGAAACCCGCAAGTTGCCGACCAACCATTCCAGTGGCGCCACTGATGGCCACAGATTTAGGCGCGCCGTTGTTTCGTTGCGCGCTTCGGCGCAAATCATTAAAGGTGCGCGCATGACGAAATTGAAATTGCCGGTTGAGTTCGCCGCGAATAAATCCAGCGCCAAACCAACGGCCAAGTGGCGGGAATGGCTCTTGATAATTCACACAATCTTCTAGCGTGCTCTTACCAGATTCAAGCGGTTGAAAGCGATGCTCGTGCACCCATTTGTGAAACGGGCCCTTCTGTTGCGTGTCGCGAAATCCTTTGCCCGGCTCCACACGATCATGAATTGCGTGCCAATGAATTTTCACGGGGCCTTTGCGCAACTCAATCACCACCAGACTGCCGTTGGCAAGTGGACCTGAAGTGCGGATCACGCGCGCATTTTCCCACGGCGGTATCAAGCGAGTGAGCGCGCCTTCACGAAAATGCCACGCCGACAATTCATCGGCGGACACGGGCATTTCACTTCGTTGATTCAATGTAGACATGGAAGCGGCAAACTATAGGTCAACTTTACACTTGAAGATGAGCGTTGGCATTCATACAAATCACAAGATATTTCCAAAGTAAGTGCGATGCGTTCGGCCCGCGCGCCGCACTATAAAATGTGTGATCTTTCCTTGCACAATTACAAACCTGCACTCCGCCTGCGCGCCGCCATTGGATGCGACAATTCGGAACACGCAATGTCAAAGTCCCCGTAGAATTGCGTACACATGGACCACTCCGCAATGATCGATCTGCGTTTGTCAGAAAGCCGCAAAGCCATTGACGCATTGGCCGCGCAGAAAGCGCGCGTGAACACGGCGATTGAATTGCTGACCAACACGCTTAAGGCTGGCGGAACGGTGTTCACCTGCGGCAATGGCGGTTCCGCCGCGGAGGCACTGCACTTGGCGGAGGAATTGACCGGCCGCTACAAAATAAATCGCGCCGCGCTTCGGGCAATTTCATTGTGCGCCGACCCAACCGCGCTGACCTGCATTGCCAATGATTTTGGCTTTGAACAAGTGTTCGCACGCCAACTCGAGGCGCTTGGACGCGCCGGTGATTTGCTGGTTGTGTTCTCCACCAGTGGCAAAAGCCCCAACCTTCTGCGTGTTCTAGAAGTGGCCAAGCGCTTAAACATTTCCACATTAGGACTTCTTGGCCGCGACGGCGGTCCAGCCTTGGCGCACTTCACCCACGCGCTTGTGATTGACGGCGTTGACAGCGCCGCCATTCAAGAGGCGCATCAAATGATCATGCATATCTTGTGCGAGGCGTGCGAACACTTCAGCGCTCCTGTGCGTTGACGGCTTTCACGTGACGCGTCTGACAGATCTTGTATCTACACTTTTTGCAACTACAAAGCAACAATGACAACTTCCAATCCATCATCTGATCATGCAACTGGCGATTCGCGCAATTCTTCAAGCGGTGCTTCTGCGGTGCGAACAGGATCGCTGTTTGGAACCATCATGTGCCGCGGAATTGTTCCAGCGTGGTTGTTCACCGGCGCGTTGGTGAAATTGCTTGACGGCACGCCCGCGCTTCTACCCAAGCCAGTACGCGCCATGTACACATGGATGGCCAACTTGTATGGCATGGGCGCGGAGGCGGACTTAACGCGCTTCTTTGACATCGCGCTACGCGGCACAATTTCAATGGAATTTACGCTGGCGGCCGCCATGATCTTGCTACCAAAATTCAGCCGCGCCCTGGCCGCGTTGGTGTTGATGCTCTTTGTCGGCATTCTTACAAGCGTGGTTATTTCTGGCGACGCAAGTTGTGGATGCTTTGGAAGCAAAGGCCCGCCACCTATCGTAGTGCTGATCATTGACGCAACGATGTTGGCGTGCGTGTTGTTGTTCAAGCCACGGCTTTCAACAACACCATTCAAAAGTACTGGCGCGCTTGCGGGCGCGTGGGTTGCCGTAAGCGCGTTTGCGGTGGCGATCACTTTTGGTTTGCCCGCAAAGATGATGGTGCAGGCGCAACCTATTGAAAACGCGCCGCCATCAACCACAGCAATTGCCTCGACACCAATTCCTGCGCCATCGACAACGACCGCAACGAGTGCAACAAACACAAGCACAGCTTCACCAACAATTCCTGCGCCAACAACGACGGCAAACACAAGCACAGCCGCGCCCATTTCAAAGCAATTGCCCACGCAAACTGCCGCAACCGCATCATCAAGCGCGCCATCAAGCGCATGGCCTAAACCGCCCGCGCAACTACAGCCTTATTACATGCCGCAAGTGGAGCAATGGGTTGGCAAACCGTTTCGATCACAACCATTGGCGGCGTTGATTCAGCAACCACTGCCCGCGAATTTGGAGCAAGGCCGATGGATTGTCATGTTCTATCGAAAAGATTGCGACCACTGCCACGAGGTGCTTGAAAAATATTTCATGGTGAAACTGCCAGCGCCCACATTGTTGATTTCTATTCCAGATACAAATCCAGCGGCTGAGTTGCCCAATCCATGCGCCGATTGTATTGATACATCGTTCATCAAGGGACCGGAATATGTGGTGGGTACGCCCATTCTTCTGTCCATAGAAAATGGCATTGTGAAACGCGTGTGCATTGACTCAGAGAATCGCGAAAGCTTGGAAGCGACGTTGCAGTTTCGTTAAGACGTTGACAAACACGCACTCAACGAGCAGTCGTTAGGTCACACAAAAAATTCAACAACCTGTTCGCTCGCGAAACGATGAACAGTTTCCAATGCGATTGTATTTTTATGAATTTCAAGCGCGCAAACTTATTTGCATGCGTTCAGCCGAACATCATGCGCGCTCACGCTGAGTGAATTTTTTCCAACGTGAAACACGCGAGGTTTGCTCACTCGATCGCGGATGGCGGCAACGACCACTTCTAATTCACGCTCGTTGGCTTCAACATTAAAGCGCTTTAGCGCCGTTGCAAGAAGCGCTGGTCCGTGGGCGCGCAACTGCTCGCGAGGCCATGGACCAACTCCAGCCATCACATGGCGCGCCGTTTTCTGCAGTAATCGACCGCTTTCACGCAGGCGCCTGCCCGCTCGACTTGCGCGAACTGCGGCGCCTTTGTGAATGGACTCAAGCACTGGAAGAATTTGCGCGCGGATGCGGGCACGCGGCTTGGCCACATTGGCGTTGGTGGGGTCTTCGCACCAGGGAACATTGGCGCGCGTCAACAGCGAGCGTAAATCTTCGCGCGACACTTCAAGAAGTGGCCGCAACAGAATCACGCCAGATTTTAATTTTCGCCGCGCGCGCATTCCTCCAATCGCTTTTGGTCCAGCGCCGCGGGCTAAGCGAAGCAACATTGTTTCAAGTTGATCTTGCGCATGATGCGCCGTAAGCAAAGCGACAGCTCCCGCTTTCAGCGCCGCTTGGCTCAACGCCTCGTACCGATGTTTGCGCGCGCGATCGGCAACTCCAGCGCCCGCAGTTGGATGCACCTGCGAAATACTGCACCCAACATCCATCCACGCGGCTAATCGTTGCGCGAACTCTGCTTCGCCCTGTGCCTCATCGCGCAAATTGTGATTCACGGTGGCAAGACACATGTTCCACTGTCCACGGCGCAACACCGCCTTGGTCAACAACGCCAACGCCGTTGAATCCGCCCCGCCACTAGCGGCCACGCAAATGGTTGCGCCACGTGGAATTGCTTTCAACGTCTTGGTCAACACCGCCGCGCATTTGTGGCGCGAGGCTTTTAACAAAGCTTCGGCAAGCGGCGGAAATTCTGTTTGTTGTGCAGGCGTCACGCTTGCAATGTTAGTCGAGCACCTTACGCAACCGCGCGCATTGATCTTTGCTTGTCAGCGCTTGCCACTGGCGAACGCGCGATTTCCTTTTTTGGCTCTTGCAGTGTGGACACAAGATGCGCCGGACTTTTCGCCACACGACTGGCGCCAATTTCCTCGGCCAAACCATCGGCGCGATTGAACACGCCGCCCCCCACCACAATTTCCATGCCTGGCAGAGCGTTCACGCCTTTGACCGCGTCAATGATGGCGCGAATGCTTGGCGCGTCGCTTGCCGCCGAAGCAAAGAGCACCAAGAAATCTGGCCGGCGCTGATGAACCTCTCCAAGAATTTCGTCATGCGACACTCCGCCGCCGCCAAAAGTCACTTCAAATCCAGCGGCTTCAAGCAAGTCCGCGGCAAGTTGACCGCCCAAATCCTCGTTCTCATTTGGCCCGCAGAACAAGATCACGCGCTGACCGTTACGTTGCTGACGGTGGTACCCCAGTTGCAAGTGATCAACCACATTGCGCAGAGCGCGCGTTGCATAGTTGAACGCCACTTGCTCAATTTGATCCTTGCGTGAAAGCTTATGAAGCGTCTCATGAATCGGCCACGCCACGCACTCCGCCATGGTCTCGCTGGAAACGCCGCCAGCCAAAGCGCGCGCGACAATCGCGCGGACATCCTCACGATTGCCTTCGATTAATTTTGGAAGAAGCCGATCGACAATCATGTCGGGCGCAAATTCCGCGTTGAGTTCTGAAGTTGCATTGTTGTTCTTTGTTGTGTTCATGATTGGTGTCTTCCAAAGTGATTCGTGTAGACCTCTTGTCGAGCGAATCGAGTTGCTTCACCGCAACTCCGTGCGGCAGGAACAAATCGGACGCATGCGCACGCCATCGCCAACACTTGTTTAAAAATGAATATCGGAACCTGCGCCATTGGTTATGCGACACATAGCCCCGTATTTAAGCCTAAAAACGCTGTTTTAAAGCGTGAGCACGTGGCAACGAAATACACGGCAACTGCCCGTAGGATCAAAGCCATGACAAATGTTGGTCCATCATGGACGCCGGATCAATTGCACAGCGACCCGCACGCTAATCCAGAGAAGGCCACGCGCGTGCAAAGCATGTTCAGCGCCATCGCGCCAAGTTACGACTTGAACAATCGCATTCACTCATTTGGTTTGGATCAATCATGGCGCAAGCGCACTGTGCGCGAAGTGCGCGCGCGCCTAGGTTCACTGCGCGACAAAAATATTCTTGATGTGGCATGCGGCACCGGCGACTTGACGGAATTGTTTTATAAAGCTGGTGCCAACACCACTGGTGGCGACTACACGCCAGCCATGTTGGAGATTGCCGAGATCAAGTCGCGCAAGCTGAACAACTCAAGCGACCGCATTCGCTATGTCAATGCTGACGCCACCAAACTTGCGTTCGACAACGCGTCATTCGACGTGGTCACCATCGCGTTTGGATTGCGCAATGTTTCCAGCCCCGACCAAGCCATCGCGGAATTTTTTCGCGTGCTTCGTCCAGGCGGCGTGCTTGCCATTCTGGAATTTGATCAACCACAATCAAAGTTCGTGCGATTTTTTCACAACCTTTACACCGAGCGCATCATGCCGTTCACCGCCACGCTGATCGCGCGCGATCGCTCTGGCGCATACAAATATTTGCCGCGCAGTGTGGCCACATTTCTTTCTCCGCAAGGAATTGCCCAATTTGCCGCGGCTTCTGGCTTTGAACACATCCAGCATTATTCGCTGACATTTGGCACATGCGCCCTCACGCTGGCCACGCGTCCTCTCGTATGATGAAATTCAACAATGGCTTTTGATTCGCTCACCTACGCGTGGAATCACTCCGAATTGCTTCGGCCCGCGCTTGAAGGCCGCTTTGCCGCCGACGCGCATTCGGGTTGGAGCCGTCTTGACACCAGCTTTGACACGCTTGCAGAAGCCGTGCGCCCACTCACTGGCGCCATTGTGTGCGGCATCCATTGTGACACACTTGGCGTACGCGTTCCACACGCCGACATCGCCGCGGCTGTGGCGCGCAATCCATTTCGACTTGTTGGTTTCGCGGGCATCGATCCGCTGGCGCCTGATTGGAGTGAGCAACTTGCGCAGGCGCGCTCGCACAACTTGCAAGGAATTTGCGTGGCGCCCGCGGCGCAAGGCATTCATCCCTCGCATGACACCGCCATGAAATTGTGGGAGCGCTGTCAAGCCGATGGCATACCCGTGATCTCGCTTCCATTGGGCGCGTCGATTGGAAGCGCGCCAATTGACTTTGCCCGACCAAGCGCGTGGGATGAACCGGCGCGGCACTTTCCAAAATTAAAAATTGTCATTGGCGGATTTGGTTGGCCGTGGACCGACGAATGCTTGGCCATGTTGACGCGACATCCGCAACTGTTCACGGAAACTTCCATATTGGTGGCGCGCCCTTGGCGCTTGTTGCCGGCGCTTGCCGACGCGCAATCACTTGGAGTGCTGGAGCAAATTTTGCCGGGAAGCGGATTTCCATTTCACACACCAAGCGCCGCGTTGCAAAGCATTTTGACTGTAAATCGCTGGGCAAACGAGGCTGGACCACGCCTCAGCCCGGTGTCACTGCGAGCGATCACCCAACGCAATATCTTTAACATATTGGCCATCAGCCCCCCGCTACTTGCGCCCAAAGATGTGGCCGCACCAATTTCGGAAGAACCACTGTGAAAAAAACTCCACGCACTAATTTAGAAAAAAAATTCGCAAACACATTGCGAAATTATTTTAGAAATGTGTTCGCGCTTGCAAGCACCGTGATCCTTGCGGGCGTGCTTCCAGGCTGTTACAGCTTTCAGTGGCCGTGGTCCGCAGGAACAAGTTTGGTGACCGCGGGTTTGGCGCCCAATCCAATCAAGCTTCCATTTGAACCCAAGCAATGCGTCTACACCGTGGAGCCCGCGCAGACAACATTTTTTCTAAGCGACTTCACGCCCGAGGAACTTGCCGCGGGCGGTGACTTGACCGGCCAAGTGATCAACATTCAATTGCTGTGGGAGCCACGACCTGGCTACACACCGCTTGATCCCACCACCACCAATGTGTCCATTCGTCTACTTGTGTTTTCAAATGGCGAGGTTGGCATGTACGGTGGCGGCGGATTTGCGTGGCCGCGTGGCACGCCTGGTGAATCCAACATGGAACTGCGCATGACTGGAAGTAATCTTTCCTTGATCGCCAAGACCAAGGACTTTGTGGATTTGCTGAGTCCCGGTGAAATGTTGGGTAGCGTGGACGCGACGTTCAATGAGCAAGCGGCAATTGTTCTGCGACGAACCGCCAGCCAACTTATTTCAAACAAGTTGGGCGTTGTGCGATGGGTTGACTCGATGCCGCTGACGGATTTTCATGTGGCGGTGGCCGATGAAACCGCGCCGCGCTGAACTTGAACGGCACATTTCATTCATACACAGTGCAAGGAAGAATGAGTGTTGAATCTTCGCGCGTGTTTTTACTGCGTATCGTGCGCAACTGAATTTCCTACAATTCTCAGGGCAATCTCTAGCATTTGCCGCGTGCATGCGGACATGGGCTCTGGCATGTCGGCAACAAAAATCATTTCAAGCTTTTGATATTCCCAATTGGGCGGTGCGTCGGGCGGTTGCACCATGGCAAGTTCATGCGCAATTTCCCACGTGGCAACCACTGGATCAAAGAACAAAGCGTGCGCAATGGCACGACTTTTGGCTTGCACGCCACACTCCTCTAGCAATTCGCGCTCAATGCCAATGGCGGCGTCCTCATCCGGCTCAACACTGCCCGCGGGCGCGAACTCCCATTGATTGGGATAGCTGGCGCAATTGGCGGCGCGTAAACCAACAAGGCACTTGCCGTTGCAGTGCGCAACAGCGCGAGTGCCAAGGCCCACAAAGCCGCTCTTGATTCCCGCAAGTCGCACCGCGTTCATGCGATAGGTGGTGCGCGCAACATGAATGGTGGCGCCGCCGTGTCCATCACGATGAACTCCCACAACATGAAAAACCGGACCGTCGCTGAGCTTGGGATTGCGCTGGCACAATTCGCGCCACGTGTCATCAATGAGATGCGTTTCACATGCGGGAACAAATGCATCGGTGCCCACAATAATTCGCGGCGGACGGCGAAGCCAGATCAGACGTTGCGCGGAATTGGCTTGGTGCAGATTCTCGGTCAATGCATTTCTTTCGCAATGATCAATGGTGGCGTGTCTGAACTGTTCGCCACATCAATGCGCGGACGCGGCGTCGGGATCGTCCTGTAAATATTGACGCGGCTTATAGAGCACCACCACAAAGATGAACAACACCGTGGCGCCAATCATGACTTTGGTGAAAAACCAGTAGTAATTGGCTCCAATCAGCGTTGAATTTCCGCTGGCGTCCATGGTGAAACGGTTCACCGCCGCGGTGAATAAATTTCCAAGCGACACCGACAATAAATAGAAACTCATGATCAGCGACTTCATTTGTTTTGGCGCTTGCGTGTAGCTGAACTCAAGGCAGGTGATGGACACCAATACTTCAGCCGCCGTGATGACCACCCACGCCAGAAGTTGCCAGCCCACCGTTGGCCAATTGGCGCGTTGGGTTGTGCCGTCTTTCATAACCGCAACACCCGCGCGAATGATGGGCTTGGCCATGGCGGCATACTTTGAATTCTCGCCACTTTTGTCCGCGGGCAGGGCAACCGCGCTCTCCAATTGCTCCGCGCAAGAATTATGCTCCTCGGCGCGCATGGCCTTGCATGTGGCGACAACATCAACATCACCACGCAACATCATTGGCAGAATGGTCTCGTCAAAATGCGCTTCTTCTTTTTCAATCAAGCCTTGGGCATACCCAGCGATGGAGAATGAAACCACCGTGAGCGCGAACCCAATCAGTATTTTTCGCAGAGGCGTGAGCTTGATCACCTTTGACGCAAGCGGGTAAATCACATACGCAAACAGCGGAATGTAAATTAGAATGAGCAGTGGATTGATGGCCTGCACTTGGCTTTCAAGCCAAACGATGCCCATAAAATGCAAATTCATTTGCTGGGCTTGCTCAACCCAAGCGGAACCGCCTTGGTCATACAGAGACCAGAACATGGCCACAAATAAATACAGCGGCACCAATTTAAAAATAGATTTCAAACCCGACATGCCAAAGGTCTCACCGAAATATCGCAAGCCGCGCGGCTGAATGTGGGTGAATTTATTGCGTCCCATCCAGAACACAAAGGTGGCCAGCGCCATTAAAATTCCAGGCACGCCAAAGGCCCAACCCGCTCCGTAATTTTTAAGCAACCACGGCGTGAGCAACGTGGAGAAGAATGATCCAAAGTTGATGGCGAAATAAAACCAGCCGAATATTTTTTCTATGAGATGTTTGTTGGCGTGTCCAAATTGATCGCCCACATGCGCGCTGACGCACGGCTTGATCCCACCAGAACCAATCGCGATCAATACAAGTCCAGCCACCATCCAACCTTTGGGATCCAAGGTTGCACTAAGCGCGGCCGAAGGCAAATCGATCAGTGCCAAGCATAAATGCCCCGCGCAATACACCATGGAGAGCGCGAGAATAGTGACGTACTTCCCCAGGAACGCATCGGCAATGATTGCGCCAATGACTGGAAAGAAATAGGCGCTTGCAACAAACAGATGCATCCACTCGCGCGCCTGGGTGTCGGTCATATAGTTGGGCTGCCCTTGAGCCGACAATAAATATTGCGTCATGAACACCACAAGAATGGTTTTCATTCCGTAAAACGAAAAACGCTCGGCGGCTTCGTTCCCCACGATATAGGGAATTCCCGCGGGAATCCCCTTGGTTTCAATGGGCGCGGTTCGATAGGGTGTGCTCATAGGTGGCACAAGTGTAAAGAAATATCTTGATGCGTGCGACATGCGTCAATTCACATTGTGTCGAACCTATGCCGCTCAATCGCGGAAGCGGCTTGAAACAGCGCGCGCGTTTGAACAAGACCAATTCAGTTTTTTTTCACAAACGTCATAGTGTCCAGGTCTTTGGTGACGCCAGGAAATTGCAACACATGATTGTGCATGACCACATACACGCCAGGCGAAACAATTTGCACGGCCAGCAATGCCTCTGTGAGATTTTGCGTGGCGTCGGTCTTGCGAAGTTCCCACGGACGCATGGCACCAGTAAAAATAACGGGCTTCATTGGCGCGCCACTAGCAAGCAACCGCTCCAATGTGCGCTCGCCACTTTTGGCCAGGCGATCGGTGCCATGAACCACAATCACGCCATCGTGGCTTTGGCATTGCTTCACCACTTCGTCGGCGATCAAGTTGTGGTCGGCGTCGCTCATTTCCAAACTGTCCTTGTTCATCAGCGCCACGCGCGTCACGGAATCCACGCCGCGCAATTCAAGTTGCGTCAACATGACATCAAGCACGCTGACGTGATTCTTCAGCGTGCCGCCAAGTTCCTGATAGGTTTTTTCAATGGTGCCGCCGGTGGAAATAAGCGCGATTCGTTTCATGGTTGATGAGCATAGAAAGTTTCAGAATTTTGTTTGCGACTGACACACTTTTGATCTTCGCAAATCAATTTAAATCATCCTTCAATGTGTCGATGCTCGGGAGCCAAACAAGAAATATCGCTACAAATCTGCAGGCGCACGCTTAAACGAAGTGGCCGTGGCGTGGGCCGTGGCGCGATCACGCTCACTTGAATCACCGCGCGTCCTTCATAGCACTGGGAACCATCAGCGCGGCGCGTGGCTGTGGGAAAAATACATTTCAACTGTACGCCGCTGTCGCGCGCGGAAATATCCATGCCAATGAGCGCGGCAAATTCGTTGGCCGCCGGCGTGGTGATTGCAGATGCATGGAAGTTTGTATTTGCTGAGTCACTTGCCTTGACTGCGGCATTGCCTACGGAAGTAGCGACATTGTCGTGCGCCGCCACATGGTGGCCCGCTTCAATGTCAAGGCGCAATTCAAATTCATCAAAGGAATGATTCATGGCGACAAGTTGCATGTCAACAGGCGACGGCAATGCGCCACCTGGCACTCGTTCAGGCAACAACGTGCGCAACTCACGCGCCGCCATAAATGAACGCGCGGCGGAAGTTGGCTTCTGCGCAATGGCGCCACTGGCGCGGTCCAGTCCGTCAAAGGCGCGCTCCGCCCACATCATATTTTTTGTCAACTGCGCCAGCGTGACCAAGCACTGCGTGATCACTCCCGCGCCCGAAGGAACCGCGCCATCATCAATGCCAGCGATGGGCAGAATGCGGCCGCTGTTATTGGCGAGCGCCTCTACCCAACCCGAATCTTGGCGCCAAAATTTCTCGCACGCGCTTTGCGCAATCACCGTGGCGCGCGCCAACCAGCGCGGGTCATGTGTGGCTTGCGCCAATGCCAGCAAACCCGCGGTAAAACATGCGTAATCCTCTAGAAATCCTGGACCACTGACCACGCCATCTTTGGCGGAGCGATTCAACGTGTCGCTTTGAAACGCGGCCTGGGAAATTTTCTGCGGGGCGGATTTCACGTGCGTGCCGTTGGCTGTCTGCGCGTTCAACTGATTCAACACATCGTCGGCCGCGCGCGCCGCGGCTTCAATCCAGCGCGGCTCATTGCACAATCGACCAGCCTCGGCAAGACCCTCGATGGCCAAACCGTTCCACCCCGCGATAAGCGTGGTGTCCATGCGCGGAGATTTTCGCAACGCGCGCTCGGTCAACAACGCGTGGCACATTGCGCTGTAGCGCGTTGACCAGTGCGTGAAATCAATATTCATTTTCGCCGCAAGCTCGCGCGGCCGCGCCCGCAATCGCAACACAAACTTTGGCTCATCTTCAGGGTGGTGCGGATCGCGAAAGTTGGGCGAAGCATCCAGGCCAAACGCGTCAACGGCCAAGGGCATATCTTTTTCAAGGCCAGCACGCTGTAGCGCGCGCGCAACCTCATGCTTGGACCAAATATAATTCAACCCCTCGCGCCCATCCACCTCGGCGTCAATGGCCGCCATGAATCCACCACTGGGTAAGCGCATCACATTGAGCAAAAATTCCGCAAGCTCGCGCGTGACCGCCATGAAAAATTCGTCGCCATCAATTGTGGCTTGCCGCGCGTACAACAAAAGTAGTTGCCCTTGGTCGTACAACATCTTCTCAAAGTGCGGCACGGTCCATGTCTCATCCACCGCATAGCGATGAAAGCCGCCATCAAGTTGGTCGCGCACGCCGCCAAGCGCCATGCCATCAAGCGTGCGAACCAGCGCGGATTGCGCCATGTGCGGCGCCACGGCCTGCAAAAATAGCGGCAACGAAGGCTGTGGAAATTTGGGCGCGCCACCAAATCCGCCATTGACCGAGTCATGAAATGTCAGCAACGCGCGCACGGTGTTGATCTCCAACTCCTGATCAAGTTGCTTGCGCGACGCCGCCAGTTGCAACTCTTGCTCAACCAAGCGCGTGAGTTCGTTGGCTTGCGCCTCTACTTGCGCGCGATTGCGTAGCCATGCATCCGACATGCGCGAAAGCAATTGCGGAAAACTAATTCTTCCATGCGCGGGCGTGGGTGGAAAATATGTCCCGGCAAAAAATGGCCGCAATGTTGTTGGCTCCAGAAATACATGCAGTGGCCAGCCACCGCTTGAGCGACCTTCGGTCACGGCCGTGAATACTTGACACGCGGCCATCCACAGCGCGTCAAGGTCGGGCCTCTGCTCGCGGTCCACCTTCACGCACACAAACTTCTCGCCCATCAAGCGCGCGATGTCGGGGTTCTCAAAACATTCGCGCTCCATCACGTGG
>CALFOZ010000056.1 GCA_937919205.1 uncultured Planctomycetia bacterium
GCTACTACTACTACATTCATGCGGCCGCGCGAGCCATGTTGGCTTGCGGCAACGACGAGTTGACCGACACCGCGGGCACAAAACATAATTGGCGCGAAGAGTTGATTGACTCCATTATTGTGCGCCAACGCCCCGATGGCTCTTGGCAAAATCCAGAGGCGCGTTGGATGGAGGACTCGCCAGATCTTGCCACCGTGTTCGCGGTGTTGGCGCTTGAAGAGGCCATGAAGCCTGTGCGTGTTTCGCAATAGGCGCGCGCCAGAAACTCACGCCGTTGCGCGTGGATTTAGGCGATAGATCCACGATGAAGTTTGTGATCCATGGGCGCGTTTACCGCCACAAGTCGCCGCGACCAAGCCGCGCCCATAATGGTGGAGGCGAACAACAGAGCACCTGTTACTTGATGCGCAGAAGTGAACATGAGTTCCCAAAGCGGAATGGCGGCGTCCTTGCGCACAAGCACCGCGACATAGGCCAGCAGGCCAAGCAGAACTTGCGTGATTAAAATGGTGATCATGAAAGTGGCGCACGTGCCAAGCAATTTCAGCGCCGGTGTTTCACGCGCGGCCGCCGACATGCGGCTGGCGGCCAGCAATACCGCCAACGCGGCGATGATTGAAAATCCAATGTGTCCATGCATGGCCCAGATTGGGTGATATGCCGGTTGTCCATCATGCGGCGGCACTTGCAAATGTCGATAGCTGGCGCCAAGAAAAAGTTGCACGAGCAATACAAACGGCGCGAGCATGGTGAGTGTGCGCACGCTAACTGCGCCGGAAAAATTAAGAAGCGCGGTGGTGGATTTCCATTTTATTGTTAACAACGCGGCAAGCAACGCCATAGTTGCGAACACAATTTGTCCAAAGATTCCGTGGGCAATTGCGATCAGCGTGCTGGGTGAAAGTTGCGCGGCTTCTTGACTGAGCGTGAGCGTGCCGGTGACGCGCAACCCGCCCATCAAGCCTTGCACGCACACCATGAACAGCGCGAAGCATGCCAACGCGCGCACCCATGTGCGGCGCTCCTCGCGAAACACAACCAGCACCATGGTGAATGTGGTCACGCCAACCAACATTCCAAATAAGCGATGCGCATGCTCGTAATACACGCCGCCTTTCATTTCGCTTACTGGATACAACAGCATGTTGTGACCAAATGAATTGGGCCAATCAGGAACAGCGAGGCCAGCTTCCAAACCCGTGACAAGTCCGCCAGTGATGAGCAACAAGAAAATTGTCGCCGCAGAAACCATGGCGAACAAAGCCGCGGGCGCGGGCCAAGACCATGGCAATATTTTTGCGGCGCCACCGTGTGTAAAAATTCGTGGGGAAAGCCACGCTCCCAACATCGCTAAGACACCGCTGACCACAAGCATTCCCACGCTCCATATGGCGCCTTGAACAATCATTGCGGTGTCACTGCCGCCGCCGCCCACCAACGCGCCCACCACCAACAAGTTCACAAATCCAGAGACGCATCCCACGCCCAACGCCGATGCCTGATCGCGCATTGCGCGCGCCGCGATAAATCCCGCGACAACGGGGCACGCCAATGTGAGCGCAAAGAGCGCGTCGCCAATGATTTGTCCCGGGCCAATCATGGCTACGTACGCCAACGCCCATTGCGCCGCGGTGGTTGCAAAGCCAAGCGCCAGTGTTTGCGAGCGCAACGCGCGAATAATCAGCGCCAACACTAGAAGTCCTGCGATTCCAATTCCCACCGCAATGGCAAGCGCGGCGGGATTTGATGATGTGGATGCGAGTATGAACGAGTTCATGAAGGCATCTATAGTAGACACCCTATCCAAGATGGTCGAGATCACGCCATGAATTCATTCAATGTCAAATCGGAATTGGACAACGCGCCCGTGGCCATTGCGCCGCTAGGAAATTTTGCGTCCGATTGGAGCACGCTGATCAAAGCGCGTCTTAGTTTGTTGGTGCTGGCCACCACCGCCGCTGGTTTTGTGATTGCGGAACCAAACGCGATCAACTGGACCCGTTTCAATTGGACATTGCTGGGAACTTTTCTGGCGGCCGCCAGCGCGGCCGCTCTGAATCAATGCATTGAAGTGCGCCGCGACGCGCTGATGCACCGAACTTCACGGCGGCCAATTCCCGCGGGACGCGTGCCGCTGGTTGGGGCGGTGATTGTGGGCGTTGGCTTGGGATATCTCGGGTGCTTTGTGCTGGCCACGCAAGTGAATTTAATTTCAAGCGCGCTGGCAGGACTCACAATTTTTTTATATGTGGCGGTGTACACGCCCATGAAATGGATGACCTCGCTCAACACGCTTGTGGGCGCCGTTGTTGGGGGCATTCCCCCCATGATTGGATGGGTCGCGGCCACTGGCGATATTCAACGCGGCGCCTGGATTGTGGGAGCAATTTTATTTGTCTGGCAGTTGCCGCACTTCTTCGCGCTTGCATGGTTGCATCGCGCGGATTATCAACGCGGCGGATTTCAAATGCTTTCAGCGATTCCAGGCTCGGAACATTTGGCGGCGCAAACAAGCTTGCTGAGCGCGCTGACATTGGTGCCGCTTGGATTGATGGCGACACTGCTGGGCCTTGCTGGCATAACAAGCGCGGTCGTTTCTGGAATCGCGGGGCTTGCGTTTGCCTATTTCGCGTTGGTGTTTCTACGACGCGTGGACAATGCGTCGGCGCGCAAAATGTTTTTCGCTTCGCTGCTGTATTTACCCGTTGTGCTTGGAACCATGGTGGTGGACCGTGGCTCGATCGCGGTGGACGCGGCGGTGCGCGGCGGCAGGGATGTGATTATTGATCTGCCCGCAAGTGCGGAGCCCGAAACGCAAATCAAACCATGACTGAGAACTCCCCCGACATTCGTCCCTCACTCACATTTCGCTCTGGCGGATGGGTGATCGCCTTGGCGGGCGTGTTGGTTCTGCTGATTCTTGCATGGGCCTTCGCCGGCATCTTGATGGGCCACCGCCCCAAAGGCGACGGTCAATCCGTTGACACCTATGGATTTGATTTGTCCAATCTAAGAACCAATGGCGGCGCGTTTGTGGCCAGCGGAAATCCGCGGGATTTCTTTCAATCACTTGATCAACCCAAAGTTCTACCTGGCCATGAAATGCTGGCGTACAACGCCAAGTTGCGCTCCAAATATGTGGTGACGGCGGACCGCGTGATTGGCGTGGAAATCAATGGCACGTCGCGCGCCTATCCATTGAATGTCATGAATGTGCACGAAGTTGTGAATGATGAACTTGCGGGCGTGCCTATTGCCGTGACCTTTAGTCCATTGTGCGACAGCGCGATTGTGTTTGATCGACGCGTGAATGGTAAGCCGCTGCAATTTGGCGTGAGCGGATTGTTGCTTGACTCGAACTTGGTGATGTATGACAAGCAACCAGACGTTGTGGCGCAAACAAGCCTGAATTCCCAAGACGCAAAGCCAGCGATACAAGTCAGCGTGAATGCGGATCAGTCGCCGCCAGTTTCGGTCCCGTCCGCTTCAAGCCTGTGGAGTCAAATGGCGGCCATGGCTATTGCGGGTCCAGCGGGCGGTACAACGCTTGCGCAAATTCCCAATGTGAATGTGTGCACATGGAAGCATTGGCTGGCCACGCATCCAACCACCGAAGTAATTCTGCCCGACGCGCAGGATGAGAAGCGCATGAAAAAAATTTCATACAGTCGCTACTTGCTCAACTCGAAGGTTGAATTTCCAATTGGGCGCAAGGCGACCACAAACACATTGATCAACCCATCTTTGGACAATATGCCAAGCGCAATGCCTGACAAAATGCCCGTGATTGCCATAACCGCCGGCGGCGAAACCCGCGTGATCACACTGCGCGAAGCCGCCGACCGTGGTGCCGACGCGCCGTGGAATTTTGTGGTGGGCGGCGTGCCCATTGTTGTGGTGTCGCAGAAAGATCCCGCGTCCGTGTTGGTGGGATCAAGCGATGCGACGCCAATTGAAGTGACGCCTTGTCTTTGGTTTGTATGGCAAGCCTTCCACACTCCCGCCGCGCCAGATCAAGTTCTCATGCCAAGCCACAGCGTGAAATAAAGCGCCAACCAAATTGCGCCAAGAAGGTGCCAATACATTTCGCAATAGACAATGCCCTCGGGGTGCTGCTTGGAATAGCCGCCGCGCGCGGTCTTGCGCCACACGCGAATCAACGGAACAAATCCCGCCAACACATGCAAGGCATGCAACCCCGTGAGCACATAAAAACTCCACGCGTACAGTGAATCGCCAAAGAGAACATTCTGCCGCCACAGCGTGACCCACGCAACGACTTGCAGTGCAAGAAATACGCAGGCCAACAACATGGTGATGGTCATTGACCAATGCGCCTCTTGCGAGCGCCCTTGCCGCACATGGAGCGTGGCTTGATGCATGGAATAACTAGACGCCATGAGCGCGATGGTTGAAAACACAAGCGACACAGGCAAGCCGGTCGCGCCCTCTGGAATAAATGGCGCCTCCAAGTTGGGATTCACCCGCACCACTAAATACCCCATGATTGCGCCCAAAAACAGCATGGCAACCACCACCAGAAAAACCCACATGCCTAGAACAGTTGCGGCAAAGCGCTGTGGCGTTCCCTCAAACGGGTCGATGAATGTTTGAGTTTTAATAGCCATGGCTGTTGAACCTTGGCCGAAATCGCATCACGGACTGTAGGGCTTGAAGCGCGCAACCGGCGCTCCCGGCGCGTTGGCTTGCAATGTGGCCTCCGCGTTGGGCGCGTTGCCGTCAAATTGCAAATCACGGTACTGATTTGTGTCCATGATTAAAAATGCCATCATTAATAAAACCAGAACCACGCTGACCACAAATACCAACGTGTTGAATGAGCGGTCCCAGCGCAAATGCATGAAGAACAAACACACCAATGTTGCTTTGACCAACGCCACGCCAAGAGCCACAACAATGTTGAACTCGCCAATGTCTATGTAGCGCACCGCGACCGTGATCACAGTCAACATGAGCAACGAGGTTCCAACAAAGACAAGCAACCATGTTGGAACCAAGTGGCCAACAATGGGGTGCGCGCCTGGAGTTGTTCCACCAGTCTCATGCGAGGTTGTTGCGGTATGTGACATGGTTGGCCTTTAGTGAATGAGATAGAACAGCGGAAAGAGGAAGATCCAAATCAAATCGACAATGTGCCAATACAAACCGCCCACATCGACAGGAGTGAAGTAGTCGCTAGAGAAATGACCGGCAATTGCGCGCTTGAGAAGCCACGCAATCACAACCATGCCCGCCAACACGTGCACGCCGTGCAAGCCAGTCATGGCGTAGTAAATGGCGAAGAACAGATGTGAATTGGCCGGCATTTTCTTGTCGACCAAATGCGTGGCTGGATGCGCGAACGATGGATCGTGCTCACCGGCTGGCAAGCCCTCTGCCTTGGCCATTTGCGTTGGGGTGGCCAAACCAACTGGAGCGCGCGAGGCTTGCTTGATGGCGCTGGCATCCACCGCGGGAATTGGCGCGAGGGTGGGCACGGCGAACACAGCGGGATTGACTGGATTCAAAGTGATGCTGGTTGTTGGAGCGACGGACAACTCCTTGGCTTCCAACTCGCCAACAGCATCATGCGGCGGAACATAGAACGTAGTTCCCCACACCAAGTTGTCATGAATCTTATGGGTGTACTCAAAATACTTGATC
>CALFOZ010000057.1 GCA_937919205.1 uncultured Planctomycetia bacterium
ACTTGAGGATGTTTACGGAGCGCGCAACGTGCCAGTGTGGGCGCTGTCATGCCGTTGTGCGGTGGTGAGGTCGCTGAGATTGAGCCATTCGCGCATGTCGTCCAAATCGCCGCCAGTCTGAAGACGTGTGCTTCCATCAGCTTTTGCGGCGGGAATTTGCTTGGAATAGCGCATCAACGGAATGGCTTGGTCGGTGTAAAGGGAAAAGCTTGATGCGTCGGCGCAGTTCCAAATTCGCTCGCTTGCAAGCCAAGGCGGACAGACCCACGCCGCGCCGGAGGCCGTTGGATCTGGCTGGCTGTAGGCGCCCGCGGATTCCTGAAGTGTGGGTCGACCAGATTGAGTTGCCGCGATATGTTTTTCAGAGCCGCCTTGCAGGTCTGCGCCGGGCATGCCTGAGCTTGGCGCGGACGCGTTTGCGCTGAGATATGCGGATGGACAAAAGACGGTCATGCGATCGGGAAACACGATGCCGCCAATTGTGCGAGACATCGCGTTGGCGGAGCGATCGGTTGCGGTGCGCGTCGCGTCGCAAAAGTATGGACGGGGAACTCCAAGCGTCTTGGGATTTTTTGAAAGTTCCCACCAGCCACCAAGATAAAAAGCGTTGTATCCAAATCGTGGTTGCAACGCGGCGGTGGAACCAGACAGAGAACTTGGAGCGATTTGGCGAAGCGCAGCGCTCAAGGGTTCGCTCGCCAGCGCCAGTGGTTGAATTGTGTACAAGGTGGCGGGTTCAATAGAGGCGGCGTCCTCGCGATATCCCAGCATTAAATCCCATGAATAGTTCAGATATGGAGCCAGGCGCCACGGATAGGTTTGCGCCACCGCGGCGTTCAGTTTGTCGCTGGTTTGCCCCTCTAACTTGCCATTCATGCGATAGGCAACCTTCCAATTTTTCTGCGTTTCAACCGAAAGAAATCCTGGCAAGCATTGATCGGTGTATTGGTTTGCGTACAGCGTCCATCCCGTGAACATTTGGCGAAGGTCGCTGAGTTGCTTGGAATTTTTAGATGATTTCAGCGCGGAGGTAATTCCGCCAATCAGTAGCGCCATCAAGATGGTGATGATGGAAATCACAACCAACATTTCGACAAGTGTGAAACCGCGCGCCGCGGTTGGTTTCATCAACGGCCACCGATAGTGATTTTTTCAACCAGGCCTTTGCGGATTTTGTCCACGCCAGAGCCAAGCTCTCCAATCGGATCTGGCGGAATAATCTCCACGCTTTTTTCGCCCAACTTCGCCTCGCCGCGGCGAACCTTGGCTTGGAAAGTGGTGCACTCAAGAAGCAAGCGATCCAGAATTTCCTCCTCTGGAACATTGGCCACTTTTTGCCCTTGCACATAGATGATTCCGCGGCGATCGCCCGCGAATACCGCGACATCGGCGCCTTCTGCCTCGCCTGGACCATTCACAATACAGCCCATCACGGCCACTTTGATTGGCAGTGAAACTTCCTTGGCCAACTTGGCTTCAACTTCTTTGACCAGCGTGAACAGATCAACTTGAATGCGTCCGCATGTTGGACACGCGATCAGTTCAACGCCCTTGCGCTCGCGGCAACCAAGGCAATACAGAATTTCCAAACCGTCTTTCACCTCATCAATGTGGTCGCTGGCGTATGAAAGACGAATGGTGTCGCCAATGCCGTTGGCAAGCAACGTGCCCAGCGCGATGGTGGAGCGAATTGTTCCGGTTGATTTTGGACCCGCATGCGTCACGCCAAGATGCAGTGGGTGGTCGAAGCGCTTTGAAATTTCCGTGTACGCGTCAATGCACAGCGTGGCGTCCATGCTCTTGGCGCTGATCACGATGTCGTGAAAATCGCGCTCGGCGAAAATTTCCAGATACTCCTCCAGCTTCGCGATCATGAGCGCGAGCAAATGGCCTGATTTATGGCCTTCAAAATACATTCCCAATTCCTCGGCGCGCCGTTGCTTGTCGCGGCGTTCAATAATGGAGCCTTCGTTCACGCCAATACGGATTGGAATTTTGCGTTCTTTGCAAGCGTCGATCACTTTCAGAACTTGATCGCGATCGCTGATGTTGCCTGGGTTCAAGCGAATCTTGTGCACGCCGGCTTCAACGGCTTCAAGCGCGCGTTGATAATGAAAGTGAACATCGGCGACAATTGGAACTTTCACTTGCGGCAAGATGTGTCGCAGAGCATCGGTGTCTTTGCGCTCTGGAACCGCGACGCGCACTATGTCGGCGCCAGCGTCGGCGTAACGGTTGATCTCGGCAACGCACGCGTCAATGTCGTAGGTGAAGCCGGCGTTCATGGTCTGCACGGACACGGGCGCGTCGCCACCGATCTTCACATAGCCAACGCGGTCATCTCCAACGATCACTTGACGGGTCTTGCGGCGTTCTTGCATTTCTTCAGTGTAGCGAGGAAGTCGCGTAAATCGATGCGTACAGAGGCGCAAAAATTTCAGCCAAGTTGCGTCATGCGCGCATGCAATTTTGCGGCGCGACATTGTTGACGCCATGAGATTGTGCATTTGATCGATGGTGGACGCACGAATGTCTTGTGTTGGTTATCTTGGCGAACATGAACGCAACCGCCGCACCGATATCGTTCGTCAAAACCCGTCTGAGCATCATGATGTTTCTTCAGTACGCGATTTGGGGCGTATGGTTGCCAGTTCTTGGTGGATACTTGAGTTCATCAGTGGTTACTG
This sequence comes from uncultured Planctomycetia bacterium, assembly GCA_937919205.1. Taxonomy (GTDB): domain Bacteria; phylum Planctomycetota; class Phycisphaerae; order Phycisphaerales; family SM1A02; genus SYAC01. The sequence goes on from CALFOZ010000057.1 coordinate 2,688, forward strand.
GAGGTCTTGGATTTACTGGCGGGCAGATTGGAATGATTCTTGGAACTGCAGGTGCCTGCGGAGCAATTTTGGCTCCGTTTATTGCTGGGCAAATTGCTGACCGATTTATGAACGCAGAAAAAGCACTTGGCATTTTGGTTTGTCTTGGTGCAGCAGCCAACTGGTTTCTTGCATCGGCTAAGACCTACGAATCATTCCTAACATTTTCAATTATTTATAGCGTGCTTTACATGCCAACACTTTCGCTGTCGAACTCCATCGCGATGTCCAATTTGAATAATTCCACAAATGACTTTCCTCGGGCTCGTGTTTGGGGAACAATCGGCTGGATTGCGGCCAGCGCAATTTTTCCTCTTGTATGGCTTCAGGACCATCTTCACTTCACCATGATTCCATGGTTCGTACAAGGAACAGAAAAGTTAAACGCAACAGCACTTGTTCCTGATGCTTTGCGTGTGTCTGCTGTACTCAGTCTTCTATATGGTTTTTTTGCTTTCACGATGCTCCCAAAGACTCCGCCAAAGGGCAATTCCCCACACCCATTTGCATTTCTAGAGGCATTTGCATTATTAAAAAAACGTTCAGTTCTTATCTTGACATTGGCGGCAGTCGTCATCTCAATGATTCACAATATCTATTTTATTAGAACCGCGTCTTGGTTGGAAACTGTTGGGTTCACCAAAGCAAACGCGCCTGCGGCCATGACGGTTGGGCAAATGGTAGAGATCGGAACACTGGCAATTCTTGGGTGGTTCATTGCAAAACTGGGATATAAGCGTGTGCTTACGATTGGCGCATTCGCTTATTTCTTACGATTCGCTTGTTTTGCAAGTGCGACTTCTCCAGTTCTTGCTTATGCAGGAATTGCTCTTCACGGTTTTTGTTATGCATTTTTCTTTGCGTGCGCTTTTCTGTTTATCGATCGCGAAGCGCCCAGCGATGCTCGACATAGTGTGCAGACAGCCTTTGGTATTGCGATTCTTGGAGTCGGACCAATTCTGGCCGGGATCTATAACGGGTTTCTTGATCACGTCAGCATGGCATCTGCAACGGGGATTGCTGCTGGATGGCAATCCCTATTAAAAGATTTCGGAATAGTTATTCCCGTTACTGGTTTGAGTTGGCCTGCATTATGGTGGACCGAAGCGGCGATAGGCGCGTTGGTTTTTCTCGTACTATTTATTTTCATGCCAAGTCAAAAAGCGCTTGACGCAAAAAATTAATCAACCTGCCTTGGCGATGGGCGCGGTCACTTGTGAATCTGGATGGATGGCCAGCAATTGAACGCCGCCTGGCAAAATAAATTCCACCACATTGTCGCCATCTTTCACGGGCACATCGTCCATGGTGAAGATGGCGGCACGCGGATTGGCGGCTTCGTGATTTGCCAGCGCAACTTCCAATGTTTTCTGCATGGTTTCATCCAGTTTGCCCATGGCCTCGCGGCCGCGGCACTTTGGAAAACCGCTACAACCCAGCCATGGGCCGCGCTTTCCAAGACGCAAATTTAGTTTGCGCGTGAGGCACTTCGGGCAATTCAAATCCGTAAGCAGTGGGGGCACTGAAGGCAATTTGATCTTGCCCTTCAAGTCCACATTGATGATGAATTGTTTTTTCTCAACGGGCTCCGCCAACGCCACCACGCCGCTGGCCACTTCCTGAGCGAGTTGCTTCTTGGTTTTCTTTTTCTTCTTGGCCTTGGGCGGCTTGGGCGGCAAGTCGCTGGTGATGAAGCGACCAAATCTACCGGTGCGCATGACCATGGGTTGATTATTTTCGGGGCTACAAATATTTACGCGCTCTGGAAGCAGTGGGCGACCCTCGCGGTCAACCGGCGCGGCGTAGACGCAATCGGGATACGAGGCGCAGGAAAGAAATTGTCCGTTCTTGCCAAAGCGATATCCAGTTTGACTACCGCACTTGGGGCAGACATACGGCGCAGGATCTATTTTTGCTTTGACATGGTCGGCTTTGATGGCCTGTTCTAAATCCGCCTCCAATTTTTTCCAGAAGTCGCGCAACATTTCGTGCCATTCCATTTTGCGCTGGGCCACATCGTCCAACTCTTTTTCCATTTCGCGCGTGTAGCCAACTTCAATGATGTCGTTGAACCAAGCCACAAGGAAGTCCGTGACTTTCTCGCCCAAAGAGGTGCTTTCCAGGCTGGTTCCGCGGCGTTCCACATAGTTGCGATCGACAATGGTTCGCACAATGCTGGCGTATGTGCTGGGCCGGCCAATGCCTTCCTCTTCCATAAATTTAATCAAACTGCTTTCGGTGTAGCGCGAAGGCGGTGAACTAAAAGATTGCTTGGCATCGATGGAAAATGGAGCGAGGGTGTCGCCACTTTGAAGCTTTGGAAGTTGAGCGTCCTCGGCGCTACGCGGATTGACGCGCAAGAAACCATCGAACACCAACACCCGGCCGCTGGCTCGCAACACCGCGCCAGTGTCTTGATCCGATCGTTGAAATAAAATAGTGGTGCGCTCAAATTCCGCGTCGGCGGTTTGACATGCCATGAAGCAACGCCAAATCAAACCGTAGACCTTGGCCTGGTCCTCGGGCAAATCGCGCATGGCCGCCGACGGATCGCGCGAAGGATCTGTTGGACGAATGGCTTCGTGCGCTTCTTGCGCGCCCTCGGTTTTATTTTCGTAGTAGCGCGGACTGGCCGGAACATATTGCGCGCCGAAATTTGTGCGCAAGTAACTGCGCGCCGCCTCGATGGATTCGGGCGCAAGATTGAGACTGTCGGTGCGCATGTAGGTAATCCAACCCGCCTCGTACAACTGTTGCGCCAAGCGCATGGTGCGATCGGCGGTCAAGCCAAGCGAGCCGCCCGCGCGCTGAAGAGTGCTGGTTTTAAACGGTGGATATGGCTTCGAACCCTCGCGCTTGCCCTCAACGCTTGTCACTTTGTAACGCGCCTTTGGATCAAGCGTTCCAGTGACTTTCACATTGAAAGCCGCTGGACCCTTGCCCGCGGGATTTGCGCTTCGATCGGCGGAAACATTCTGCAAACCAACGGCGGTTGCCGCGTCCACCGCACCTTTGGACAAGTCGCGCGGCGCATCTTTGGTGCATGACAAGTCAAATTTCTTGCCCTTGATCTCAATCAGATCGGTTTCAAATCCACCATTGGAATCCAGCCACGAGGCTTGGTCTTTTTGAGTCGCGCCCTTGCCGCGCTCGTCCAATTTGGACATGAACGCGTTCCATGATTCACCCATGCCCGCGGCCTTGGCGATCGCGTCGGTTAAGCGCACGCACACGCTCCACTTCTCATCTGGAACATGCGCGCGAATTTCACGGTCGCGTTCCACAACAATTCGCGTGGCCACGCTTTGAACTCGACCAGCGCTTAAACCGCCGGCGACTTTTTCCACAGCACT
>CALFOZ010000058.1 GCA_937919205.1 uncultured Planctomycetia bacterium
CCGCAGGGCTTACCGCCGCGGCAAGCGACACGCCTGGAAGAATGAAGCCAGACATCATCGCATCTGGACAGGCAACAAGTTACAGCACTCCGGTTGTGGGATCTGCGGCGGCGGTGTTGTTTCAACAGGCTCAATTAAGCGGTTCGCTGACCGCCAGTCTTTCCGCCATGGCGCGGGCGCAGTTGGTGAAGACGGCGTTGCTTGCGGGCGCGACACGTGACGCAAGTTGGAGCAATCAAGCTCCGCAAAGCGGCGCGCAACGCGGCATCACGGCCAAGCCGCTTGATCCGGTGCGCGGCTCGGGCGCGTTGAACATTGACAACGCGCACAAAATTATTTCCTTGGAGCGAAACAACGGAGCCAGTTCTGCCACCGCGGCCACGCGTTGCGGCGCGAACGGATTTGGAAGTTTCACCATGAGCGCGTCGCAGAATTTGTATTGGAGATTTCACGTGAATCAAACCACGCCATCGCTTGATTTTGTGGTGAGTTGGCCGCGCGTGGTGACCACATCGTTAAGTTACACGTTGGCCAATATGGATCTGAAGGTGTACCGCGGACTTGTGGACGCAACCACATTGATTTCATTGCAAGGCGACGCGGGTAGCGCCTTTGTTGGATCAGGCAATGTTTGGAGTCAATCCACCGTGGACAATGTTGAAATCATTCACATGAACAATGTTGTGCCGGGTGAATATGTTGTGGAACTGGCGCGTGTGGATAGCGCCGGTGGCGCAGTGCAAGTTTCAGCGGGCTGGCAGGTTGATCCCGCGGGCTTTGGTCGTTTGGGGGACTTTGACAATAGTGGAATTGTGGACAGCGCCGATCTTGGAAGACTGCTGGGCGTGATGGGAACGGACGATCCAACGTGCGATGTCAATCTTGATGGCACAGTTGACAGCGCGGACGTGGGATCAGTGTTGACGAACTTCGGTTGATCACGTCTGTCCCTACACTGCCATAGTGAGTCCACGAGGCTGGCAACGCGCGCAACTTTTATTTTTAACCTGCATTCTTGCGGGATGTCTTGTGTGGCCGTTATGGTTGGTGTTGCGCGGGGCGTTTCTTACGCTGGATGGCGCGTCTTGGACATGGTGGCATGTGTTGGACGTGTTGCGCGATCCAGTCACGCGCGCGGGATTGTTCAACGCGTTGTCAATCGCGTGTTGCGTGACCATGGGAACGTTGCTTTTGGCCACGCCTTTGGCGCTGGTTGCCGCTCGCTTGAATTTCGCGGGCAAAGGGTTGCTCACTGGATTGTTGCTGTTGCCTTTGATTCTGCCGCCATTTGTGGGAGCGATTGGCTTGCGCCATTTGTTGGGGCGCGAGGGATCGTTCAACGCAATCTTGCGCGGGCTTGGATTGATCAATGATGGAATTGATTTCACCGGCCGCGGCGGATTCTGGGCCGTGGTGTTGCTTGAAATTATGTCGCTGTATCCGATCGTGTACTTAAATTTAACCGCGGCTTTGGCGAACTTGGATCCCGCGCTAGAGGAGGCCGCGTGCAATCTTGGCGCGGGCGCCTGGAGGCGATTTCGCCGCATCACAATTCCGTTGGTCGCGCCGGGCGCGTTCTCTGGAGCGGTGATCGTGTTCATTTGGAGTTTCACGGAACTTGGAACACCCTTGATGTTTGAATATCGCAACGTGACAAGCGTTCAAATTTTTGACGGCTTGAAAGACATGCAATCCAGTCGCAAGCCCTTCGCATTAGTGGCGGTGATGTTGGTGGTGGCGATCACCATTTACGTGATTGGAAAAATAACCGTGGGTGGAAACGCGCATGCCATGCAGGCGAAAGCCAGCGTTGGGCGCGCGCCAAAAAATGTTGGATGGTTCGCAACAATCATGTGTTGGATTTTTCTGGGCGCGGTGGTGTGTGTGGCGGGATTGCCACACGTCAGCACAATTTTGGCAAGCCTGTCGTTGCCAGGGCAGTGGTATGCAACCGTGGTTCCATCATCGTTGACGCTTGAAGGTTGGTCGGCGGCAATGTCGCATCCCTTGGCTGTTTCAAGTGTTCGCAACAGTTTGTTCTTGTCGTTGTGCGCCACCGCGGCGGCCATCGTGGTTGGCTTGATCGCGGCGCGCTTGATCGCGCGCGGAACCATTCGCGGCCGTGGGTTGATGGACGCGTTGATCATGTTGCCTTTGGCGGTGCCTGGTTTGGTGATGGCGTTTGGATTTATCGCGATGAGTCTTGAGTGGCCCTTTGGCGGAGTGATGCCGCCGATGTTTGAAAGCGTCGCGATGGTTCTTCCACAGGCATGGGCCGCTTGGTTGCGCGACGCGCCGCTACGGCCTGTGGCTGATATTTTGGGCGCCAATCCCAATCCATTTCCGTTGCTGGTGGTGGCGTACGCCATTCGGCGCATGCCCTATGTTACGCGCAGTGCTGTGGCGGGCATGCAACAGACCAGCGTGTATTTGGAGGAGGCGGCGCAAGGTTTGGGCGCGGGTCGATTGCGCATCATGCGCACAATTGTGGCGCCACTGATCGCGGCCAACTTGGTGGCTGGCGCGTTGCTTGCGTTTAGTTTTTCAATGTTGGAGGTGAGCGACAGTTTGTTGCTAGCCCAACGCGAGCGCGACTATCCAATCACCAAGGCGATTTACACTTTGTACGACCGCTTGGGCGATGGCGAATTGATCGCGAGCGCCTTGGGTGTGTGGGCTATGGCGTTGTTGGCCGTGACATTGCTTGGGGCCAACAGCATCATTGGAAAGAAAATGGGCGCGTTGTTTCGAGCGTGATTTACTTTCAAAATCATGATCGGGTTGCCGATCGGGCAGGGGCGGCATGGGGATTGGCTAGCGAGAAATGGGGCGTGGCGCGCGCATCAACTTTGCCATGTTTTTCCCGCAAACCATAGTGCGACTCATTGCACATTCCTGTCTATACTCACCGTTCCATGCCTTACACACTGTCGCCCGACGAGACCTATGGCCTTGATATCGAAAATACGGACTACTTGAAGGATCATGTCCAGTCGCCCGATCGATGGATATTGAATTTTGGTCCGGCGCATCCAGCCACGCACACCACGTTGCGAGTGGTGTTGGAATTAGATGGCGAGCGCATCGCGCGCGTGACGCCGCACATTGGATATCTGCATTCAGGATTTGAGAAGTTGGGCGAGCACCATGATTGGAATCAATATGTGTGCACCGTGAGCCGAATGGATTACTCAAGTCCAATTGTGAACGACATCGCGTGGCACAATTCGGTTGAGAAGTTGTTGGGCATTGATGTGAATCCGCGTTGCAAAGTGATCCGCACCATCATGTCGGAAATGGGGCGCTTGCAAAGCCATTTATTGTGCGCAGGCGCCGCGGCGCTTGATTTGGGCGCGTTCACTGGTTTCTTGTATGGCTTCAACGAGCGCGAATTTATTTACGACATTATGGAATATGTCAGCGGCCAGCGTTACCACCCTGATTGGACGCGCGTGGGCGGAGCGTGGCGCGACTTGCCCGATGACGAGGTCTTTAAACGTATGGTGAAAAATTTCATCCATGTGCGCATGGCGAAGTCGCTCACTGATTTGGAATCTCTGCTGAATCGCAACCGCATTTTCCGCGATCGACTTGAGGGCGTGGGCGCAATTTCCATGGAGGACGCCATTGCGTGGAGTTTGACTGGCCCCGTTGCGCGCGCCAGTGGCGTGCGCCGTGATGTGCGCAAGAATGACCCGTACTTGTGCTTTGAAGATAATTGGGACGGCCAAGGCGCGGAGGCGGTGAAGTTTAATGTGGCTGTGGCCAGCGCCGGTGATTGCTTCTCGCGCTACTTGATCCGCATGGAGGAGATGAAGCAAAGCATCGCCATCATTGACCAACTGATCGACAAGATTCCGGGCGGCTCGATCAATGTGGGCGCTGATTCCAAGACCGTGATTCCAGAAAAAGGCGATGTGTACGGCAGTATTGAAGGCACAATTCAGTTGTTTGAATTGGTCATGCACAACCGCGGCTGGGATGTCCCCCTGGGCGAAAGTTATTCTTGCGTTGAAAGCCCCAACGGCGAACTTGGTTTCTTTGTGGTTGGTGGCGGCGGAAAATATCCGTGGCGCGCGCGTTGCCGTCCGCCATGCTTTGTGAATTATCAAAGCATCGCCAAGTTGTTGGAGGGCCATCAACTTGCCGACGCGGTGGCCGTGATTGGAAGTTTGAACATCATCGCCGCCGAACTTGATCGTTAATTTATTTCAGGAGCAGAACCATGGCATGGATTGCCAAAGCATCATCGACAGAAAAAATAGAGCGACGCGCAGAGCCATACGTGACGGCGCAAATGAAGGCCGCGTGGGAAAAAGAAATCCTGCCGCGCTACGCCACCAAGCACGGCGCGCTTATGCCCATTCTGCATGAGGTGCAACACGCGTACCGACAAATCCCGTACCAAGCCATGATTGAGATCGCGCAGTTTTTGTCGCTGAAGCCCGCGGACGTGCTTGACACGGTGACGTTCTATGAGGAATTCACCACGAAAAAGATGGGCGAGTGCGTGATTGGTATTTGTCAAAGCATTGCCTGCGAAATTTGCGGGCACAACGCCATCTTGAACCATGTGCGCAAGCGCCTTAATTTGGAGCCGCATGAAACCAGCGACGACGGCAAGTTCACATTGCTGGCCATGGAATGTCTTGGCAGTTGCGACACCGCGCCCGTGGCATTGTTCAACGACACGTTGTACGAGAACTTGACCATTGAAGGCGTGGATCGATTGATCGACGCCGCGCAAAAATCTTCTGGAAGTGGCCACGCATGAGCGCACGGATTGGCGTGATGCGAAGTTTGGGCCAGGCGGTTGGAATTGTGGTCAACGCAATTCGCACGCCTGTCAAGCGCGAAAAAGTTGTTGAAGTTTCGCGCGTCTCTCAAAGCCAACGGCATGATGATGTCACGCTACGGCGCACAGTGGTGGAAGAAATTATTTGGAAAGAACCATCGCACTCAGCCACGGGCTCGAGCGATTCACATTCAAGTCAAACTGCTTAACGATTCATAAACCAACAGGCAAAATAAATATGTCCCTTAAAGAACCCATCCTTACCAAGCGCATTCCAACGGCTCCATGGGCCGACCCCAAGACCCGAAGCACTATTTCGTGGGAGCAATCCATAGCCACGGGCGGTTACAAAGCGCTTGAAAAAGCCTTGGATATGTTGCCAACCGATGTGATCAATGTGGTCAAGGACGCGGTGATTCGCGGGCGCGGCGGCGCCGGATTTCCAGCTGGTTTGAAGTGGAGTTTCTTGGCGCCCATCGATGGCGGTCGCCGCTACTTGGCCGTGAATTGCGACGAGGCCGAGCCTGGAACTTTCAAAGATCGCTTGTTGGTTGATTTCGATCCACACCTTGTGCTTGAGGGAATCGCCATCGCATGTTGGGCGTGCCAACTTGATACCGCGTACTTTTTTATCCGCGGCGAGTACCACCATCAAGCGCGCGTTATGGAGCGCGCGATTCAAGAGGCGTACGCCGGTGGAATTTTTGGCAAGCAAGGACTCATGCGCGGCAAGCAAAAGTTCGCCGTGGATTGTTTCTTGCATCGCAGTGCTGGCGCCTACATTTGCGGCGAGGAAACTGGTTTGCTTGAGGCCATTGAAGGCAAGCGCGGATGGCCGCGCATTAAGCCGCCGTTTCCAGCGGTGAAAGGCTTGTTTGGCCGTCCAACAATTGTGAACAATGTTGAAACACTCGCCGCCGCCGTTCCAGTGTTGGAGCACGGCGCCGCGTGGTGGAAGGGGATTGGCGTGGAAAGCAAATTTCCCGGCGCCATGCCAAGTTACGGATCCAAATTAATGGGAGTCAGCGGCCATGTGAATAAACCGGGCGTGTACGAAATGCCGCTGGGTATTTCACTGCGCACATTGGTGGATCAATATTGCGGCGGCATGCGCGGCGGCAAAAAATTCAAAGGCGCAATTCCTGGCGGCGTGAGCATGGGCGTTCTGGGCACCGACCAATTCGACGCCGCGCTTGACTTTGACATTGGACGCAATTGTGATGTGCTTGGACTTGGTACAGCGTGTCCAACTATTTTCGACGAGGACACAGACATGGTGGCCGTGGCGCGCAACATCGCGCGCTTCTTCAAGAATGAATCGTGCGGTCAATGCACCCCATGCCGCGAAGGCAGTGGTTGGATGTTGAAAAGCCTGGAGCGCATTGAGCGCGGCGACGCCACCAGCGGCGATCTTGATTTGTTGCTTGAAGTGGCAGGCAGTATGGGCTTGACGCCGGGTACAACTATTTGCGGCTTGGCCGACGGAAACAATTGGGCCGTGCGCACTATTGTGAACAAGTTCCGCGGTGAATTTGAGGCGCGCGTGAAGCCGCAATATGTGCCCGTGTATGTGACCGCGGGCGGACATTGATGGCGGCAATGTTGGCGTACGATGCGCTTTCAATGAGCGGCGACTCCATCAATCCATCGTCTATGCAACATGAAGTTGCGGTGCTGAATGGTGATTTGATTTCACCCGACATGGCGCAGTGGTTGGAGCAACAATTGCGCGCGTTGCAACATGCCGGCGCGCCAACACCCAAGCGTCTCACGGTGCAATGCGTCAATGATCAAACCATGGGTGAGTTGCACATGCGACACATGAATAATCCATGCACCACGGATGTGCTCACCTTTGCCGATGGCGACGAGGCCGACGTGGCCGTGTGCGTGGATGAGGCCAGCCGCCGCGCCAAGGAATTGAACCACGAATTGCGCGAGGAATTGCTTTTGTATTGCCTGCATGGATTGTTGCACGCCGGCGGCATGGATGACCAAACGCCCGCCGAATTTGCCGCCATGCATGGCGAGGAAAATCGATTATTGAGCGCGATCGGCCTGGGAGAAATTTTTGGAGCCATCAAGCCATGACCATTCCATGGGTGTTGCTGGCCGCGGCGTTGGATCTTGTGATGACCATGTTGTTTTCCGCGATCAACTTGGCCATTGTGGAGGTGAGTGAGAGCGCCTTGCAACGGCGCTTGGAGCGGGGCGGTCGCATGGCGGCGGACCACTGGATCTTTAAGCGCAAGACTCAGGTCGATCACGCCGTGGGATTTCTGCGCGCCATAGGCCGCGTTGGTTTCTTCGCGTTGTTGTTGATCGCCCTTGTGGGTCTAGGGGACAATGAGAGTCGTCTGACGTGGCAAAATTTAAGCACGGCGTTTGTCATTGCCGCCAGTTGCATTTGGCTTTTCACAAGCGTGATCAGTGCCGCGTTCGCGCGCTATGCGGGGGTTGGTTTAATCGTGGCCAGTTTGCCGCTACTACGCGTGATTGATTTTATCTTGCGGCCGCTTGTGACGGTGGCGGAAATTTTGGACGAGGCCGTGCGCCGTCTTGTTGGCGCAAAGACTGTTGCCAACGAGTCCGGCGCCGACTTGCTTGAAAGCATCGAGGACACCAAGCGCCAAGGCGGAATTGATTCCGCCAGCGCGGCCATTATGGAGAATGTGGTGGAACTCAGCGAAACCCTAGTGTTCAGCATCATGACTCCGCGCACCGCGGTGGAGGGCATGGAATACACCGACGATTTGGCTCAAATTCGCTCCGTGATTCATGAGGAAGGCCACAGCCGCATTCCGATTTATGAGGGAAGTTTGGACCACGTTGTGGGCGTGTTGTATGTGAAAGATTTGGTGCGTTGGCTTGGCGCCACGGCCCCTGACTTTTGTCTGCGTCCATTGTTGCGCCAACCTATTCGTGTTCCAGAGACCAAGCGTGTGCGCGACTTGCTGAAGGAGTTTCAGCGCGCCAAGGTGCACATGGCGCTGGTGGTTGATGAATACGGTGGCACGGCGGGATTGGTCACGATTGAGGATGTGCTTGAAGAAATCGTGGGTGAGATTCGCGACGAGCATGAGCCGCAAAGTGATTTGGATCCGGCGATCCGCGAATTAGCGCCAGGCCGCATTGAGGCCGATGGCCGCTGTTCCATCGCCGATGTGAACGCCAAAGTGCATTTGAATATCTCACAAGACGAGAGCTTCGACACCATCGCTGGATTTGTGCTGAGCGTGCTTGGTCGAGTGCCTGAAAGCGGGGCGGTGTTTGAAAGCCATGGCGCGCGTTTTCGCGTGCTTGAAGCCACGCCCACATTGGTGTCCAAGGTGGGCATTGAATTGATGGGCAAGCAAAGTCGCCAATAAACAGGGCGAAATTGTTGAAAATAACATGGCGCCAAATGAGCCAGTCGTATGCGCGATGGGATTTTCTTTCATGCGTATGCCGCGCGTTAGTCGAATTCGTTGCCGCGGAAGGTGCCGGCGAGATACGCGTCGCGCACCATTGGATCATTGATGATGTCCTTGGGAGAGCCTTCGCGCAGATTCTTGCCCTCGTGAATGATGTAGGCGCGGTCGCAAATGCGCAACGTCTGTTGCACATTGTGGTCGGTCACCAAAATAGCAATGCCGGTCTTGGCGAGTTTGCGAACTTCCGTCTGCAACTCCTCCACGGTGTGCGGATCGACGGCGGCGAATGGCTCATCAAGCAAAATGAGCGCGGGTTGCGTCACCAACGCGCGCGCGATCTCCAAGCGCCGTCGCTCGCCGCCAGAGCATGTGCGGGCTTGATCTTTGCGTTTAATTTGCAAACCAAATTGTGAAAGAAGCGCGTCGCAACGCGAAAATTTCTCTTTAGAGGAGAGGCCGGAAATAGTTTCCAAGATCGCGAGCAAATTTTCCTCCACGCTCAGCCGCTGAAAAACGCTTGGCTCTTGACTGAGGTAGCCCATTCCCAATTTGGCGTGGCGCCACATGGGCAAATAGGTGACATCTTGCCCGCGGAAAAAAACTTGGCCACTTTCCGGCGTGATCATGCCCATGGACATGCGAAAACTAGTGGTTTTACCAGCGCCATTTCGCCCAAGTAGCCCAACGATTTCGCCCTCGTCAACATGAAATGAAACTTGATCCACCACGCGGCGGTGGCCATAGGTTTTCTGCAATGCTTGCACTTCAAGTAGCGGCATGCCGCAGATCGTAGCGGCAGAATTCGCTACAGTGTGCGCATGAGATTGCTAAGTTGCATTCTTGTGATTGGTGCCATCGTCGCCATTAGTGGATGCGTTCGTCGCACGATAGAAATCACCAGCGAACCCGAAGGCGCACTGGTGTGGCTGAATGATCGTGAGGTTGGTCGCACGCCGTGCTCGATTGATTTCACGTATTACGGACGCTACGACGTACGGCTTCGACGCGACGGCTTTGAACCCATTTCTGGTTTTGGCGACGCCGACGAGCCAGCCTGGGATTTTATTGGCGCCGATCTTGTGGCCGAAATTATTCCCGCCCAGTTGACCAGTCGCGTGAAATGGCATTTCACCATGATTCCAACTGACAGCGACGAAGCCGCGGTATTGGATCGCGCAAGGCAAATGCGAACCAGGATTGTGCAATCACCTGAAAATGAAGAAGCGCAAGCGGAAGTGATGCAAATGCAGAACACGCCAGTAGCGCCAGTTTCAAAAAGCGTGTTGCCTGTTCCTAGTTCCGTGTTGCCAGCCAGCGAGCGTTCGCCAAATTAATTTGGTGCGTATGCAATCACTTGGCGAGTCAGCGGCTTGCAAGGTCATGTTCGGGCAATCCTTGCGCTTTTAAATTTGTCTTCTTTCATGGTGATTTCGATGCGACTGTGCGATGCGCATTTGCAGTTGGAAATTGGGGCTAGAAATTGGGGCTAGAAATTGGCTCCAATTAGAAACGCCGCCATGAACTGCCCCATGGTGTATTGATCCGGGGCTATAAGCGAAGCACGGTTTAAGAGCGAATGAGGCCACTTGCCTTGTTTAAACCCACTATGGCCTTTGTAGGACGTCAGAAAATTGGTCTAAAAATCACTCATTTGGGTTGTGAATTGAAATTGGATCATGGCGGGTCTGGTGAATACTTGAAAATGAGGCATTTGCCGATATCTATTTCATAAACATCTTTAATAAAGCCACTTACAGTTGCAAAATAAATTTAAAAAGAAAGCGAGGAACTTTGGCTTCTGCCATTGATTCTGGCCAATTTGGGTAGATACTGTGCACTCGGAGAATTAAACATCTGCGCGATCCAACAGGGTTGCGCGAGCCGTCGTCTGTGCGTGTCGGAGCGACCAGACGACGGTGTTTTTTTTAGCGCAACACAATGTTGATGCCATTGCATACGTGATGTTCAAGCGCGCGAGTGTGAATGTGTTGGCTGAATACGGTATGAAGCTTCCAAGCGTGGACATCATGTCAACCCGGCATGGCTCGCGGGAGTGTTACCATTAGACTTGTGCCTATTTCATCCGCTGTGACCGCGCTTGCCGCCATGACACATATTTCAAGCATGGCGCCCGTCGCCTCGATTGAATCCGCGACTTTTGTGAATTCAAATTTAAACGACAGCGCGCCAATGATTTGCATGATGTCGCAAAGCACCCAGAACGCAATTCCATCACGTGCAAGTTCAACCAAAGTCGCGCCGCCCAAGGACAATGCGCCCGCCAAATTTGGCGCCAAAGGTTCGTGGCGCTGGGAAGTGGAAGGTAGTTGGATGAATGACTTTGATAGCGACAATCAACTGCAGGGCGCGTGGTACGCAAGTTGGTTCTTGATTGAGAATTTTAGTTTTGATTTTGGTCCCGAAGTTGCTTGGTTCTCGCAAGGCGGCGGCAATACATGGGGCGCTGGTCCGGCCTTTATGTTTCGTTGGCATTTTTTGGCGCGCGAAACGTGGAGTATCTACGCCGACGCCGGAGTTGGCTTGATGTTCACGGGATCCAACGTGCCTTCGGCTGGTTCTTCGGTCAATTTCACGCCACGAATCGGAGTGGGCGCGTCATTTGAAGTGGCTTCAAACGCGCGAATTCTCACTGGAATCCGCTGGGCGCATATTTCCAACGCCAATGTGGACGACAATAATGACGGGCGCAACAGTATCCAGTTGTACGCCGGTCTTTCGCTTCCTTTTTAATGCACTGGCACTCGCACTGGAATTGCCGCAGTCAGAGTCCGCCACGCGTATTGTTGCGCTTAGTGTTGCTTGTCAAACCAGCGCCACGCGCTGTGCGCGATTGATTCAAGCGATGAACGCGCTGGCCGCCAATTGGTCAATCGAAAAATTTTCTCTGGATTAGAAACAAGCCGCGGTGGATCGCCATCTCGGCGCGGACCAAATGCAAATGGAACTTGTTTTCCCGCCGCCGTCGAGCACGCGCGCAACACTTCAAGCACGCTCGCGCCAACACCGGTGCCAACATTCATGGCCAATGTGTCGCGCCGCGGAATCACCTTGATCGCCTCGATGTGCGCGGCGACCAAATCCTCAACGTGAACATAGTCGCGGATGCATGTCCCATCGGGTGTTGGATATTCATTTCCGTGCACAATTAATTTTGGGTGTCGACCCGTGGCGGCGCGCAAACATATTGGCACCAAATGCGTTTCAGGATCGTGGTCCTCGCCAATTCGGTCCAAGTGATCTCCACCAGCCACGTTGAAGTAGCGCAGGAACACAACGCCGCGCTCGCGATCCGAGAGCGCGTGGGATTGCACCCAAGCTTTCATCATGTGTTCGCATGCCAACTTGCTTTCACCGTACGCGTGCGTTGGCCGCTGTGGGCACTCTTCGCCAATTGGAATGTGCTCTGGCGCGGGCTCTCCATATGTGGCGCATGTGCTGGAAAATATAAGTTTTTTAGCGTCCACCTCGTCCATGGCCTGCAACAATGAAACTGTGGCGCCCACATTGTTGCGCCAATACAGCAACGGAAATTTCACGCTTTCTGGCACCACGGCGAAGGCCGCGAAGTGCATCACAATTTCTGGCGGATGCGATTGCAGAGCGGCTGTCGTGGCTACGTGATCGTTCAGCTCTACGTGTGTGAAATGAAATCGACCCGCGCCCGCTCGCCGCAACGCTTGCACGGTGCGCTCAAAACTGCGCGAGTAATTATCCAGGCCATGCACCTCGTGGCCATCATCCAGCAGTCGCAAGCAGGCATGGGAACCAATGTAGCCAGCCGCTCCAGTGACCGTGATCTTCATTGAATGTGCTCCAAATGGGTGCGAGGCTGATTGAGAATGGCAATTTGAGGGAAATAAGGCATCTTGCCTAATCCAAGGTAATTTGCGATGATAGTGTGTATGGATGGAATCTTATTTGGGAAGCCATTAGTGGCCTCCCGCATGACAGAAGTGAAGACATCGGCGGAGCCGAAAGACGCACTTACAATTTCACAAGCCTGCGCCCCCAATGGCGTTGCAAGCAATGATCCAAGGCTTAACGCCTTGCGTGAAGCATGTGCTTTGGCAGAGGCTTTGAAGGATGATTCGGTTGCGCTGATTGATCGCGCTCAAGTGAAGGGAAATCAGGATCCAATGACTGTGGCGCAGGGATGCAATTCCCTTGACAAAGCAGTGGCCGAAGTGGAGGCCCTGATCCGTAAACTTGACCAGGCGTTGACCGAGGGATCTGTGGGACAGGTTCATACAGGGACGCAATCATGAGTGACGCGCAAAACATATTGGAAACCACCAGCGTGCCTTGCGATAACGTGGCTGAATTTCTAGCGGCTCTTGAGGCGGCTTGTGGATATCGCGGCGATGTCACGTTGCATTTAAAGGATGGTTCTTGCATCGAGGGGTATGTCTTTGATCTCAAACGCGCGGACCCGGCGCATTGTGCCGTGCGCATTCTTCCAAAGGATGGTCGATCGCGCATGACGTTGGCCCAATCAACAATCGCCTCTATCTCTTTCACGGGCAAAGATGCGGCCGCGGGCAAGACGTGGGAAAATTGGATGCGCCGCTACGCGGAAAAGAAATTAAAGGGCGAAGCGGCGGGCATTGAGAGCGAACCGCTGGACTGAAAAGCTGGACTCAAATGCTGGACTCAAATGCTGGGCTGAATCCGCGTATCACAATTTAATTTATGGAGAAAGTTCACGACCGGAAGACGGATCGAAAATTTTCCATTGCAAGGCTTTGGCCAATTTCATGATCACCACCCACGCGATGTCATCGTCCGAGATTGTCAAGAGCATTTGAGGAATGGGGTCTTGACCGTGGGGCAGTTCGATTTCAATGCCGGGGCCATATAAAATGTCCCCACCATCCACATCGGCGGAGGTGTTGCGAAGCGAGAGCGCCTTGACAATATCCGCCCGACTTCCAATGGGCGCGGGGGCTCCATCTACTTGCTTGGCGCGCGACATGATGACGTATAGATCTTTTGACATAATGAATTTGAAATCGTAACCGCAGGAAAGCAAATACGCATCATCGCAAGCGGCGGGGCGGACGCGGATTACGCCGCGGGCGATTTTTTTAGCTTTGGTGGATGGATCAAACAGTCCAAATCCTTGGGAGAAAGCCACGGAAGCGCGCTGAGTTTCTTCACGATCCTCTCGGGCATGGGCTTGTCATCACGCTCCCATTGCGGACGGCTTTTCCAGCGCCTATGCACCCATAAATATTGTTCCGGCGCCATGCGAATGCAGGTCTCTATTCCGCGGTTGAATCTTGCCGTGATGTAGAACAACGGGTCTTCAAAGGCTTCCCAATCTTGCGGATTGATTCGATCCACAATTTCAAGACGGTATTGAAGGCGGTCGGTTTCACGGACCGCGGTTCCCACAAAAATTGGAATGCGATAGCGCATGGCCAGAAGACCGATACTTTTATAACTGCTGGCCATCTGGCCAAAGAATGGAACAAAGAGTCCATCATCGCCGGCATTTTGATCCGCGATAAATCCAATGCGTCCGCCTTCAAGGATTATATTTTGCAATTCTTGCGTGACGTTCCATTTTGAAAGCACGTTGAGCCCGCGGCGACGTCGCATGCCCAGCAACCATTGGTCAAAATATGGATTATCCAGCGGCCGCGCCAGCGCAGTGAGATGAAAATCAAGCACCGAAAGCGAGAATCCAAGCAATTCCCAATTGCCGCAGTGGCCCGTCACAAAGATCGCCGGTTGATTGGAAAGTAAAAAATCCATGTGCGGGCCAACCGAGCCCAGCGTGATGCATTTTGTCCAATTCCTCTTGTGCAAACGTTGAGGAGTGAGCATGCTTTCCACCATGAAAAGTTGAAACATGCTGGCGATGCTTCGCTCGGCAAGTTGGGTGGCATCGGCGTGGGGCATGTCGGGAAAGGCGCGTTGAACATTCACTCCGGCGCGCATGAGCCTCTGCGCTCCAAAGCGGGCGAACATGGTTCCCAACGCTCCCGCGGTGCGCATATTTTGCTCGGCTTCAAAGAGATGGAACAATGAGGCAAATCCGCGGGCAAGCGCGTACTGCGACAAATGCATCAGCCGCTTGGATGCGGCGCTCATGAATTAATTGCCTTGACCAGTCAAAACTTGGAAGCGATTCCAATTCAGAACCGGAATCTTGGCCTCGGTGGCTTCCTTCATGATGCGGTTGTAGGTGTCGTAGTCGTTCTTGGCCTGTATGTAGGCCTGCACCTCTATGTCACCGGCGCTGGATGAAAGTGGAAGCGGTTCGGGTGGTGGATTTCCCATCACGACAAAGTCAAGATCGCCCGTGACTTTTTCACTGTCGATCACTTTGCCGCCCCATTCTTGAATTCGATTGCGAATCACTGAAGCCTCGCCGGTGGAGGCCTTGCCATCATTGTTCACGTCGAATTTTCCGTACACCATCATTCGATAGGTGTATGTGGGGCTGTACACGGCGTTGATCAGGACATCATTGCGGTTGATCGGTTGATTGGCGGAACTGCGGGTCACGCGCGCGGTGGATGTGTCCTCTGTCACGCGCAACACTTGCACGCTGGCTTTGCCGCGAAGCTTGCCTTGCTTGTTGTTTTGCACTTGATCGGCGGTGGTGAAAACTTCAAAGGTCATTCCTGGAACAACGCGGTGCTTGCGGCCAATATCCAAATACACGGTGGCGTCTGGCCCGCCGATTTCAATCACATGTCCATCCACCAGGCTTGAAGGATCCTCTGGCTTCACCTCAAACTCAGAGAGTTTTTTCTCCGCTTGCTCCAAGCGGCTTCGCAAGGTGTCGCGTTCTTTTCCTAAGCCATCAATGTTCAGTTGCATCTCATCAATGCGGGCTCGATAATTTCGCTCGACATCATCCTTGGAGTCGCGGGTGATTTTTTGCACGTCCTCAATGCTTTTGTCGTACTCCGTGGTGGCATTGGTGAGCGGGGCGATATCTTTTTTGGCGGCATCAATGGCGGCTTGACGCTCGGTGGTTGCGTCGGCCAACGACTTGCGAACGGCGGTCAATTGCGAATTCAGTTCGTCGATTGTCTTGGCGGTTCCTTGAATGGACTTCTCTTGTTGGGACGCGGTCAACTTCAACGCATCGCGCTCGGTCGCGGTTTGCTTGTACAAGGCAAGCGCTTCATCGTTGGGTTTCTTGGCCGTTGCAAGTTCGGCTTTTAAATTCGTCATGTCTTTCTTGGATTTGTCTGACATTTCCGTTGCGGACATCATTTGTGAATAGAACACAACTGC
>CALFOZ010000059.1 GCA_937919205.1 uncultured Planctomycetia bacterium
GCCACGAAAAGTTGTAGGAATATTTGGGCGATGTTGAAGCGCGTATAAACGAGGCAGCCGTTTCGCAAAGTTGCGAATTTCCAGAAAAAGTTTTAATTCGTTCCGCAACTTCTATTTGAAAATTATTCATTTGTTCTCCCGAAATGGTTGGCGAAGGATTTCTTGACGAAACTATATTCTTTACGTGAATTGATATTGTCGTATGAAAGATGGATGATGGAAGTCGATACGTGGTCGTGAATTTCCGAACAGGACATTCAATGATCATACAAGTCATTGAATGTCGTATGCTGATTTTAAATCGTAATCCCAACCACGCGGGGTGGATCAACAAGGTTGTCTGGTCGCGCGCCAAATTTTAATAGATCGCGTCGCCCATACTCGTCGGCGATCTGTTCGGCCAGTGTTCGCACAGTGATTGGAATGCCTGAGCAAATATTCATCGGTCCCATACGGTTGCTCATCGCGGCATCCACAATCATCTCTGCCGCAACCCGCACGTCTAGGAAGTCACGGATTTGATTGCCGCTTGTGAGTTCAGCGACTTCGCCCGCGGAAAGTTTGGAGCGAATGTAAGGCACCAATCGCCGCGAATCTTCGCCTTCGCCATGCAGATAGAACAATCGGCACCATGCAAATTCAACCGATTGGGCGGGAAGCCACTGCGAAAGAGCCAAGAATGCCGCGGCCTTTGCGCCGGCGTAAGGCGTGAGTGGGCGTAGCGGAGTTTCTATAGAAAGATTGCCCGTAGTCAAGTCGTATTCAAAGCATGTTCCAATTCCAACAACTCGGCGCACGCCAGTTTGCGCCGCGCCTTTGGCCAGTTGAAGCGTTCCAGTTAGGCAATCCAAATTCTTTTCGGATTGTAGATATTGGCCGCTCTCCGCATACCAAGCGCAATGGATCACAGTGTCTATGCCTTGGCATGCTTGCTTCCACCAATCAAAAGTTTCAGCGAATAGGTCATTGGTGGTGATGATCTGTTCAATATTTTTGGATTGGGAAACAAGCGACTCTTTCCCTTGGCGCACAATCACGCGCGTTTGAACTCCGCGTTCGCATAATTCCCGCAATACTTGACGACCAACAAATCCGGTTGCGCCTGTTAGAAGAACGGTGCCGCTCACGCAATCTCCAACTTCGGAACTGCCGTGACAAATTGTGTTCCAAGCTTGGTAAGCGCGGCATTTTGCTGCGTCACTTCATCGGCAATGTTCCAAGGAAGAATGACTAGATAGTCGGGGCGTTGTGAGTGAAGCGCTTCAGGCGATACGATTGGAATGCGGCTGCCTGGCATGAATTTGCCTTGTTTGGCTGGGTTTTTGTCCACTACATATTGGATCAGATCCGAGCCAAGCTCCGCGAAGTTCATCAGTGTGTTGCCTTTTGCGGCCGCGCCATAAGCGGCAACAGTTTTTCCTTGACGCTTTGCATCTGCCAGGAAATTCACAAAGTCATCTTTTACTTTTTCGGCGCGTACTTGAAATGCTAAATAGTATTTTTCAGTTTGAATACCAATGGCGTCTTCTGCGCGCAGCATTTTTGCCACGCGGTCGCTGATAGGTTGCTTGCCAGTGTCGGTGCGCTGTGCGAACACACGAAGGCTACCGCCATGCGTTGGATGTTCTTCCACATCAAACACTGTCAATCCGTTCGCGGCAAAGATGCGCTGTACAGCGATCAGTGACAAGTATGAAAAGTGCTCGTGATAAATGGTGTCGAACTGGTTCAATGCCATGAGCTGCATCAGATGCGGAAACTCGAAAGTAGCCACACCGTTTGGCTTCAGCAACACAGTGAAGCCCGCGACAAAGTCATTGATATCTGGCACATGCGCCAGCACATTATTTGCGGCAGTGAGATCGGCTTGTTTGCCTTGCGCGATCAACGTGTTCGCAAGAGCGACACCGAAAAATTCTTGCACAATGTCAATGCCTTTGGCGCGCGCCGCTGACGCCGTGCTGGCAGTGGGTTCCACGCCGGTGCACGGAATGTTGGCCGCCTTGAAATACTGAAGTAAATAGCCGTCGTTCGCGGCAATTTCCACGACGTGGCTTGATGAGCTTAAGTGAAAGCGCGCCGACATCTCAGCTGCATAGAGTTTGGCATGCTCCAGCCACGTGCTGGAGAAACTGCTGAAGTACGCGTAGTCGGCATCGAACAATTCATGCGCCTGAGCAAAGTCTTCGGTCTGCGCCAACCAACATGTTTGGCAGACAAGAACTCGCAGTGGATATTTTTTTTCAGGTTGCTGAAGTTGCTGTGTGCTGAGATAGGCGTTCGATGGCGGGGCAAACCCAAGGTCAATCAATGGCAGAGTTAAAGTTGCGTTGCAATGACGGCAATTCACAAGGTGACTCCCTTGAAGTCTGTCGAGATCAACTCATGCGACTTGTCACGCTCTGATTGCTCAGTGATTGCCATGGGCCACTTGATTCCCAAGCGCGGATCATGCGCGTTGAGCGCGCCTTCCGAATCCGCGTGGTAGGCCGCGGTATGGAAATACAGCATCTCACAATCGCTCGTCAATGTTTGAAACCCATGGGCAAATCCTTCAGGAATGAGCAATGTGGTGTGAT
>CALFOZ010000060.1 GCA_937919205.1 uncultured Planctomycetia bacterium
AAGACGAAGACGAAGACGAAGACGAAGACGAAGACGAAGACGAAGACGAAGACGTTAATGCCGATGACAAGGAAGAGGACGAAGAAGAAGAAGAAGACGAAGATGACTGATCTTCAAATTTTTTATTGATTTTTGTCACATAGAACATCCTCGCGTCGATCTCATCGACTACGCGCGGCTGAAATATTTTTTGCTTGTCCCGGATTAATTTAAATTTAAAACAGCCACGCGGCAATTGGTAGCGGCAGGTAAAAACAGCAGGATTTGCCCCGCATCTCCGCCATTTCCGCTTGGAGCCTTGGCGATCCACGGCTCCTGCAAAATAGTCACAGGACCGCGAACCGAATCCACCGGTAGTGAAAGCTTGGCAAGTTGATCCCGAAATGAAATCAGCAATTCACCAGGATGTGTGGCGGTAGCACTCAGCGTTCCAGTTGGAAGTGGCGTAAGCGTGTCGGTGCGCGGTTGCCACATCACAATCCGTCCAAGATCTGGATGAAAAAACAACAGCGATCCATCCGCAAGCACCGCGCGGTCTGGGGTGAGCGAACCAATGCATTGATATGCCAATCGCTCCGATCCACGCAGTGAGATACTTCTGAATATCATCGCGGGGCGCGACTCGTCCGTGGTCATGCTCTGTCCAGCGCGAAGCGGCAAGTACGCCAATTCAAGTACGCCGTCACGCAGGCGCGCCGCAAAAATTCCATCCGTTGCCACAATTGGAAGCAACCAGCTTTCAGCCGCTTTGCGCGGCCATTCAAACTTTCCCTCGGGGCGATTCACGGTCACGGAAAATTCCCTCTGGCCAACTTTTCTATGCGACCACGCCAATTCTCCCCGTGGTCCCATCGAAGCAAATGCGTTTACCGCGGCGTCTTGAAGCAACCACTGTGGATCACCGCCCTTCCAAGGCAACACGCCGACCCACCGCGACCCATCCGCTTGAGGGCTTTCAACTAGAACGCCCTCGCTGTTGCAAGATCGCCCCAACATGTAGGAGCCCTTCCAAGTGTGCGATGGTTCAACCGCGTCGCTCTCTCTCACCGCGATCACCCCGCGCGAAGCGAGTGACGCCTCCGGAAGCGCCGTGAGCAGAGGCCAATTAAAATTTGATTCTTGTTGCCACGCCAGTCGCATGCCATCGGAACTTGCAAGCGGAAGCAAAAACCCGTCGGTGTGTATTGGCGTTAAGTTGGTCAGTCGAAATCCCAGGGAAGTGTCGCGAGTGACGGCGCCAGATTCACTGCGAAAGATGGTGTCGCTTGGATTGCTATTCACAATCAATCGACCTGACCCCAACGGAGTGACTTGCTTCACGCAACCGGTGGCCAGGCTCGCTATTAAGATAAAATTAAAAGTGCCGATGCGAATATTGCTCATGCTGTATGTCTTGCTCAATTTCAATTATATGTGCTTGCGATTGCAAGCCGCCACGCGTGTGGCAATATTCTCTTGATCGCGGCGCGTTCGCCGCTCACGGCGCAATATTTACTTGGGATCAGGGCTAGAAGCAGTCGTATTGGGCGCGGGCGCATTTGATTGCTGGGGCGCTACGGCGGGCGCGGAGCCTGGTGGGGGATATTTTTTTGGCGCTGTTGAAACTGCGGGAGTGACAAGCTCAGGAGCAACGGCTTTGGGCGCGGATGGTTTTTGGGAAAGTGGCGCGGTGGCAGGCGCGGCAGTGGTTGGGGCACTGGTCGAAGCAGTGGGAGCGGCTGACGCGCCACGAGCTGGTGGAGTCACAATAGTTTGCAACGGCTCGTTGGTTGGATTGGCTTTCGCGGGTTGAGTGCTTCCCTTTTTTTCATCCAGCACTTTCAGCATTTCCTCAGTCTTGCTGTCCAATGGTTTCTGCAGCGCGCGCAGTCTTTCAATATCCTGCACGTTGTAATTGGTGTCATTGACCTCTGGATTCTCAACAACAAGTGGAGTGACAAACAAAACCAGTTCCGTAGCTTGGCTCACTTTTTCCGTGGAGGAGAACACCCAATCCAACCCAGGAACATCGCCGAGCAAAGGAACCTTGGTCTTGACTTTGCTTTCTTGCTCCTTGCGAATTCCGCTGATCACAATGGTCTGGCCATTCTTGATCACCACCGAAGTATTGGTCTGGCGTCGTAGAATCGTGGGATTATTTCCAGGCGTCACAACGGTGCGCGTGGTGGTGTCCACATTGCTTAAAAGAATTTCAATTTGCATGGCTACATTCAAATCCTTGGTGATGCGCGGTCGCACATTCAGGCCAATTCCAACGGCAATCTGGTCAAAGCTGGAGGTAGTTCCACCGCCTGTTGTTCCGCCAGTTGTTGAACCCGTTTGGAAGGGCACGTCGGCGCCGTCAAAGAACTTAGCCTCTTGATTGTCGCTGGTGAACACGCGCGGTTGTTGTAGCAAGCGGACTTGCGTTTGTTCTGAAAGCGCTTGCAAAATCACCGATGCGTCAACTCCGAATGCAAGAACGCTGGATGTCAGATCGCCAATGAAATCGCCTGTGCGTGAACCCTCATAAATTGGCGCGGTTCCCTGGCCGTTGATCACAATGGCGTTGGCGCCAGTGAGCGGCTGAATGTCGCCGCGCTTTCCAAACTTCAAACCAAACGCGAAATTATCTCCAAGCACAACTTCAGCAAGCACGGCGGTGATCATCACTTGGCGGCCGGGCTTGTCCAGCTTTTCAATGATGTCCAACATGGCTTGTTGGATTTCTGGATTTGCAAGCACCAACAAACTGTTCTGTCCCGCGTTGGGCACAACACGCGTCTTGCCAACCAACGCGCTGACTTCGGTCGCGGTGTCGCCGTTACCTCGCGCTGTTTGCCACGGAAATTTAATTTCTGAAGCGGTTCCGCCAGACGAGCCATTGCTATTAAGATTTGTGCTCTGGCCGGTTCCGCCAGCATCGCCAGACGCGGCGCCTTGGAAATCAATGCCAGTCAAGCCTTCATTGGGTGCTTTAATGCCGCTACCGCTACCAGCCTCGGCAAGCAGGGCGTTGAGAATTTCAGCCACTTGCACGGCGCTGGCGTGTTTCAACTCCACGCTAATTGGCAAGCCAGCTTGCAGTGGTTGATCAATGTCCTTGATGAGTTTGTCCAGCCACACAAAGTTGTCAGGAGTTTTGGTCACCACAAGCAGGCGACCAGAATCTGGATAGGCCTCAATGCGGAACACATTTGAAACGGCCACATCCGCGCCGCTGTCGCCACCACCACCACCGGTGCGGTTTGTCCCGGTATTTCGATTGGCTCCGCCACTTGCGCCACCCGCCGCGGAGAATGGTCTGCGTGTCGACGAAGAGCCACCACCGCCAGATTCAAGTAGCGCTTGTAGCAAATCTTTCACCTTGATCGGATCGGTGTACTTCAAGTCGTACAGCCGAAATGGCTGGCCATCTTTGGTAATCGGAACATCCCACGCGGTGGTGATTAGGCGACGAATCTCCACCAGAATTTCTGGCTCGGCACGAATCGTGAGAGAGTTCATTGTTGGAAGAACAGTGACAACAAGTTGCTCGCTGGTTCCAGGAATAAGTCCTTCACCGCCGCCTGTAGCACCGGCTCGTCGTGTCTGGGCTGGCTGACCTGGCCGTTGTGGCTGGCCTTGTTGTTGCGCCGCGCCCGCACTGCCGCCAACAGTCTTAGCCGTGAAGAGTTCTTGAATCAAAGTTGAAATTTGAGTCGCATCCGCGTACTTCAGTTTAAAAGTTTCAGTGCGCACATCCAAGTACGCCGGCACATCCAACAAGTTGATCATGCGTTGCACGCGCTTGGCTGTGCCAATATCGCCCTCTAAAATAAGTTGGTTGGAATTTGCATCCACGTTAAACGTCGTGTAATCAGGCAAATTGCCTTGTAATTGATCAGCCACATTTTGCGCCTTCGTATTCTCAATCTTGAACACTTTGATGCACACGGTGCCATCCTCGGACAATGTGGACACATCAATCTCTGGACCGAGAACGGTGATGGGCTGTAATTTGTTGACTTCAGTCAGCAGATCAATCATCACAACTTTGTCTGTTTCAACCACACCCACGGTGTTCAGTCGAAATGCTTGGAATAAAAGATCAAGCGCATCTTGCCGGCTCACTTCTTTGTCCATCACCAAAGTTATTTTTAATGCGGCAACTTGCGATAAGCGAATCATCACCGCTTTGCCCGTGGTTTCCACAATGAATGGAATAGTGTCCTCGATCTTTGTTTCACGGAAAGTAAGTTTCACCTTGTCAGTTGGACCAACTCGGCGCGATCCGCGTATTTCTTTGGCGCCGTTTTGATTCAACGACCCTTCAAGCTGAACCACTCCCGCGGGCACTTCATTTGCAACGGGAGTCACATCAGGCTGTGATGTGGTTGCCTCTGCAGGCTCATCCGAAGATGAAGTTGGCGCGGTACCCATTTGCTGATCTGAAGAAGACGATGGCGAGGAAGATGGCGCGCCACTTGGTTGTTGATTTGGAGTGGGCCTGCGAGTTGTGTCTTGTGGCAGAATCACCGCGGAGCGATATGCGATTGGTTTTTCTAAAACAGTCGCGATTGGTTGCGCGCTTGGTTGCGGGCGCGTCGGCCTATCCATTGGATCAAACGAGGTCATAGCCAAAGTTGGGGCAACCAAACTCGTCGCAATCAGCAACGCGGTTCGCACCAAATAAATTTTGTTTGGAAATGGTTGCAAGGCTTAAAAATCCAATATATTAATTTGTTTTGTATCGACCAAATTGGTCATGTAAGGGGCAAAATTAAAGGTATTTTCACAAGTTCAACAGCGCAAGGGCAAAGGTAACACTCTCAACGCAAGTCAACGTGTCACGGAGGGGAAGATTGCCCTTTTAATTCATTGATTCGCTGTGCAATTTGCGCCAATTCGTTATCGATCCGCTCTCGGTTTGCCAAATCAAGAGCGGTGTTGCCTTTGGATTTAAGCAACGTTGCCTGCGATGCAAGGGCTTGGGGCAATTGCATATTGCCAATTTCCTCCTGGGTGAGTGGCGCTGGAGACGCCATTGCATTCGCGTTCCAACCATTTACTTTGGAAGGATTTACATCATTTTTATCGGTCGCGGGATTGGCCGAAGGAGCCCCATCTGGAAGTGGCGGGCGAATAGGGGCATTTGGTAACGGCGCGCCATCGGGCCCATCGCTTGCAGGCTGATTTTTATTTAATTCCGCCTCGGACTTTGTGGTACTCGGTTGAGGGTTCGGATTTACGCCTGGAGGGAGTGCGCCGTTGGCGGAATTCGGTCCGCCGCGGTTTGCATCGCCGCTGGTTGCCATATTTCCACCAACACCGGACGCGCTCTTTCCTTTGCCATGCATCGGCGTTTGGGAAATTTCAATTCCAGGAGTGCTCTTTGTGGGCCATTTGCCGCTAAAAAAATCTTCATTTGGCCGCGCCCAAAGCGTGACATCATATTCGCCGCCTTGATATCCAAGTTTCACGCTCCACGGCGCATTTGTGCCAAGAACTTTTATGCCATCGTATTCCTCGCCCAATTTTATTTGAAAACCTTCAAAATACACGGTGGGTCCAAGCACGGATATGGGTTTTTTACCGCCGTAATCTTGGGGAATAATTGGCGCCGGTGGTGGAAGTGGTTTTTCAATTTTGGGCGGCGGTGGCTTGGGAACATTGCGCACCGGCGCGGGTGGCATAAAGAATACGCTTCGTCCATCAAAGCGATCGCGATCAACTTTGGCGAGTTGCTCGTGCTTCTTCACCGAACTTTCCAAGGTGGTTGCGAGATCAGCATTTGCGCCAAAGGTGAACAGCGCCAGCACCAAACTGATGATGCCGCTGAATGCCATCGCGCTCGCGATCACAACCAACACCAAGGTTGCGCCGAGTTGAGGTGTCCATTGAATGCCCTTGGGCGGGCGTAGCCAGTTTGGAATTTGCATTATCCAACACCTCCCGAACTCGTGGGCCTTCCTGGAATCACCCAGGTATCAACAGTCATACGCACATTCAGTTTTTTCTCGGCCTCTTTGCGTTGCAATCGTATGGATGAAATTGATTCAATCGCTGGATTTGATTCAATGTCCGCCACAATTTTTGAGAATACATCCGCAGAGCACTCGAACTGAAGTTCACCGCTCACCTTCGCAATTTTCTCTCCGCCAGCCGACACGCCGGACAAGCGCGCGCTGGAGCGTTGCGCGTCGTAGCTGAAATTGGTTGTGGAATATTTTTTCACAATTTCCACCACCGCCGTGGCCATGGATTGCGCGCCTTCGGACTCGCTACCAATTGGAAATACTGGACCAAATGTCTCCGGTCCAGTGGATGGCGCGCTCTCGCTATTTACCGCAATTTCAGCGGAATCATTGAGAATTTTTTCAATCCGATCCGCGTCTGCGTTCCACTGCCGGGCCCAGCTCCAACTCCATGAATCAACCGCGAAATACGCGGCCAAAAGGGCCAACGCAATCACAACATAGCGCCCAGTTGGCGGAAGCGATCTGATCTGCGCCAGTGTTGGATTGCGGTCAAGATTGAAGTCCAATTTGAATTTCATTTCTTGCCCTTCAAATATATTTTAAGTTTGTCAAAATCTTCCTTCAGGCGAGCTTTGGTGAGGTCATCAATTTCAGCGCTGTTTCTGGCGATGGCAACGGCGCTGATAGCGGCTTGCGCCTCTTCCTTGGTCATGGCGTTCAGCGCGCTGTCGCTTAAAGGCTCAGGAATAGGCGTGGCCACATTGGCGCTGTCGGGTGTGCGCTCACTGCGCTTGGCAAGCTCATTGCTTGTTGTGTTTGCGCCGCGATTACTGCGCTTGTTACTTGGCTTGGCAGTGTCAGTCGAATGTTCATCGGCGTTGGTTGATCCCATTGCGGTTGTGGGCGCGCCGTTGTGCGCGGAGTCTTCGCTCAGCGGATCAATGGATGGAATTTCAGTCGGCACGGCGACCGAGTCCTCGCTTGAATTCTTAGAATGAGCCTGTGTTTTTGGGGCGTTTGCATTGGTATCCGCCGTTGGGGCACTGGCCTCTGGCGGCGCAGTGACAACGGCGGGAGGGGTTGGACCGTAGCGTCGCTCGGATAAACTTTTGCGCCCAAAGTCTTGCGCCTCTTTAAAGATTGGACGCAGTGTTGGTTTCACCACCGAGGCGTTCAATGTGAATTTCACCAAGCCTTTGGCGTCAGGCGAGTCCCATTTTTTTGTCACATTGTCAAACACGCGGCTCTCGCGCAATTGCTTTTCAAGAATAAGAATCATCTCGATCCCCGATTGCCCGTCTTGTTTTTTCGCCAAGCCGCGTATTGAAACGTTTCTATCTTGCGATAGCGTGAGATCTTCCCACTCCACGCCCTCGGGCGTCACGCTTGACAGATCACCCAGAAGTTTTCCCATGGGCCATGCCCGTCGATTGAGATCAGAATATAAAGCCAATTGCTTTTCATAAGAGCGAAGCGCGCGTTCCTTGCTTTCAATGTCGCCAATTTTCCAGTTGAGCAACAGAAGCCTGCCACCCGCGAACAGCGGCGGCGCCAAGACCAACATCAACGCAAATATCACCAATGCACGGGCAAGTGAATGCGGTTCGCCCAGGCGATTGATCCATTCACCGATATGACCAGGGCGCTCGCCAAGCGGTTGGGCGCGCAAAGAAACCAGCGGTTGCGCATGGCTGAACCAAATCAGAGCGGTGAGGGCCTTCAGTCCGTGTTCACGCCAAGCGTCTACATCATCAAGGCCGGTCACATGGTTTGAAAGTGAATCTCGATCGATTTGCGTGCAACCAAATCCACCGTCGCCAGCCGAGTGAATGGCTTCATCGAGCAATTGCACCAGCGCCTCGGCTTGTGTGGAGTTCATGCCACCACGTAGGGCGCTTTCAACCACCGCCACGGTGGCGGCATCGGGCCATTGCGAAGGATCAATGCGCGTGCTACGAACAGAAAGACCATTTGGAGTTCGTAGCGCGAACGAAAAAGCGGTGCGGTCCGCGGTCACGCTCACCAATGGTCCCGCCGCGTAGCCATCCATCACCGCCGCAAGAATCGCGGAGTCGCCCGCGAAAAGTGGTTCGCCATCGGGCGGTAAATCACGCGAGAGGGATGGACCTGAATCATTGGAGGGCCAATCCACAATCACGCCAGTGCGCCCGCCATCATTGGCGCGGTATTTCAACAACGCTCTCGCGGTGCGCCACTCAGGAACGGAACCCAGTTGCTGCGTCTCGGCTTGCAATTGCAATGCCATTTCTAATTTATCAGCGTCCGCATCTGGAAATTCGCAGGTTCGACACACCACGCGCGCCGGTTGCAGTACGGCAATGGTTGCGCCAGGAGATTTCGCATTATTTTTAATTTGGCTGGCGTCCCATGCGCCTTCCATCACAACACCATGTTCTACGCGTCGAAATAAAATCGCTTTCTCATCGCTTGCGGAGAGTGTGACCACGCAATCCATATCGATTTGTGCTTTTGTGCGCCGCTTCATGGTTCTCGATACTCCAAAATTCGTACTGGCGACTCAGAACAATCAACCAGCACAACGATTTCCGTCTCGGCGCCAGAGGTGTCGGCGCGACCGCGGCTGGAAATCATGTACACACTGCTTGTGACATCGGCGACTTGACCAAGTATCAATAGTTGCTCCTGTGTTGCACCAGGCAAATCTACGATATCGGCGAGGCTGACAATGCCCTTGGGCTTGGAAATCCGCCGACTTAAAATAGAGTCGGCGAAGCGCGTGTCCAGTTGCAAGATGTCGCGAAGCAGTCCGCGACTTACGGTATTTAAATTCACTTTGCCGGCGTTTGCCTGGGAAGTTTGAGTATTCACGAGCGAGCACTCATTTAAAACTAGGCGCAATTGCTTGGGATCCAAGTTTTTAATTGCGTTTGCCGCGGCTTTTGGAGTGGCTGATGCAGGAGTGCGTCCGGCGCTGGATCGGCCAGTGCGATTGGCGCCCGCGCCAGTTGCGTTGCTAGGGGTGGATGAAGTTAAAATTTGCGAAAGTGGGGTGCCCAAAATTTGTGACATGTTCGCCCGGCTGGATTTGGCGTACGACACAAGCGTGGCGGCTTGGATGCTGTCCACGCCAGTGCGAGAAATGATCTCTTGCGTGGTGGCTTTGCGAAGGTCAAGCCGAGGTTCGCCAGTTGCTGAAACAGTGATTGGCCGCGTTGACGCGGTCAGATATTGCGACCAACCAGCATCCAACTTTTGGTTGGCGTTGTCGTCGGGCATGGTGCGCTTGCCATCATTTTCATTCGGGTCAAGGCGGCCGTTCAAATTCCAATCCTCGCCGCGCACATATTGCGACCACGCACCAGCCACCAATTCAAGCTCCGCGATCGATCTAAAATTTCCATTGCGTGGTTCATACCCTTGTCCGCGATTGCGGTAGTAATCCGCCTCCGCGCCAAGTTGTAAAGGCTGATCATCGGCGTCGCGCCAATCAATGATGGAATCCACCACGTCTTGGGTGATGTTTGGCAACTCCAACAATTGCATGCGCGTGGCCACATTGATATTCAGTTTGGAATTTTCATCCAGCGGACCAGCCCATTCTTGTCCATCAATGAAGTGACGTATGTCCCATGTTCCAGTTTCAACCGAACCAAGCGCGTTGCTTTCAAGATCTCTCGCAAGCGCAAGGGCGTCGTCGGGATCTGGATTTGCTTTGTGCCATTCCATGATGGCGATCATGGTTTCCACGCCCGCTCGCGCCGCCCAACGCGCTTGCACGCGCGAAATAGATTCGCGGCCAATTGTTGCTTCGCGAAACGCAAGAACTTGCGTGGCGGCAACAACGATGGACGCTATGGCGATGGCCCAAATTACCAGAATGGTGACCACGCCCTTGCGTGACTGTTGTGCGTGGCATGCGTTCTGCACAATCATGGTCCGCCTCCACCGCCACGATTGCCTCGGCCAGATGTGCCCGGAGCACGATTGGCGTCGATAGTATTCATTCCACCACGGCCTGCGCCTTTGCCGCCGCCTCTGCCGCCGCCGCCATCGGTTG
>CALFOZ010000061.1 GCA_937919205.1 uncultured Planctomycetia bacterium
ACATTGGCAAACCTAGAGGAAAGCCGAGGTCAAGCCGAGGCCGACGCGATTAAAAGCATGGCCGCGAGTCAAGCCGACACCATTCGCAATTTTGCTGAGCAGTGGGCCGCTGAAATCGAGGCGGTTGGAAACACCGAGGCCACGCGCTATTACGAGCAAATGAAAAAAGAGGCCGATCTCGCGATTTTCTTGGCGTGGCTTGACACGCTTCGCGCCAGCCTTTCAGGTAGCACCACATTTGTGACCGACATGAACAAGGCGCCATTTCACTTGATGGACCTTGACGCGCCGGTGGACGCAAAAGGAATTCCACAGCCCACGCAAAAATCTTCTTGGGGCCAGTCGAGCCAGGGAGCGAATAAATAAATGGCGGCTGACGACAACCAACTTCCGCCTGAAGACGCCGATGAATCGAAAGCTCCGCGCCGTGAAGCCAGCGCGCAATTTGAAGTGGCCGCCACAGTTGCCGCAGAGGTTGCCATGCGCCAAGCCATGGATCCCGCCAATCAAAGTCTTGGCGAAGCGCTTCGGCTTTCGTATCGACTTCTGCAAGTGGCGATTGTTGGTTTGTTGATCACCTTTTTATTCAGCGGCTTTCAAACAGTGCAAGAAGGAATGAGCGGCGTGCGCACCATCTTTGGGCGCATTTCCGGCGAGCCCGGTCAAGAGGCGCTCAGTCCCGGCTTGAATCCATTTTGGCCATATCCAGTGGGAGATATCAGCGTTTTTGAGACCAAGCGCGTTGTGGAACTGCGCTCGGAATTTTGGCCGCGCATGTCGGCCAAGAACACCACCATTGAACAAATGATCGATGGCGCCGATCCCACCGCGCCGCTGAAGCCGGGATTTGATGGAACGGTGATCACTGGCGATGGAGATTTGGCGCACATCCAATTGGTGGCGGAATATGTTGTGGAAGATCCAGTTCGTTTTTTGCAGGCTGTTGATCTTGAAAAAGGTGATGCGATTGTCCGCATCGCGTTGTCGTGCGGTGTCACCACGGCGATCGCAAGAATGCCGTTAACTGAACTTGTCGATCAACGGGAACAACCCGCGGCCATGGTGCAGTTGGAAGCGCAAAGAATTTTAGATGGAATGTCCAGTGGAATACGTTTGCAGAAAGTCACCATGCCTGAGCGCAGTGCGCCGTTTGTTGTGCGCAATGTGTTGCGCCGAGTGCAAACTGGAAAGGAAGACGCCAAGACCATCGTTGATCGCGCGCGTCAAGAAGCCACCGCGAAACTTTTGGAGGCCGCCGGTCCAAATTACGAGCAGATTTTGTCCATGATTGATGTGTATGAGTCGGCCCTGTCCGCTGGCGAACTCACCCGAGCTGATCAACTACTGCGCGAGATTGGATTGCGTCTTGAAATGAAAGATATTGGTGGAACAGCCAGTTCCATAGTGAATCGCGCCAAAAGTTATCAAAGCGCCATCGCCGCCAACCTGGGCAAAGAGGTGCGCCGCATAGAGGGATTGCGTGACACGTGGGAGCAAAATCCCCAGCAACTGGCGCGGCAACTTTGGCTGGATAGTTTGCGCATTGTGCTCACCCAAAAAGAAGTTGAGGTGTTCTCCATGCCGCCTGGAGTTGGTCAAAACCAAATCAGCATTGTCAGCAGTCCGGAAGTCATGCAAATTCGCCGCAACGCCGATGTGGAGCGACGTAAACGCGCCGCCGCGGCGATCGAAGCGTTGCGCCCCTCATGGTCACTTGGTGTAAGGCAAACAGTGTTGGACAAGGCGGGTCGACGGCTTGACGAAAAGGGCGCGCAGGGATTTGGGCGGGAGAACAAGTAATGGCAAAGACAAGCAAGGAGGTCCCCGAAATTGCCGTTTCTGCGGTTGGCCTCACAAAAGTTTTCTCTGATTTTTGGATGCGTGCCCGAGCTGTGGCGGTGGATGGAATTGATTTTGAAATCCGCCAACATGAAATTTTTGGTTTGCTTGGACCAAACGGCAGTGGAAAAAGTACAACGATTAAAATGATCCTGGGTCTTTTGCGGCCAACGCGGGGGCGATTAAGTGTGCTGGGCCACGCCCCCGATGATGTGAAGATTAAATCACGCATTGGCTATTTGCCCGAGGAAAGTTACCTCTATCGATTTCTGAATCCCATGGAAACGCTGGATTATTACGGAAAATTGTTTGGTTTGGAACGGCGCATCCGGCGCAGGCGTTGCGAGGAATTGTTGGAGATGGTTGGCTTAAACCAAGTGAGTCGGCGTCGCGTCGGAGAATTTTCCAAAGGAATGGCGCGGCGACTTGGGCTTGCGCAAGCGCTTGTGAATGATCCCGATTTTTTGATTTTAGACGAGCCCACAAGTGGACTTGATCCAATTGGAACACGGCAAGTGAAAGATTTGTTGTTGGAGCTTGGTCGCCGTGGAAAAACAATTTTGTTGTCCAGCCATCTGCTTGCGGATGTGGAGGATGTGTGCGATCGCATGGCGATTCTGTACGGCGGAAAAATACGCGCTAGTGGAACTGGAAACGAACTTCTGGAGGACACCAATCATACCTTCATTGAAACACGGAGGCTTCAACCGCAAACAATCGCCAAGTTGGAGCGTGTGTTGCAAGAGTCCGAGGGAGTTGGAATAGAAAGCATGCATGCTCCGCGGCAGAAATTGGAGGATCTCTTCATGAAAATTGTCGCGCAAGCTCGCGCCGCGCAGTTGGCCAACAGTGGCGCTTCGCATGGCGGCAAGACTGCGGCTTTCTTGGCGGCCAATGAGACGGATGGCGTTGATTTAGTCCAGCAACTTTCCAGCGCTCCCAAGCCCGCGCCCGCCAAGATTGTTGCAGACAAAAAAATCGCCGCAGTTGAGTTGCCAGCGGATATTTTGGGAGATTTAGCCAAATCCAGCGACCGCGTCGCGCAGAAGCCAAAGAGTGCGCCCGCCTTGAAACCGGACGCCAACGTGGACCGCAATGTGCTTGATGGGTTGATGGGCAACGATCAAAATTCGGGTGGGGGCAAAGCCCATTGACACGCTCACTGCTGGAGATTTGGTTGCGTTGGAATAGCGGCCTTGAGAAGTTGCGCGCAAAGATAATCGCAGGCATGGTGTGCACGTTGGTGATGGCTGGATTGGTCTCACCGTTTTTTTTGGCAAGCATGCGATTGCACACGCAACGCAACGCCATTGAATCCATTGTTCGACAGGCCAACTTGGTCGATCGTGATCCCATCAGTGTCGCGCTGTTAGAGCGTGGAGAAGTGGTCACATTGGCGGAGGGAAAATTTGAAAGCAGTCGCCTTCGCTCAATTGGAGTGCAGTTGTTTGATCGCCAAGGAAAAGTTCTTGATCCAACTTTAGTTTCCGATATTTTATTGGCGCCCTATTTTCCGGCATGGTCCCCGGTATTTGTGGTGGAACGATATACATCGCCGCTTTTCATTGGCGCCATATTGCTGTGCGCCTTGTATGTATCCCTGTGGTTGGATTTATTTCTTCCGTGTCTTTGCCTGATGGGAATGGCGGCGGCAATTGTGGTGCCCGCCATGAATTGGGGATATTTCGCTCTGGCGTTTGTCACCACCGGCACCACGGCGCTCATCATGTCATTTGCCCTGCTGATACGGATATGTATTGCTGTATTGAATGGCCGCGCCGGTTGGTGCGCCGTGGCCCAAACATTGATTCGTGAGTCCATCCGATTGCGGATCAGCGTTTCGTTTATCGCGGTGGTGTTGATCGCGTTGCCGATTTTGCCGATTTTCATTGATGGATCCAGTCCGTTGCGTTATCAAATTCAGACATTCATGTCACGCGCCTTGGACATCGCGTATGTATGCGCCGCGTGCATGACGTTGTCGTTGGGTTGCGCCACCGTTGCGTTTGAAATTCGTGACCGACAAATTTGGCAGTTAATGACAAAGCCTTTGGATCGCTTTCAATATTTAATCGGAAAGTGGGTGGGGCTTGTCGTACTCAACGCCGTCCTATTTCTGGTGTGCGGAGTTGGAATATTCATCTTTGTGCAATGGATGCGCACACGTCCATCCTTGGATGAGTTTGATCGAATTGCCGTGCGCGACGAGGTGCTTGTGGCTCGCGATGTCTCGCGGCCCGAATACAAGCGCTTGGATCGCGACAAAGTGGAGGAGGCGGTTGATTCATTGATCGCATCCGACGCCGTCTTGAAAGCGGATCTAGACGGCGGGCGCCGCAGGTTGGAGGATGTGCGACGTGAAATCGCCACTCAGCGCCAAGCGGAGTTTCAGTCGGCGCAGAGGCGAGTGACTCCAGGAGAAAGCAAAACCTTCGTATTTAACGGGTTATCAGAGGCAAAAAAGTTGGGTGGAACTTTATCGTTGCGTTATTTTCTTCATGCCGGAGGTAGTGATTCGCATACATCGTGTCCAATTATTTTTGAATTCTCGGATCAAACTTGGGTGGATCGAATGTTTGTGCCCGCCCAAGGGCACATGCTTGCGGTGTCGTCCAACTTGATTGACACAAATGGAAATTTGACAGTGCAAGTGCGCAATCTAAAATTTGATTCCAAGACTGGCGAGTTTTTTCCTGGTGAATACACCTTTAATTGGGATGAGGACAGCCTGGAGGTGCTCTATCGTGTGGGCGGATTTGAGGCCAACTACTTGCGCGCCATGGTGGTGAACTTAATCAAACTTTCATTCCTGGCGATGTTGGCGGTGTGTTCCGCGACAACACTTAGTTTTTCCATCGCCTGCCTTCTCTCGTTCTCTATTTTTCTGGCGGGTAGCTTGGCTCCATTCTTGGCGCAAAGCTTGATGTATTGGACCTCGGCCGCTGATCCTGGATCGATTGAAAGCATGGTGCAATTTGTTGTGCGAGTCATCGCTGGAGTGGTGGAATTTGCGCTACGGCCGTTTGGGCAAACCAGCGCCAATGATCTTTTGGTCAAGGGGCGCAACGTGAGTTGGGAACGAATGTTGCAGGCCCTGGGCGTGATCGGTTTGGCGTGGACTGGAACCACGCTTGTGATTGGCTGGTTGGCGTTTCGCCGCAAGGAATTGGCCGTTTACAGCGGTCAAGGCTAATCCATGCGTGACCGAATCATTCAACTGATATGCGCGCTGGTGTTTGTTGCGGGAGCCATCATGAGTGGCGTTGCCGTTCCCGCATTGCTCAAGCAGGCCAACACGGAAGGACTGCGTTACACCTCTGATCCTATTGAAGGCGCGCCTCCGATTGTGGCACTCGGCACCGCGATTGGCGCACTGCGTGGAGTGTTGGCGGATTATCTGTGGATTAAATTACAGGCACAAAAAGAGCAGGGTCTTTTTTACGAGGCCATGGCCGACGCCGATTTGATCACCAAGTTGCAACCACGCTTCGCGGAAGTCTGGGGATTCCATGGACACAACATGGCCTACAACATTTCTGTATTGACCAACACGCCCGATGAGCGTTGGGCATGGGTGAACGCGGGCATCGACTTGGTCCGCAACAAGGGATTGCGCTACAACCCCAATGATCTTGGCCTGAACAAGGAGTTGGCATTTTGGTTCGCGCATAAAATTGACGGCGTTTCTGATGACGCTCATTTGCATTACAAACGCGAGTTCGCCAAAGAGTGGCAATATATTCTTGGCACGCCACCCTACGATCAAGTGGAGCGTGAAAAATGGATGCGGGAGATCGCCAACGCGCCCGACACGCTTCAAGAACTGCTGGTACAGACACCCGAAGTGGCCACCTTGATTGATCAATTAACAGCCGAATTTGCCCCATTTGACAAGAAATTTCAGTTTAAAGTTGACAAGGAATTTTTAATCAACGTAGGCAAGTGGTTGGCGGTGAAGACATCGCCTTACGCAAAAATTTTGAACTTGGAGAGCAAATTCAAGAACAATGATCCCATCTTCGTGGCGTTTGATCAAGTTTTATCCAAGCCGGATCAGCAAGCCGCGTTGAAAGCACTGTTGATGTTCGCGCGCAAGCGGGTTCTGCTGGATGACTACAACATGAACCCGACCAAGATGGCGGATTACACACGTGACTACGGTCCGCTGGATTGGCGCCATCCGCAAGCGCATGCATTTTATTTCAGCCGCATTGGCGCTGAACAAGGTGAGTTGCGATACGGAACGCCCGACGACGCCTACAAGGTGATGAACAACGATCGCATGACCATTCAAGCGATGCAGGCCATGAATCACACCGGGTTGATGGCGATCGATCCATTCTCAAACGACAATCCCACGCGTCTGCAGGACAACCGCTGGATCAAGTCGATTGAGAAATATTTTTTACAGCTGTACCAAAAGCATTACGAAACTCGCGGAGCGGGAGGCGACACATTCTGCGACTTCCATGAGAACTTCATGTCGCAGGCCATTCGCCAACTCTTTCGGGTTGGTGACTATGCCGGCGCCCAGGAAATACTTGATCATTTGGATCATTTGTACGGCAGGGGAGGATTGATTCCCAACGAAAAATATCAAATGTCATTGGAAGATTTTGTGCGCGACGCCACCTATGGCGAATATGACATGGTTCCTGACGTGGCGCGAACCGATGTGTACGCCGTGTTGCAACGCGGATTTCGCGAGGGGCTGTTGTTGGGGCGCAAAAAAATTCTGGATGAAAGTTTAAAGTTCGCCAAAGATCTCACGGAGTATTTCCAGGGCAACCGCTACACCGATTTTGTGAACAAGTTTGGCGAGAAGCGAATGGCGGATCTTGTTGGAGATATTCGAAGAAGCGTGGAGGATGTGTTGATCGCATTGATTCGCGACACCAACCAGCCCTTGCTTGATCGTTTGTCCATGTACAACCGCGCCACGCAGGAGCAACGCCAAATGGTCTACGACTCGGTGAAGGATCAAATAGAATCCGAGTTGAAGGACAGTCCGTTGAGTCAGGTGATGCAACTTTCGGTGGCGTTGCCAGAGCCGCCAGAAATGCCCGCCTATCGGGCGCTACAGGCCGAGGCGGCGGTGTTGCGCCAAGACAGTCTAGAGAAACAAAATCGCTCGGAAACCCAACGAAAATGAGCGCTTCCAACATACCACCCGCCATCTTTGCCATTGGGCGCAACTACCCGGAGCACGCCAAGGAGATGGGTGGCGCGGTTGATCCCAATCCAATCATCTTCATGAAAAATCCAGCGAGTGTGATTACGGATGGACAATCCATCGTGATTCCATCCATCTGCGAGCGTCCTAGCCCGCAAGTGGATTGGGAAGGGGAGCTGGCGATTGAAATTGGAACAACATGTCGCAATGTCAGGCAAGCGGACGCGCTTTCAATGGTTCGCGCCTACCGCGCCGCCAATGATGTGAGCGCGCGCTGGTGGCAGAAGCAAGGCTCGGGTGGACAATTTTGCCGTGGAAAAAGTTTCGACACATTTTGCCCGTTGTCTCAACCCACCCGCGCCGACCGTGTCGCGAATCCCCAAGATCTGCGGATTATCACGCGCGTGAATGGCGTGGTGATGCAGGACGCGTCCACATCCGGCATGTTCCACTCGGTGGAGAAAATTATTTGCGCTTTGAGCGATGGAACCACACTGTTGGCCGGCACCATCATTCTTACGGGTTCGCCCGCGGGGGTGGGCGCCGCAAGAAATCCGCCTGTTTTCCTGCAAAATGGCGATGTTGTGGAAGTGGAGATTCCAGGCGTGGGTCGCGTGCGCAATCCTGTTCAAAGCGAAAAATGAACAAGATCAACGCGCGAACTTCTTTCGCCGCGCGTTGCTTGATGGGGTTGGTTCGTGGATATCAAATAATTCTTTCGCCCGTGCTTGGCGGTCGATGCCGCTTTGAGCCTTCGTGTTCTTGCTATTCAATGGAGGCGTTGCAAACCCACGGCGCGTTGCGCGGATTGTGGTTAACCACGCGGCGAGTTACTCGTTGTCATCCTTGGGGTGGCTCTGGATTTGATCCGGTGCCAACTTTTTGCAACGATTCTCCAGTTTGCGCAGAGCATCCATCAGCGCATCTTGATACTCCTTCAACTGTTTCGGCTCATGCGGGCGAACCACAAGCACCACATCAAGACACGTCGGCAACTGTTTCTGCCACAGTCGAAAACCTTCGCGCAACAAACGCTTGATGCGGTTGCGGCGCACGGCTGTTCCCACTTTGCGCGGCAAGCTCACGCCAATGCGGGTGTGGGAAAGCGAATTGCGTAGCGCGTAGATTGTGAGAAATCCCAAATCTACCCGCTGTTTCCCCGCGTAGACGCGGCGAAAATCGTGGTCAAGCCGCAAGCGCATTTTGGCGGGAAATCGCAGGGAATTCTTCATTTTTATGATGCTTCCAATTCGCGTTGGTAACGATTCATCAGCGAGGCGCGCGAAATAAGTCCCATCACTTGCGCCGGAACGTCGCGCGAAAGAACGGCGAGACGCTCAACATCATGGCGGCTGAATCGGTCAAGCGCCACATCCATCGTTTCATCCGGATAGACCACGGGCAAATCATCGCGCGTCACTTCGTCCACGGTCAGCAGCGTGATCACTTGTCGATTGATCAGCGCCTGACGTAAATCATTTGATGTCACCATGCCGCGGTAGGAGCCATCCTGGTGAAGCACCACAAAGTCATCCACTCCATGCTCGGCGCTGATGCCAATGATCTTTGATAACTCGTCATCCGCCGACACGGTGATTGCCGTGTCCAGTGGGAGGTTGGACACGCGCAATCGCCGTAGCACGGTTAAGTCGCTCATGCCACCCAAGCGAATTCCCAACGACGCAAGTTCCGCCGTATAAATGCTGTCACGGTAGAGCACGCGGCTAGCCAAAGCCGCTATGACCGCGGTCAACATCAGCGGC
Organism: uncultured Planctomycetia bacterium; assembly: GCA_937919205.1. GTDB lineage: Bacteria > Planctomycetota > Phycisphaerae > Phycisphaerales > SM1A02 > SYAC01. The sequence goes on from CALFOZ010000061.1 coordinate 8,776, forward strand.
AACATGATGTTGTAACTACGCGTGAGTTCGTACACCAGCAGCACTCCGGTGAGTGGGGCATGCGTGGTTGATGCAAGCATTGCCGCCATGCCAACCAGCGCCAGATGCGTGGGTGGCGGCGCGTTTGTGAAGCCAACGGCGTGCAAAAACATGCCAAATGCGCCTCCAGACATCGCACCAAGAAGCAAACTGGGCGCGAACAATCCTCCCGCTCCCCCAGAGCCAAGCGTGAGACATGTGGCGATCATTTTCAACAGTAGCGCAACGCAAATCCCACCCGCGATCCACAGCATGTCCGAGTTCGCGCCGCGCAACGCTGGTTCATAAAGCGTTCGATTTAATAATTCACGCGTGGGCGCGTACCCCGCGCCGAAAAACGGTGGATAGCCAGAACCTGATTTGTTCAAGCTAATCCAGGCCGCGCCAAGACCGCCAAGCAGAATCGCCCCCGTGAGTGGCAGAAATAATTTAGGCACTGGAAGGCGCGCAAAAAGCTTTTCACTCAGCGGCAGCAATCGTATGAATGCGACCGCGATGAGCGCGGTCAACAATCCAAACACCACATAAAATAATGTTTGCCCAATCGTGAAAGTTTCCGACTTGTCTTGGAAGAAATCCATGCCCACTCCAAACAAGGGCTCGGAACTGCCCAGCCACATTTGGGCTGTCGAGGCGCTCACCACGCTGGCAATCACAATTGGCGTAAATGTGCGCAGCGAGAAATCGCGCAAGATCACTTCCATGGTGAAAAAAATCGCGGCCAACGGAGCGTTGAATACCGCGGCCAATCCCGCGGCGGAACCACATCCAAGCAATGTTGCAGCGCTGGCGCCATCTCCTTTGAGCCAGCGGGAAATATTGCTGCCCACGGTCGCGCCAATAGTCACGATTGGTCCTTCAGGTCCAGCGCTTCCACCTGAACCAATCGTGCAAGTGCTTGCCAGCCAATGTCGAATGCCAAGTCGAATAGGCAAATTGGATTGCTCGCGATTCACCGCCAGCATCACGCGCGTCACTCCGTGACCGCGAAAGTTGGTGGGAAATATCCAGAAGACAAACGCAGTCAGCAGCGCGCCCACGCAAGGCGCCAGCAATAAAAGAACTTGGCTGAGACCCACAAATTCCTCGCCTAGAAATTCCGGCAATTGCTCCAGCCAGCGAATGGGAAGTATGAATCCAATCGCAGCAGTTCCCATGACAACGCCAAGGCCTCCAGCGACAAGAACCAACCACCATTCCCGGTCAAGGCCAAGGCGTATGCGAAGTCGGTTTGCCAATGTGCTTGAAAGCATGCGCCTTACAGGGTAACTGCCCAAGTGGGGTGCTTGGCGCGTTCTTGCAATGTTTCAGCCAAAGACGGCAATGACCGAGATTGGCGCAATTGAAGGTGGTCGACCCAAAGGCGAAACTTTGTTACACTATTCGGCTCGCCAAAGTGGCGAATTCTTCGAACCATAGTGGAGATCTGAACATGATTGAAGCCCTTTTAAGCGATGAGATTGTGGAAAAATTTGGTGGTCGATTTAAGTTGACTTCGCTGATACAAAAGCGTCTGAAGGAAATCATCGAAGGTGCGCGCCCGCTTGTGGAAAGAAATAATCGCAGTGACTTGGAAGTTGTCGTGGCCGAGATCATGGAAGACAAGATCACGATTGATTGGGAGAAGAGCAATTTGCCCAAGCCTTCGGCGAGCAAGCGAAAGTAATTTCACTTCAATTTGAATTATTCAGCCGCTTGGCCCTCAACGCCAAGCGGTTTTATTTTTAGAACATATTGGGCCGCGGCGCGCCAATACAAGATCGCTTGGATTCACATGAGCTGTCCAGCGCGAAGAAAGCGGAGAGGGTGGGATTCGAACCCACGAGTAGGCAAGCCCACTATCCGTTTTCGAGACGGGTCCCTTCAACCGCTCAGGCACCTCTCCGGCTTGATGGGGACGCAAGTATGACGCTTGAAGCGAATCTGGTCAACGATCGAATGTGTTGAAATCGTCAATCCACTCACGCAGTGCTGGCTTGATTGGCCGCGATCCAACCAGTTTTCTCATCGCCTAGGCGAATTCTCAGCCAGCCAGGGCGCTTTTCTAGCACGCGAAATTCAACGCCTTGTGAAAGTGGTTCTGCAAATTGGGGCTCAAATCCCTCGCCATTTCCTTTGCGAACCATCACGCCATCGCGAATGGTCACGCCTTGAGGGTAGAAATTGGGCGCCAGCATATCCACGGCCACAGTCGCGGCAAGAATCACCCCAATGATTGCGCAAACACAAGCCGTGCGCCGCGCGAGCACGCGAGCAAGACTTTGAGTTTGGATGGCGGGGCGATAGAACAGGAACGCCGCGATGGTCCAACATGTAATCCATGCAATTTCCGCAAGCGTAAGACGACCATTGAAGGAAATAAAATGCCACCACGCGGAAACATCCTCCATCAACATGCCGCCGCCGGAATGAAATCTGTCCTTCACCAAACTCCGCGCGTGCGCCAGATTGGATTGCAGTTGTGAATCTTCAGGAATGATGCGCTGTGCTTGTAGGTAGGAGCCAATCCCGCCGCCGATTTGTTTGGACTGCACCTGCGCGTTGCCTAGGTTGTAGAGCAGATGACCATTGGTCACGCCGCCATTCACCACTTTTTCAAATCCACTTACGGCATCCATAAAATATTTTTGCGCGGCCTCTGGATCTGTTCGCGCAACTTCAATGCCGTGGTCGTAGGCGGATTGTGCGGCGTTCAATTCATTAAGCAATGCCGTAGTGTCGCCCAGCGCGGGGCGCGCAAAAAAAGCGCATGCGGTCAGCGTTGCAATGTGAATACAACCAAAGAATCGTGTCATGACTGGAGGTCTCCTAGAATGTCTTTGGGTTTTCTTTGCCATGAAAGCGAATCAAGATCACTCAGCAATTGGCCGGCATTTGCCTTAATTTCTTGTTGATTTTCACCGTGTTGTGGGGCGAATGAGGCGCGCTCGCCAAGCGCCAGAATTGCGTCAAGCGTTTGCAGGCATGGTTGCGAGGCGCCGGCGATCCGCGCGAATGTTGTCGCGTCACTGCGGGTTACGGTTCCAACTGCACGCGTGGTGCGGGCTTCTATGTAGCGCAAGATAATGTGGGCGATGGCGGCGGCATCTTGCGCCGCGGACAATTCATTGCGCGCGATCTTGGCCGCGCCTTTGGAGCGCATTGCGCTTTGCTTGCTCTGCGAGGAGTTGTTTCGTTTACGGACCACCAGCAATACGAACGCGATGGCTGGTGGAATAGCCAAGAGCCCGCCTGTTGACCAACCCACAGTCAGCCGTTGATTCTTTAAAAGATCCTCGTCAGGGGCGGCATTTGCAAACAGTCCACTATTCACCTCGGTCAGATTTGTTGCGGGAGCGTCTTTTTTACCGGTGTTCACGCCCTGTAGAGCCGTTGCGGAAATTCGTTCGGAGGGACTCACACTGATGGCAATCGGCTTGGTTGAAGTGGTGACATATTTGAAACTGGAAGGATCGAAATAAGAGAACTCGATGGGTGGAATTTCCTTCACCTCGGCGTTGAGAGCGCGTAAAGTTTGCGTGAAAATTTTACTGGAACCATCCACCGTGCCAGCCAGTGGATCGGACGGCATGCGAAAATCTTTTACGAGCGTGGGATTTTCAAGCGGCGGAGGCTGAAGCGAGCGCAGTTCATCTTTGTTGTCGGACAGGCTTTGGATTAAAAGCGTGAGCGTAATTGGGTCGCCCACCGCGGCTTTGGTTGGTTTTGCGCTGGCTTGAATTGCAAATTGCCCCACGGCGCCGCGAAATGAAGCGGGTCGACCCGCCTCTGGCAAGGCCTTCACAATGAGATTTGAAGTTTCGGGGCTGGCTGAGACTTTGCGAATGCCACTGGCCGAAAGTTCCAAAGATCCAAAGAAGTCGCGGTTGACGGAGATGCCGGTTGGATATTTCAAATCAATTCGCACATCTCCCACATCAAGGGCGCCGCTTCTTGATGCGTTTATATTGGCGGTGATTTCATACACGCACCATCTTGCGCCGTCGCGAATTTCTTCGCGCCCCACCGGGCGTTGATTGCTTTGCACAAGCTCGCGCATTCGCGGTTCAAACACGCCCCAAGAACTGTTCTGTTTCTCAATTAATTGCCACATTTGGGCCTCATTGAGAGAGATTTCATTTTCACGATTGGAGTAGGGGCGCGTGGCAATCTCCAAGATCAATTCGGCGGCTTGTCCAGCAAATAAAGTTGTTGGGTTGCTTCGTATGGACACGGCGAGCACATCACCCGTGTCGGATATGGATATGGGGATGGTTTGGGGTGGACTGAGATACGTTCGCCCATCCGCGATTATTTTTACTTGAGGCAGAGTCAGCAACCCAGAGCGGTTGGGAGTCATCTGCACGTTCCAAGTGGTGGTGATACGCCGCGAAGAAATCCCGTTGATATTTTGGCGCATGTCCATTCGTTGCGGTGCGCCCACCACGGCGCTTATAAAATCCGCGCTGGGAGCAATTTCGGGTGGCAGTGGATCGCTTTTAGAATTCACCTGAACAACTTGCATGGTGATCGGCGTGCCGATCCAACCTTCGTGTTGTTGCAGTTTAAATTCAACAGCTTGGGCAAAGGCGGCGCCGCACAATGCCATGTAGGAGACGCAAACAAGAATGCAATGCTGGATCATTGGGTGCATCGTAAACCACTACCAATCTTGACCAACGGGGGCAGGCGGAACTTTAGTGACTTTCGCTTTTTTATCGGCGTTACGCTGTTTTTCCTTGTCACGCACCATTTGTAAAAGGCGCGCGGTTTCCTGTTTCTGCATCTTTGGTTCATCCTTGGCAGTGTCTTGGCTTGCCGCGGACTGCGCTTCTTTTTGTTCTTGCTCCTTTTGTTCTTGCTCTTTTTGTTCTTGCTCTTTTTGTTCTCGCTCTTTTTGTTGTTCGGGCTTGGATTGATCTTGCTTCTGATCTTGCTTCTGATCTTGTTTCTGATCTTGCTTCTGATCTTGCTTCTGATCTTGCTTCTGATCTTGCTTCTGATCTTGTTTCTGATCTTGCTTCTGATCTTGTTTCTGATCTTGTTTCTGATCCTGCTTCTGTTGTTTCTCTTGTTCTTGTTTCAATAGTTGAAGCAATTGAAATGCAGTCTCCGCGTTCACGGCACTGTCGACATCATTTGGATTGGCCGCCAACGAGTCGCGGAAATGAGTGAAGGCTTTTTCCACTTGCTCAATGCCTTTGCCTAAATCTGGCTGGGGCGGTTGACTCTGACCCGCGGCCAAGGGCGCAGTCTGTGAATTTTGTTGCGATTGCGCAAGGCTATTCAGCACATTGGCGTAAATAGCATTGCCTTGGTTAAACATTGATTGAGCGGCCAGGTCCGCTGAATCAGTTTCTGCGGATTTTTCAAAAAGTTTTTCAGCCTCGACAAAATCTCCTTGGCGAAACTTTGCGACACCCAGGTTGTAAGCCACTTCCCTGGACTGCGGATTCAATCGCAGGGCCTCCTGCAATTCAATAGCGGCGTTGTTCCAGTCCTCGATTTGTAAAGCATTTGAGCCATTTTTCACGGCTTGGCGATACGCCGCGCTATCGAAGGGTGTTTCGAGTTGCCCTAATGCGGGTCGCGCCACACCGACAGGTTGCGTTGTACTTATATTTGCGGGCAGGATGATTTCGTTGGGAGCGCGCGGTGGTGGTGGCGGATTTGTTTGTGCTGATGAAGCCACCGCGGCGGTGAATATAAAACTTGCCGCCATAAGCGCCGAGATGGAATTTTGAATGCGCGTGTTTTTACAATTCATACTTCGCCGCCTTTCACGCGACTTTTTCCGCGGGTGTCGCTCAGCAAACTTTCGCCAAGCAATATCACAAGCGCCGCCGCGGCGAACCACTGAAAGCGCGGCGTGTGCTGGCGAACCACAGTTTCTTCTTGCTCAGCGCGCTCCAAATTGCCGATGCTGTTGGAGTACACCTGTGCCATATCAAGTTGAGCCGTGCCAGCGGGGATAAACGCGCCACCACCGGCCACGGCCACTTCACGCAAAATCACATCCTGCATCTTGGACCACTTTTCTTGTCCATCCTGCATCGCCCACGGAGTGTCCTTGCCTGGTATGCGAGCGCCATCGCGGGAGTCGCCAATGCCAACAGTGAATACGCGCACGCCAAATTCGGCGAATACTTTTCGCGCGGCCTCGGCGGGCATGCTTTCATCTGTTTCCTCGCCGTCGCTCAACACAATAATTGCTCTTGCGCTTTTTGCTTCCACCGGAAATTTGTTCGCGGCAAATCGGATTGCGTCGCCAAGCAATGTGCCGCCGCGCGCCGCGCCTTTGGGTTGCAACTCCATCACCGCTTGACGAAAAGCCGCGTAATTTAGGGTGAAAGGCACGCGCAGGGTTGGCGCGCCCGCGAAATCGATCAGCGCCACGCGGTCGCCACCGAGCGCTTCGCTTGCATCAATAGTGAATTGTTTGGCGCGCTCTAAGCGGTTTGGAGTCGCGTCGTTGGCCAGCATGCTTCGGCTGACATCAATCACAAATGCCACATCAAGCCCGCGTTGCTGTATTTGTTCCACCTGCATTCCCCAACGAGGATCCATCAACGCCAAGGTCAGCGTGACCATGCCCATTGCGCCAAGAAATAAGCGGAACCAACCACGCGCTAGATTTAAATTTGGAATGAGTTGCTGTAGCAATGACCACTGCGCGATGCGCTCCAATAACGTGCGGCGCTTTCGCAAACTAACAATCGCCACAATCACAATCAAGGCAACAAGCCAAAGCCAAGTCATGGCCCAGGGTTGCGCAAAGATGAAGGATCCACTGTTCATGAATTCAACCTCATGGAAGCGTCCTTAATTTTGTGTGCGACAAAAGAAGTTCCACCGCGAGCAACCCGAGCACCACCGTGAGCAAAGATGGCCACGCGATTCCACCCAGGCGGAATCCCTCCACGGCGAGATCTTTGGCGAGAATGGTTCGCTTCTGTTCGGTCACTGTCTTTTCCAATGCATCAATGCGGCCGTAGATATTTTCCAGACTTTTGGTGTCTGTCGCGCGGAAATATTGTCCGCCAGTCTCGACGGCCATCTTGGTTAATAACGCCTCGTCAATATTCACATTTTGCTTGACCATTTGCATGCCAAACGGAGTGCGCACTGGCATCATGGCGGTGCCGCGCGTGCCCATGCCAATGGCGTACAAGCGAATTCCCAATGATTTACAAAGTTCCGCGGCGATCATGGGCTCAATATCTCCGGCGTTATTCTCGCCGTCCGTCAACAGCACAAGCACTTTGCTTTTAATGCGGTTGGCGCCGGTACGTTTTCCTTCGGTCGCGTCGCGCAATTTCTCCGCGCCAAGAGCCACCGCGTCACCAATCGCGGTTCCATCATCGCCAATCGCTGGATCGGCGTGTTGAATTTCCTTCAGACCAGCGAGCAGCCATTCGTGATCCATGGTGAGCGGACTCACGCTGTCGGCGAAGCGCGCGAAGGTGACCAAGCCAACAAGGTCATCTTTGCGGCCGGGTAAATTTGCGCCGCCATCCACAAATAAATCCACCACATCTTTCAATGCGCTCAAGCGATCCACGGGTTTTCCATTGCGGGTGAAATCCATGGCCAACATTGAGCTTGATCGATCAACAACAAGTTCAATGGCCACGCCGTCGGTCAGCGTGGAGGTGAGCTCGTTGATGCGCACCGGCCTGGCAATGCACACGATCAACAGCGCCAAGGCCAAGGCGCGAAGCGCGTAAGGCAACCAACGAAGTTTGGCGGCGTAGCCCGCGCCCGCAATTTTGGCGCGGCGCACTACGCTATAGGTCATCGCGGGTTGGCTGTTCCTGCGCCACAAGCGCCAAAAAGCCGCAAAAACAAGCGGCAAAAGCAGTAGCATCCACGCTTCACTGAATTCAAAGTGATTCATGAGCGCGCCTCCTGGGTGAAGGAAGATTGTGGCTCATGGGCTTGCTGGTTTGTGGTTGGCGCGGACTCGCGCACAAAACCGCGCGCCGCATCAAGGCCATGCTCGCATTCGGTTGGTCCAGGTCGCTGGGCCGCGTATTTCACCATATCCGCGGCGCGCAGAAATGACGCCAGCAAGCGTTGATGATCCTCAATAATTTGTGGATGATGCCGAGCCGCGGCAAGAAATTCCTTGGTGGTTTGCTCTGGCGCGCTAATACCGAAGCGACCTTCAACATAACGGCGCACCGTATCGGAAAGCAGTACATAAAAATCCAATATCAATCCCTTGTGCGGTAACTCACGCAAAGCAAGTTCATTGAACTCGCGCAACGCGCGTTCATGCGGTTGCTCGATATTCACTGGCACGACTGGTGCGTGAAACCACCATCGATAGGCGCCAATTCCAAACACCGCCACCAACACGCACAAACCAATGATCCACGCCCATTGTGTTTCAAGGGGCATACCCACCACGCCTTTGATGTCGCGAAATTTGGTTGGGTCAAATGGACCATCTAAACGGGATTGCACCGAGATGGTGAGCGGGGGGCTGGTGAGTGAACTTTGTTTTCCTGATTCATCCTGAAGTTTCACTTCAAAGCCGGGGACAATACGTTCGCCCTTCTCAAATGGAACCAAGGTGATTTGCTCACCCATGCGATCTGGAAATGCAGGATCCTTGGCGAGCGCTGAATGGGAGTTGACCTGAAAATCCCCCAGGTTTTTCTGCAATTGCGGCATAGTCACGCTTGTGTTTGCCGGACGATCCACCGCCACAACGATTTGCAATGTTTCGCCAACAAGAATTTGTGAATGCGTTGCCGACACTCGAAGCGTTGCTCCGCCTTGGGTGGCCTCAACACTGAGCGGCTTTGATGTGTTGCCATCATCATTCTGCTGGCACATCACAAGCGCGCTGAAGAGCACAAGCGCAATCGTGGCATGAATAATTTTCATCTGGCCCTCCGTGATTCGCGGCGTCGAAAAACTTCCGTGAGCGGTTTCACAAAGTCGCCGCCAGTTTCCACCTCGACAGGATCCATTTTTAAACGCATAAAAGTTTGCTGTAATTGAAGGCGATCCTGCGCCGCCTGATCAGCAAAGCGCGTGCGAACGCCGCGATTGGAAGTGTCGATCATAAAGCGCTCGCCGGTTTCTGGATCCTCGAGTCCAATCAATCCAATACTGGGCAAACTTTGTTCACAGCGATCCGTGATCACCACGGGAATGCAATCATGTCGCCGCCTGGCGATGGCCATGGAGCGCTCCCATCCAACATCTTGAAAATCACTGATCACAAACAGCACGCTTCGTTTGCGCACAATGCCAAGAACCTCGTCGATCGCCGCGGCAATGCGTGTGCCCTTGCCCTGTACCTCAAGCGCCAGCAACTCACGCACAATTCGTAACACGTGTCGAGTTCCTTTGCGAGGCGGAACAAATCGTTCAATGCGATCGGTGAACGCCAGCAAGCCCACCTTGTCGCCGTTACGGATGGCGCTAAACGCCAAAGTGGCCGCTATTTCAGCCACCATTTCGCGTTTGAGCGTGCCTTGTGTTCCAAAGTTTTGGCTCGCGGAAAGATCAACCGCCAACATCACGGTGAGTTCTCGCTCCTCCTTGAAAATTTTAATGTGCGGGCTTCCAACACGCGCGCTGACATTCCAATCTATGGAGCGAATGTCGTCGCCAACAATGTAGGGACGCACCTCCTCAAATTCAATTCCACGCCCGCGAAACGCCGAGTGATAATTTCCAGAGAGAACCTCGCTGGTGATGCGACTTGTTCGAATTTGGATTCGACGAACTTTACGAATGAGTTCGGTTGCGTTCATATTGTTTCACCATTGACGCAGGCGCGCATTACGGAACGGGAACATGTTCCAAAAGTAATTTCACAATATCATCGCTCGTTTTTTCAAGCGCCTCGGCCTCGTAGCTCAATCCAATTCGGTGGCGCAACACATCAAGCGCCACGTCCTTCACGTCTTGTGGCGTGACATAGCCACGGCCATCCAAGAAGGCGCGCGCGCGGCTGGCAATAGTCAACGCAATGGTGGCGCGTGGACTGGCTCCATATTGAATGAGGTCTTTGGCTGGAATCTTCACGCTACCTGGATCGCGCGTGGCCACGACTAGATTCACAATGTAATCCTTGATGCGCTCGTCAATGAAGATGTTGTCCACGATCGCTCGTGCGTTGGCAATGTCCTCTGGTTTGAGCACTGGACGAATGCTGGTCGTCGTTGTGGTGCGCGCCATGCGGTCCAAAATCTGGCGCTCTTCCTTGGGGCTTGGGTATTTCACCACTAATTTAAGCATGAAACGATCCACTTGCGCCTCGGGCAAGCTGTAGGTTCCTTCTTGTTCGATGGGATTTTGCGTGGCCAAAACCAGAAATGGATCAGCCATGGGAAATGTTTCACTGCCAATCGTGACTTGCCGTTCTTGCATGGCCTCGAGCAGGGCGCTTTGCACTTTGGCCGGCGCGCGATTAATTTCGTCAGCCAAAATAATGTTGGAGAAGATGGGACCCTTCTTCACCACAAAGTCGCCGGTGTTGGCGCGGTAAATCAAAGTTCCAATCAGATCGGCCGGCAGTAAATCTGGCGTAAATTGAATACGCTGAAAATCCGTCTGGATGGCTTTGGCCAGCGTGCTGACCGCAGTTGTTTTTGCCAAGCCAGGAACACCTTCAATTAAAATATGTCCATTGCCTAGCAGTCCAATCACCAATCCCTCCAGCAGATCGTGTTGACCCACGATTACTCTTTGCATTTCCGCGATCAGGGCTTGAAACGGTTTGGCCGCAATAGCCACTTGGCGTTCGAGTTCTTGAATGTCGACATTGTTGATTTGGGTCATGATCTTTTTCTCGATGGATGGATTTCTTGATTGAAGAAGTTGGCGACTTACGGAAGTTTCTTGATTGGGTTCGTCGTATTGCGGTGGTTCATTGTGACAATATTTACACTCGCGTGCCCCGCATAATTTACATACGCCACGAGTTTTTCGTGCGTGTGTTGGGAACTGTCTGCGGCTACATTCAAGTGTTATGACAGCCACAAACACGCCAATTGCTTGGATTGGGTTGGGAATTATGGGTACTTCCATGGCGGGGCACCTTCTTGACGCTGGCTATCCGTTGACAATTCACACTCGGACACGATCCCGCGCCGAACCACTGTTGGCGCGCGGGGCTAAGTGGGCGAATTCAAGTCAAGAAGCCGCCGAGAATTGTGAATTTGTTTTTTCGATGGTGGGAATGCCGGCAGAGGTAGAGGAAGTTTTTCTTGGACCACTAGGAGTTTTAAAATCTAAATCCTCACCGCGTGTGATTGTGAACATGGCCACAAGTTCACCCACGCTTGATCGAAAGATTGCCAAGATTGCCAAGGCGCAAGGCATTGGATTTCTTGACGCGCCAGTTTCTGGCGGCGATCTTGGCGCGCGCAACGCGACCTTGTCAATCATGGTTGGCGGCGAGGCTTGGGCTCTTTCCGAAGTGATGTCGTGCTTTGAGCGCATGGGAAAAACAATTGTGCATCATGGAGATGTTGGTAGTGGACAACTTTGCAAGGTGGTGAATCAACTATTAGTTGGCGCCAATATGGTCGCCGCCGCCGAGGCGTTGATGCTGAGCAATGAAACTGGACTGGATTCGTGGAAGATGCTGGAGAGCGTGGGAGGGGGCGCCGCCAGTTCGTGGACCCTTACCAATCTGGTTCCGCGCATGCTTCGGGACGATTGGGACAGCGGTTTTTCCCTGGCGTATTTGGCCAAGGACCTTAAAATTGCCGTGGAAACCTGCCAGGAATTGGGCCTGAAATTGCCCGGATTAGCGCTTTCTCAGCGTCTTTATAGCCGTTTGGACGAATTAGGCCATGGCGCACACGGCACCCAAGCGCTTCTGAAGCTTTGGAAGCAAGCCGAGGCCTCCCTTGCAGAGGGATGAATACCACTTGGCGAAAGTGAACATTTTGGCTACATTTTGTGGCTCGTCGCATTCTGCGGCATTCAGGAGATTTCATGGCCACTGCAACAGCTTCAATTAAACCCGGAACAAAAGTCACTTACAAGGTCATCAAGATGCCCGCCGCCGAAAGCGTGCGCAAGACCATCTTCCGTCTTATGCGCATGGAAACCCGCGTGCAGAAAGCCTTGGACTTGCTCGCCAAGCGACGCGCCAAGACCGACAACAAACACAATCAGCGTGGTGGTCGCACATGGATCAGTCGCAAGACCGCAAGCCGCGTGGTGGTGTTGAAGCCTGGAGTTTCGTTCACCATCTCCTACACCAATCAATTGGCGCCAGACATTCGTAGCGTGCAAAAGTATCTTCAGCAAACATCGAAGTAATTTTCACTCCACGCAAAATAAATCAACGCGTCGCAAGGCGCGTTTTTTATTTTTGCAAAAAATCTAGCAACAAGTACCGAGCTGTAAAAAACCAGCGGTAAATTCCTAGCGGCTTAAGATGGCGTTGCGGATGGGCACCAGCACGCTGGGAATCACGCGCTCCTCCGCCAAGCGTTCAGCGTGTCCCGCCAACGCCGCCATAGCCGCGGGTAAATCCTCAAGTTTGGCAATGGGCGCCGTGCGGCGCACAGTTAAGAACACGCTGATGGGCTCGCTGGGAAATCGCAGTGGTGACATGTCCGCGCCTTTGGTGCGGCTCTTGATTTCCACAAACGCCTGCACGCCTTCCTCTTGGTCAAGTGAAAGTCCAATGAATGGTTGCACGTCGGCGGGCACGTCGCGATCGCGTTCAATCAATCCACCAAGGGGACTATCCGCAAGCAAGGCGTCAAAAATAATCGCGTCGCGGTTTCCCTCCGCCTCAAAGTCAAAGCCAAACACCATTTCCAAATGATCGATATCCAGCGGGCGAATCGACAGAAACCAAGGCGCGGTCTCAAGCACCAACCGATGCAGTCGATAGGCCTCGTTGAGATCCGTGGGATTGACCGAGCCACTGCGCAGGCTGGTTTGCCTCAGCGCAACCCACGCATAGTTTCGTTGATCGTCCTCCGCGCTCTCCAGCGAAATCTCGTGATCGTGACGCTTTAATTCCTGCAGTGAAGGCATGCCCACGCGCAAGCGATCAAAGAGTTCAAGAACCGATTCACGCCCCCAGGGCAGATCCATTTTTACGGCCAACTTTTGGTTGACATAAAAATCGCGGCACACGGTTTGAAATGAATCCGTCATGAACTTCAGCAGTGTACGAAAAGCTTTAGCGGCGGTGTTGCAACAACCAGAGCAGAATTGGCTCCACTGGCGAAAGCGATTCCACCACATGATCGGCGCCGCATTGGCGCAGTTGCTCCGCTGAAAATTGCCCCGTGGACACGGCCAAGCACAAGCACCCATTGTGGTGCGCGCAATCCACGTCATGCGGAGTGTCGCCAATAATAATCACGCGTTCGCGCTCAATATCCCGACCGTGCTTTTCGCGGTAACGGCGCAAGGCGATCGGCGGCAAATCGCGCCGCGTGGTGCCATCACCCGCGAACGCGTTCACTTGAAAATGATCGGCGCGCAATCCCGCAAATTCCACTTTCAGCCGCCCCGTGGCGGGATAATTTCCGGTGAGTAGGCCAAGCTCAACATTGGGCTCTTGCACCAAGCGTTCAACCAATTCCGCCACGCCATCAAAGGCTTTCACGGTGTTTTTGTCTTGCAGGCGCTTCGCTAGATGGCGCTGGTACGTTTCGCGAAACACCTCGTGCGAATCCGCGTCATCGGCGACCTCATGGCGGCGCGTCATATCCTTCCAAATCAGCGTGTCCAAGCGACCCGCAATGTCTATGCCGTCAAAGGAAAATGTCTTGCCAATATGCAACTCTTCAAACGCGTCCACCATGGCGTGCATGCCGGCGTGCTGGCTTTGCAACAGGGTTCCATCAATATCAAATAGCACAAGCATGGGTTGTCTCCAAAAGAGTGCGACTGTGTGAAAGCGTGTGTGTGAAAATCACTTTGTGGCCGCGATAATTTTCATGGCGGCATCCGTAAGATCGCTCGCGGTCTGCATCATTGGAATTTCTTTTTTTGCCGCCTCCAGCAACTTTCGCGCTTCGACAACATTTGTTCCTTCCAAGCGCACCACCAGCGGCACTTGAAAACCAACGGTTTTTGCCGCGGAAATAATGGCTCGCGCAATGCGGTCGCACTGCATGATGCCGCCAAAGATATTCACCAAGATTCCCTTCACGCGTGAATCGGAAATGATGATTCGGAAAGCCTCCGTCACGGCCTCCTCCGAGGCGCTACCGCCAACATCTAAAAAGTTCGCGGGTTCGCCGCCGTGCAACTTGATGATGTCCATGGTGCTCATGGCCAACCCCGCGCCGTTCACTAGGCATCCAATCGAACCATCAAGCGCCACATAGCTCAAGCCAAATTCATTGGCTTTGATCTCGGCCGGGTTTTCCTCTTGCGCGTCAAATAGCGCGGCAACAGCGGGGTGGCGAAAGAGCGCGTTGTCATCAAAAGTAAATTTGGCGTCAATAGCCATCACGCGTCCGTCGGTATTTTTTGCGTCGGGCATGGTCAGCACCAGTGGATTGATCTCTGCCATGGTGGCGTCTTTTTCCACGAACACTTTTGCCAATTTCAACAACGCGTCCGTGGCTTGCGCGATGGCTTTGCCTTTAAAACCAAGCTCAAACGCCATCTTTCGCGCCATGTAAGGATGCAATCCCAATTGCGAATCAAGCGGCTGTTTCAAAATTGCTTCGGGGCGGGTTTCCGCCACATGTTCAATCTCCACGCCACCCTCGGCGCTGGCGATCAACATGTTGCGGCGCGTGGCACGATCGGTGAGAACCGCCACATAAAATTCTTTTTGAATATCAACTCCCGCGGCCACAAGTAGGCGGCGAACTTCCAAGCCTTCTGGCGGAGTCTGCGGGCTCGTCATGCGATTGCTCAACATGAACGTGGCCGCGGTTCTGACCTCCTCAATGTTCTTGCAGACTTTCACAAAGCCGGCCTTGCCGCGGCCGCCAGCGTGCACTTGCGCCTTCACCACCGCGATGGAATTGCCGGATGAAAAGATGTGCGTAGCCGCCGTAACGGCCTCATCGACCGTGACCGCAACGCCGCCGCTTGGAACTTGAACGCCCGCATTGGCCAGCATTTCTCTGGCTTGAAATTCATGAACTCGCATTGGGCGAGTGTAACCAACTGCGCCGGGAACAATTGGGAACTAGTGAGAATCAACGGGCATAGTTTTTGGGGGGCGCGGAAACAGCAAACTGCCAAACATTCCCGATGAAATCACCACAAACACAATAATCAAACTCCAATGAATTGGAAGCAGTGGCGCGGCAAACCACCATCCATAGACCATTTTTACGCCCACAAATGCAAGCACGATTCCCAGCGCGGGCTTGAGCAAATAGAAGCGGTCAATCACATTGGCCAGCAGAAAATACATGGCTCGCAAACCAAGAATGGCCGCGATATTGGAAGTGATGGCCACGATTGGTTCCTTGGTGATGGCCAGCACCGCGGGCACGCTGTCCACGGCAAAAATCACATCCGTCATTTCAACAACCACCAACGCCGCGAACATTGGCGTGGCCACCCAACGATGATCGATGCGGCTGAAAAAATGCGTGCCGTTGAATTGATTTGTGAGCGGCATGAGTTTGCGCAAAATTTTATATCCAATGCTGTGTGAAGGATCGGTGTGGTCCTCTTGCGATGAATTCCAAATCAACTTGACGCCAGTGCTGATTAAGAACGCGCCCAAAATTCCCGCCAGCCATTCAAAGCGGTGGATCAATTCAATTCCAGCCGTGATGAAAGCAATGCGCAATAAGACCGCGCCAATGATGCCCCAAAAAAGCACGCGGTATTGCAGTCCAGCGGGAATGGCGAAATGTTTGAAGATGATCACAAACACAAACAAGTTGTCAATGCTGAGGGAAAGTTCAATGATGTAACTGGCCAGCCATTGCAGACCAATTTGCGTGGCGGCGCTATTTGGCGTAACCGTGCCGTCTTTTTTTACAAACTCGCTTCCCGTCAATACGCTGGGATCCGCGTTGAGCCAATCTTTGCAAAGCCACCAGAAAAATAAATTGAACGCAAGCGCCAACGCGGTCCAGCCGATCACGCTTACAAGGGCGGATCTCCAGTGAATCACCTTGGTTGAACGGTGAAATACACCCAAGTCAAGCGCCAGCAACGCCGCGACACCCACAAAAAACAACGTCATGAAGCCTGAATAGCTGGACAGCGGAAAGACGTGTGGAAGGTTGGCGAGAATCATGATCGAGAGCGCTGTATTCAGCGCATTGGTTTTGCCGCAACTTTAACGTGGGTTTGCAGGACAGGGTATTTGAATGGCCATAAATCCGCGCGCATTTAGAACCAGAACTCGCCCTTTGAAAGCGCGGACCCCGATTTGCCCAACGAATGAAGAGGCGTAACGGCGCAACCTCGCTACACTGCTTGCTCACTGATGTTGTGCCTTGGACAGATGGCCGAGTGGCTGAAGGCGCTGGTTTGCTAAACCGGTGTACAGGGTAATTCTTGTACCGCGGGTTCGAATCCCGCTCTGTCCTTTTTTTACTCTTTCCAATTTTTATTTGGAATGGGTGCAAGAACTTGCGTTCGTTGCAAACTGTCACGGTACATGTAGATGTGCTGAGCGCAAGTAATGCAAGACTTCCTTCCGGTTTTGTTTTAAATTTGGGTTTCAAACTTAAGTTTCAAACTTAAGTTTGAAACTTCAGTTTTAAACTTGGGCGAGCAGGCTTAGGAAGTTTTTTCCTTGACTGGTCCAAGCAAGGCCGACACCAAGTCAATGCTTGCGCCGCCCATCGACAGGAAACGCTCCGATACTCCGTCAAATTTCACAATGAAATCCAACATCGATTCAAGACGTTGGCGATGCTCTGTGGCTTGCAAGGATTTGCAACCTTTCACATCCAGCGCAAGTGTGCGTAAGCGATCCGACAGCGGCGCTAATTCTCGGCGTTTGCGGGCTTTGGCCACTGTGGAAAAAAGTTTCCAAACATCCTGCTCCGCCTTGTAATAATCCTTGCGGTCTTCGCTTTGCTGTGAGCGGACAATAATTCCCCAGTCAAGCAAAGTGCGCAACGTCATGCTGACATTGCCACGACTGATGGAAAGTTCTCGCATGATGTCATCGGTGTTCATTGGCTTGCCAACAATGAAAAGCAGTGCGTGCAATTCCGTCATACTGCGCGGAACGCCCCAACGCGCGCCCATGTCGCCCCAAAGTTCTATGAATTGCTTGCGCCCATCCACGACGGATTGCTCGGGTGGGGCGGAAAAATTAGGTTCTGAATTGGTGATCACGTGGAAGTCTAGCCAGCAACATTGATCCAAGCGAGAAATGGGCAACGCCCCTAGCAACAATGCGACCCAAATAATGTGCTAGCCGCCAGTATCAATTGGAGGATTCATCTGAATGAAGATTTGATCCCAGAACACGCGGTATGCGCCCACTGTGCCATATCCAAATGTGACATAACGTGAATATATAACGCGTTGACCATTCTCAGTCACGATGAAGTCTTGCGGATTAAAACCGGTGGAAGATAAAAGACCGCTTACATTGACGTCATTCATGGCGCCAAGCAAGAACCCAAAGTTAAGATAAATCCAGCGGTTGTTGGCGCGGTTGTAGGCGTACAAGATACCAATAGCGTTGGCAACAGCATTGGTTGAGGTTGCAGTTGAGACGTATCCAGCTCCTGCCAAGAGCACATCATTGACTAAATCATTAGATGGAACTTGCAGAACTGATCGAATCTGTATGTCCGTGGCCAAGCCCATGGAAATGTATTGAAGCGCGGGGCCGTAACCTGAACCACGAGAGCCGCGTCCCCTTTGTTGAGCTTGAACCTGCAAGAATTTGTTGTTGAGAGTGCCAAGCGAAAATTTTGTTCCAATTTGGTTGGTGCCGGTGATCACCTGCACATCAAATGGAGTTCCAGCTGGAAATGATTGGTTTGACAGAACAAAGCTGAGGCATTCCTGAGCCTTTGGGAAGCCACCGACATTGTGGTTTGTTCCCTCAGCGCCAGTGTCACCGTTGGCGACAACCGCTGGGTCGTCAACGATCGTGGATGGAAGTTGTGTTTCTGGTGGATATCCGCACTGAGTTACCACTGAACCTATATAGCCTCCAGTGGGATTTCCTTGAGAGTCCGTTGCATTATTGTTTAAAATATTTCGGATGGCCGGGGTTCCAATCGAAGCGCCAAACAGGGCTTCTGCAAAGCCATTCATGGACCCAACCAAGCCCGCAATCATGGCGCAAGCGCCGCTTGTTTCCCCAAAGTTCGCCTGATAATTCTCGGTTCTTGATGTGCCATTGGAGTAGAGGCTTCCAACACCCAACGTGCAAATTGCGGTGCCCCAACCTGAGACATCAATGCCGCCCGAACCGATAGTGGTCGCCCAGTTGCTAGTGCGCCAGCGGCAATAATTATTGCCGGGATAGGGATTCTGACTGGGCGTAAGAGCAGTTGCTATGTTGGTAATATTCATGGTGGATCCAAATGGAACCGGAGTTTGAAAGCCTGGCCATGACGCACCCACAACAATTGCGGTGGTCTCAGCGCTTTGTACTTCAAACCCACCATTACCAGCAGGAATCACAACGGTGGTTCCCAGAGAATCCACGACATTTAGCAACTGATTCACCACCGCGTCGCTTGCTATTGTAAAGCCACTTCCGAATTCCAATGGAATACACAACACATCGCCGTCAGCGAGACTTTCAGCCGCAGAAATCATTGCTGAAGCTAGGCGGCCACCTTGTGCAATGGTTACGGCAGGAAAGAAAATAGCTTGCGCTTGCGGCAATAGGCCTTTGATTCCAGCCTCAACGCCGGGGCCATCGTCACGCGCAACTAGAATTCCTAGAATTGCCGTTCCGTGATCCGCATTGATGAACGCGGATGTTCCTGGTGCAGGCACCAACACGGTTTGTCCTGGTTCAACTGTGACTTGACCCACAAGATCAACATGGTCGATGATTGCAGAGTTATCAATTACGCCAACCACGGTTCGACTGCCAAGCACGCTGGTGGGGTCAACGCCAACGCCACTTGCAAATGCGACCATGCCGTCAACGTCAATGCCGCCACCGGAAAATCCGGAATCTATGAAGCCATACGTTTGATTTAAGCCAAGTGGGATTGTGCCTTGATTTTGCGCCGTAATTTCAGAAAGAACGACCAGGCCTGGTGCAACAGTTGCTGTAGGTTGCGCAACAACCAACCCCGCCATGTCTGTAATGTATTCACTTGTGGTAAGAACATTGGGTAACCCACTTGCAAACAAGGCTAAATTTCGAGCTCTAAATGCTCCGCTTGGGGTTGCATTGAAATTTGGAACCTGTGGTGGGGATCCAGCAAATTGGACCGCTCCTGATTGGCAAAGGGCGGAATTACTGGATGCGGCATTCACACAAGTCGCATCCCATCCAACTGAGCAACATGCAGGGTCGTTGACGCAAACAAATACGCAACACGGGGTGTTGTAGCAACCAGGAATCGTATTTGAAATAGTGCTACAATCATGAGAATATACATACGGATAAGATTTAAAGGCGTTATCGAATTCGGCAAGGCCCGCGTTTGCGGCTATTGGAGCCACCTGCACAATTGTTCCTCCA
>CALFOZ010000062.1 GCA_937919205.1 uncultured Planctomycetia bacterium
GACGCGGATGGAGTGACAGTGCGCGTGCCCTTGCTTGAGTTGCCAGATTTGGATTGCGATCGGCTTGAGTGGTTGGTGCCAGGATTGATAGCGGAAAAAATAGAGGCGCTGATTCGCAGTTTGCCCAAGCGAGTGCGCGCGCGATTTCAGCCAGTGGAGGCTGTTATTCAAGCGTTTTTAGAGCAGTACCAAGTGGGTTCTGGTTCGTTGCTTGAGTTGCTTGCTCGTGAATTAAAGCGCGCCAGCGGACTTGAAGTGCGCGTGGAAGATTTCGCGCTTGCAAATGTGCCGGCGCATTTCAGCGCCCGCGTTGAAGTGATTGAGAGCGATGGACGCGTGTTGGCAACGGGTCGAGACGCAAGGGGGTTGGTGAAAAAATTTGCGGCGCAATCGGATCTGGCGCGCCGCGAAGTGATTGCGCGCACCACAAATGGCTTGCCTATTGGCAAAGAGTTCGCGTGGTGGATCGCGCCTTTGCCCGCGGTGTTACCAATGCTGGTAAACATTGGTCATCAAGCGGGCCAAGTGCGTGCGTGGGCCGCACTTGAAATGTGTGATGGTCAAGAGTATTTCAAGAGCCGCAGTAATGTGCGCCATCCTGACGCACATGTGAAGGCTGGCGCGACAAGTGGCTTGTATGCAATTGATCAAGAAGTTCACAATGATCGCGGCGTTCGTTTGCGCCAATTTGCCACGTTTCAAGAGGCGCATGAAAGTCAGTCGCGCGCATTGTGCGAGTTGGTGTTGCAACTGAACCGCGGCGCAATTGAGCATCATTTGGATTTTTACGGCGAATTTATGGCGATTCAATCCGTGGCGGGTAGTAGTTCAGATGCTTGGAAACATCAATTGGTTGCGCGCATTGCGCAGTTGATCTTGCTTGAAGGCAAAGAGGCGCTTCCAACACGTGATGAATTCAACCAGCAGATTGAGGGCGTGGACAAAAAAATCCTTGGGGCCTCGCAGTGCGTGCTGTATGCCGTGGCCGCGCTTGCCAATGAAGTGCGGGCGCTTGATTCGGACTTGAAGCGTCCCGCGCCGGCGTCGTGGGCGCCAATTCTTCAAGACGCACAAAGCGAGCGCGACGATTTGCTTCGGAGAGATTGGTTGCAAGACATGCCGCTGAATTATTTGCTGGTGGCTTCAACGCTGATCAAAGCGCACCGCGCTCGCGTGGCTCAACTTGAAGGCGCGGGAGTGTTGCGCGCGCAACGCGATCAATTTGATGCGCTTTGGAAGCCGCGGCTTTCCCAGCATCGGCCCAAGCGCTGTGATGAGGCGACTTGGACACAATTACTCTGGCGCGTTCGCTTCGCCCGCTTGTTGCCGTGGGGAGCAGGTCAGGGGTTGACGCCTCCCATTCGCGAGCGCGATCTTGAGGCGCAGTGGCTTGGTTTCATGGGCTAAAAACATGCGTATTGAACATCACGTTATTGGGCGTCGCATGTAATGCACACCTGAAAGTGATTTTCAGGAATTGGTCAAGGGCAGTACATGTATAGAAATTTATTCTTTGCGACGCGGTTTCTTTTTGCTTTGAATCATGTCGCGAAGTCCAACGTTCTCCCGGCGCGTTGCTTCCACATCGAATGTTTGATAGGCGCACAGCATGCGCAAGGCGTCGATATTTTCGCGCGCTTGAATACGTTTCTGCGGCGCCACCCCATCAGCGCCCAGGCAAATGGCGTACAGGGATTCAAGCGCTTCCTTCATTTTGTTTTCCATCGAATTGTGATTCATAGTGTGCCCTCCACTACAAATATCCATAACAAAAATGCGCTTGCAAGCATTGTGTGCTGTTGAAAAATGTATTGTGTGTTGCCAGCCTGCGCAGACGGAACAGAATGAATGACTGCGCCAAAGCCAACTGATGAAACGAAGTGGCGACAAAAGCCCAGAACTACGAGGCGTGTGCGGAGGATGGTTGCGCGGGGTCACGCGCTTGGCATTTGTCGTAAAGGTTCAAGCGTCGCAACAGACTTTAGCGCAGGCTTCGAATTTTTTGCACCGCGCGCTGGGCAAGTGGCGGCGCTTTAGAAAGTTCACCCGCCAACACATCGGGTTCGCGGCGACATTCCAATAGCAACTTGCCCAAGTGTGCGTCCAATTCAAAGCGCCATTTGGCGTGAAATTGCTCAAGTTCTTGGCGATTGAAGCGGCTTAATGGATCATCAATGCCACTTTGCGCAACGGCCCAATCCACAAGGCGCGCGCCCGTGGCTTCAAAGCGATATTGCGACAGAGTGACTTCCAAACGCTTTCGCAAACTTAGAAATGGATCGGTGGCTTGCGGAGTGAGCGCGGTCATAACGGTCTCTGGCTTGTCGGCGCTGGCCTTGCCAAGCCATCCGCCTTCGCGCTTCATTTCCACTTGCGCCAGTGTTGGGCGCGCGTGAATCGCGTTCTCGACATTCTCGACTATGTCGTTTGTAATTTGCAAATCCGCCGCGCTGGCCAACAGAGTCTTGGTTCCAATGTTTGGAAAGCGAATCCACAGGCGCTGATCCGGCTTTCCTTCGCGTGTCAACATTTCAACTTTCAAAATAGAACCAATACCCCATTCAGGGCGGGCGTTGTGGCGAACCTTGTCGCCATTATGAAATGCCGTTGTACTCATGTTTGAATTTCAATGAGCGGGGAATTTCACCAATGGAAACTCCACGCTTCATGTAGAGTGTAACCAGTATGGCCCGTCCAATGCGAATTTTATTTCTTGGTGATGTGGTGGGAGCCCCAGGTCGCTCCGCCGTGGCCAAGCATTTGCCAGCACTGCGTGAAAAATATTCCGTTGACGTGGTGATCGTCAACGGCGAAAATATTCGCAATGGCTCTGGAATTACCCCGGATTTGTTGCAGGCCTTGCGCGACGCGGGCGCCGACGCAGTGACGTTGGGCGACCATGTCTACCGTGATCCCAAAATTACCTCGGCCCTAGAGGACCCATCTATTCCTGTGTGCAGACCGGCGAATTTGTCCGATCGCGCGCCAGGCAAGCGCTGGGTTCGCATCGCGGCGGCGGCGGGTCGGCCGCGTGACGTGTTTGTAACCACCATGCTTGGACGAATTTATTTTCCACTGCCAGCGGATGATCCTTTCGCAACGGCTGACCGTGTCCTGAAAGAACTTCCAGAGAAACGACCGCTTGTGATTGTCGAGGCACACATGGAGGTCACCAGCGAGAAGGCGGCCCTTGCGCACCATCTTGATGGACGAGTGGCCGCCGTGATTGGTTCGCACACGCATGTGCCCACCGCCGACGAACGCATACTGTCCGGTGGCACGGCCTTCATTACAGATGTTGGAATGTGCGGTCCATGCGATGGCGTGATTGGACGCGACGCTAGCCGCGTGGTGCATCACATGACCACCGCGTTGCCTGTGCAGTATGAAGTTTCGGCTGGTGAAGTGCGCGTGTCCGGCGTGTTGATTGAAGTGAGTAGCGACACTGGCTTGGCGCTAAAGATTGAACGCGTTGAAGCGGGAGACGCGCGCAAGACCAGCACTGTTTCTTGATGTGGCGTGTCGCGCATATTGAATGTGGCGGGCGCCTATGCAACTTTTTCAAGCCAAGGCAGTACATGGCCAGCATGAAATACCGCCTTGCTGGCGCAATGTGTGGTGAGGAATTTCATCACGCATGTGTCTGAAAGTCTGGCGTTTTGGGGGCAATTTGTCCGATGAATAGCGCATGAAGAATTGGGTTTCTTTATTGCGGCCAGGAGATCTGGTGAAGAATATTTTTGTGTTGTTGCCCATGGTCTTTTGGCTTTCAAGCCAAGGACGCGACGTGTCAATGGATATTGTGGGACAAAAGTGGGTCGCATTGGCATGGGCGTTCGTTGCATTTTGCCTTACGGCCAGCGGCACCTACGCCATGAACGACGCTCTTGACGCCCCCGAGGATCGAAAGCACCCACTGAAGCGCAAGCGACCCGTGGCAAGCGGCGCTATAGGCGTGACCACCGCGTTGAGCGCGGGTGTGTTACTTGTCATAGTGGGCACTCTGCTTGCGTGGAGTGTCAACGTCAACACCGGCGTGATTGTGTTGGGCTATGTTGGGTTGCAACTTGTATACAACTTGTATTTCAAAGTGACGCCATTTGTGGATGTGGCCATTGTCGCAACAGGGTTCTGCCTGCGCGCGGCGGCGGGCGCCACCAGCATCCAAGTGCAGATTTCAATTTGGCTTTTGCTGTGCGTGTTCTTTCTCACGCTGTTTCTTGGTTTCACCAAAAGATTGTGCGACAAGGCGTCTGCTGAAATTGCCGTGAAACAGGGGGAAATCATGCAATGGAAGTCGCGCGCCGGCTACGACACCCGCGACGAATTGAATTGGTTGCTGGCCTTGAGCGCGGGCTTGGTTTTGGTGACCTATCTCATGTACACGCTGTCGGAGCACGCCAACGGCTTGTATGGAAGCCGCGCGCTTGGTCTTGCCTTGCTCACGCCGTTTGTCGCCATCAGCATTCATCGCTTTTATCGAAGAGCCAACTTGGGCTTGTCAGACAAGCCATTGCAAACATTGATCGAGGACCGCGTGTTGTTGGGTGTGATCGTGTTGTACTTTGTTGGCGCGTATTTGTCGCTGTACTACCCGCCCATGGAGCGACTTTTGTCGTCGATGTTGTTCCGCTAAACGGGAAACGTTGGCGCATTGCATTGGCGGCTAAAAGTTATTTCAACACGCATTGATTTTGGGTGAGCCAATTTATGGAATGATCAACTTCGGACCCGCGCCGGCGTCGGGAGCCTTGCGTGAGTTCGCTGGAGCTCCAGCGCTCATGCTTTCAACGCCTTGACCACTCTTCATGCGCGCGGCGACGGCCTGCGCAATTTGCACAAAGCGCGAACGCAACTCGCCCAGCACTTCGCTAAGTTCGGCTTCCTCTTCGGGCAGAAGATTGCCCTTGGTTTTTTCCTGTAGCACGCCAATCAGATCAATGGCGAACTTCGCGCCCATGATGTCCACCATGACGCGGCCTTGCGGATCGGTGTAGCCACCCAATCCACCAATGGCTTGCGAGGCCAATAAGCCCACTAAACTGCGGAAATCAGCGGGGGGCAATTCGTCCTTGCCGGGCTTGGCGGGTTTGCTTTCCTCTTGCTGGCTCAGGCGGGCCTTCTCGGCTTGCGCTTGGGCTTTCCAATCAGAATCAACTTGAATTTCTGGCGGGTTGTTGTCGCTCATTGTGGAATGAGTATACGGCGCATTGCCACCAAAGCGAATTCAATTGACTAGACTTCTTGCAATGCGATTCACGAGCGCGAATTTTGCAGGCCTTGCCAGCACAATCCTGTGCGTGATGTGTTTGGCGGGTTGCATGTCAACCGACAGAACGCCCAAGGACGCCGTGGAGGTGAACTCCATTGCGTTTAGCCAAGGCAATTTGCCCGCGGATGTGAACCCCAGCATTGTGCAAATTCCAGACGCCGATCTAGAGCCGCCCACGGTTGTGACCGATGACGTTACGGTGGATGTGGCCAATGGAAATCAAGTGACCACGGTACAAACCGATGTGGTTTCCAAGGCTCCGGATGGAACAACGCTGACGCAAAAATTGCCCGAGAAGATTGACGCGCAACTTCCCATCAATCAGAAATGGCCAGTGGATTCATTGGTGGGGCAAGTGAATGGAAAGCCGCTCTACGCCAGCGAATTTCTTAAGACTCGTGAAGACCGCATTATCACCATCGCCGCGGATCCGGATCGCATCAAGGCGCGCAATCAAGTGGTGCAAATTATTAGCGAGGCTTTCGACCAATACGTGAACAATTTGCTGATTATTTCCGAGGCGGAGGCCATGATTCCCAAAGAGGGCCAGGAAGGCGTGTTGGCGTGGTTGAAGGATCTGCAGGAAAAAGAAATTGCAAATCGTGGTGGTAGCCGCGCCGATGCACAGCGAAGTATTGAGGAGGAATTTCCTGGCACCACGATTGAGGAGTTTATGAATCGCCAGAAAAATCAGGCGCTAGCTGGCGATCTTTTAAATAGGCGCGTTCGTCCGCGCACCATCGTGAGTTGGCGCGACGTGGAGCGTCTGTACGATCAAAATAGCGCCACTTATAATCCGCTTCCAACAATTCGTATTGGCCGCATCGCCGTTTTAAAATCCAATCAGGCGCAAGTGGATCAGGTGAAGGCCAGCTTTGCGCAGGGCAAGACGTTCAGTCAAGTGGCCGCCGATCTTAAAATTTCCGATGGCGGGTTCTGGCGCGAGATGACCATTTCCAAGGGCGGCATCGATGCGATTGCGGATCTTGTGGATGACATGAAGACGCGGATCAAGGCGCTGGAGTTGAACAAGATCGATGGACCCATCGAAAGCAAGACGCAAATGTTTTGGTTGACGTTGATTTCGTCGCAACAGGAAAAGGCGCGATCGATTTTTGATCCGCCCTTGCAAATGCAACTGCGGCGACAAATTGAGAATCAGCGCTATGGGATGGAGACACAACGCTACTACGCCAATTTGCGCACGCGTTGGGTGGCTTCCGATCTTGAGTCTATGAAGATGCGATTGATTTCCATCGCGTTGACCCGATATTTTCGCTAAGTTTCACCAAACGGGTGTTCAAGCGCGTGCTGGCCTTGCCCGGCGTTGGGAACCTGCTTCGGGGCCACATCTACGAATCGCATCAATGTGTGCGCCAAAAGTTCAGCGCATGTTCGCGTCAAATGCACGTTGAATGTGGCGAAGGTTCATTGGTATTTGAAGTTGGTCCATTTCAACCGCGACCACGTCAAATTGAATCTGTTTGCCGCGAAACATTCGCCGTGTCAGAAGCATTTGCGCCGCACGAATGAGATGCCGTTGCTTGCGCCAGTCCACGCGCAGTTCGGGCGCGTGCGATCCGGCGCGTCGCGCCTTCACCTCGACCAAGATCAAGACATTCGTATTGGGTAGCGTGACCAACAGGTCAATTTCCAAATGTCCCAGGCGCAAGTTGCGCGCGATGATGTTGTAGCCATTGGTTTGCAAATATTGAGCCGCCGCCTCCTCGGCATTTTTTCCAGAGTTGATGCGGACTCTGGATTGTTCAGCGCGGCTTTGCGCTAAGCGCGTGGTGGCGGGGCGCTTGGGCGCGCCGCCATCGAAACCATTCGGAGCGCGCTCGTTGGTTTCTTGGGATTGGTCTGGGTTTGACATGGGTGTGCTCACGCACGCATTGTCCTAGCGCGCCGCTGAAGTTGAGCAAAGCATGCGGTTTTTCTTGTGCTATCTTTGCTCTCCTATGGCCATTGTCATTCTTGCACATTCGTCCGATTGCCCCGCCGATTTACTTATGGATTCCCTACGCCACCATGGGCAACGCCTGCGCGTGATTCAACTGAACGCCGGTGGTGTTGTGCCAGCCGATCTAGACGATGTGCATGGTGTGATTTCGCTGGGCGGTCCACAGACCGTCCACTTGAATGATGCGCCTTGGATGTCAGCTGAAAAAACATTTTTAAAGATGGCGCATGACGCCAATGTTCCTGTGCTGGGCTTGTGCCTTGGCGCGCAACTTTTGGCGGCCGCTTTGGGCGGCGAAACGCAAGCCATGAAGCAAAGCGAGCTGGGTTGGCAAACGGTGAAGCTGAATCACATTGGTCGCGAGGATGCGTTGTTCGCAGGGCAACCGTGGTCTGGCTTAAAAATGTGCTGGCACTCCGACGAGATCAGCAAACTTCCGGCAGGCGGACAAGTGCTGGCGGTCAGCGCGGCGTGTGGAGTGCAGGCATTTTCCGTTGGGTTGCGCAGTTACGGCATTCAGTATCACCCCGAGTGGAACCGCGCCAGCATTCTGAAGCAAATCAACGGCTCCACCGCCAAATTTGAAAGCGCTGGCATGGATGTGAACGCCCTGCGTTTGCAAACAGAATCCATGGCCGCCGATCAAGAGAGATTGGGTAGGCGATTTTTTGACGCTGTGAACACCGTGCTGATGCCCGGCGACCGCGTGCATGAAGGCGTTGCGGCAAATCACCGCTAAATAACAGATGTTTTGCAAATAGAAGCGCGCGTGTATGAAATGCGCTGACGTTCTAACAGTGGAGCGAAATTACGCCGTAACTTTGGCGCGGCCACGCGAAATGCGCCACGCGTCAAATTTTTTCCACGGCCAAGCATTCACGCAACCAGCTGAGTTCAGGCCAGCGCGCCGCGCGGTCAAGATTCCGTAGCGTAGAAAGTCAAAGTGCTCGCTGTCGTGCGCGTCCGTGTTGATGGAAATCATGGCTCCGCCTTCGTGCGCCGCGCGAACCAAAGCGTCGCGCAAATCAAGACGCGCGGGATTGCAATTTATTTCCAGCGCCACGCCCGCCTTGGCCGCCGCAGAAATGACCACTTTCATGTTTGGCTCAAGACCAGGTCGTCCATTTAAAATTCTGCCAGTGGGGTGGCCAATCACATGCACAAATGGATTGGCGATGGCGGCGAGCAACCGCGCCGTGGCGGCCTCGGGCGATTGCTTGAGCGCGGTGTGCGGACTCGCCACCACCCAATCAAGTTCCGCCAAGACATCGTCGGGATAATCCAAATGGCCGTCGGCAAGAATGTCCACTTCACTTCCAACCAGAACATGAATGCCTTTTATTTTTGCGCTGGCCGCGCGAATGTTGGCGGCGTGCTCGCGCAGGCGCTCCACGGAAAGTCCGTTTGCCTGCGCGCTTGATCGACTGTGATCCGTGATGGCAATGGCGTCAAAGCCGCGGCTTTTAGCGGTTTCAATCAGTTGCTCGATGGACAGCACGCCGTCGCTGGCCGTGGTGTGGCAATGCAATTCACGGCGAATATCGTCAACTGAAATTAGTTGCGTGGTGATATTTTTTTCAAACTCGCCGTGGCTTTCACGCAACTCTGGCGTGATCCACTCCAATCCAAGCTTGGCGTAAATCTCTTGTTCGGTTTTTGAAGCGACGGGTTTCACGCCACGCTGTTGCGGTGGAGTTTCATCGCCGTCGTCGGCGAACAATCCATATTCGTTTAATCGCATTGAGCGCTCAATGGCGCGCTCGCGCAAGATGACGTTGTGGTCCTTGCTTCCGGTGAAGTACAACAGCGCCGCGCCCCAGTTCATAGCGGGCACCACGCGAAGATCGACTTGCAATCCGCTGTTCAATCGCACGCTGGATTTGGTGTCGCCAGACACAAGCACCTTGGCCACCAATGGGTGCGCGCAGAAAAACTGCATCACGGGGGCGGGATCTTCAGTGGCCACAAGCAAATCAATATCACCAATGGTCTCGCGGCCTCTGCGCATGCTTCCGGCGTACTCGGCCTGGGTGACGCCTTTGATGGCGCCCAGTTGCGAAACAAATGTTTGCGCGATTGGCATGGCGTCGCCCAAGCGGACGCGGTCACTGGCGGTCTCTAAAAAGGCGATATTTTCCGAAATATTTTGCAATGTCTTGGCGCCCATGCGCGGCAACTTCTCTAGTGCGCCGCTGGCCAGTTGCGATTTCAGCGTGGCCAAGTCCGTCACGCCGCCTTGATCCCACAGCAACTTCACGGTCTTGGGTCCAAGGCCAGGCACGCGCAGTACATCGATCAAACCCGGAGGCAACTTGGCAAGCGCCTCCTCATGTGCCTTGATTTTTCCAGTGGCCACAAACTCCTGAATCTTCTGCACGCTTGACGCGCCAAGACCATCGATGGATTTTAATTTGTCAGGATCATTCTTGCATAGCTCGGCGACATCGTCGGAAAGATCTTCAAGCATGCGCGCGGCCTTGCGATGCGCCATGACCTTGAATTGATTTTCACCAAGCACTTCAAGCGCGTCGGCGATCTGATTGAACAATGTGGCGATCGATGCGTTGGCGCTCATCCGAAATTCCTATACAGAGTGTGGCTGAGTTCTTTGTTCACGCTTCTGGCGAACGCCTTGGCGCACAGGAAGACCAATTTCAAAATCACGCGGAATAAAGTAAGCGCGGCTGGCAGGACTCGAACCTGCAACCCCAAGCTTCGTAGGCTTGTGCTCTATCCAATTGAGCTACAGCCGCGTGGGCAAACAGTGTAGCGCAACTTGCGCACTGTCTTAAAGCTTTGTTTCTTGTGGTGGATTTTGCGCCGAATTGCGTGCGGTCTGTTTCAGGCTTGCGGCGGGCGCGGTGTGTGTGGTGGGGGATGTTGGTTGGGCGTTGGAAGCGGGGCGAACAGGCGCAAATTCAGCGCTATTGCCAAGAATGCGAGAGGCAAACAACGGCAAAAGAATGACCGCCACCGCGGCCACCGCTCCAGCGAATCGAGGCCAAGAACTTGGTCCCTTGGTCACGCCTTCGGAAGAGGTGCCTGGCGGTGACAATGATGGAACTCCAATGAGGCGCAGGTAATACCAAACGCTCACGGCGCTGTTGATGGCGGCGATAATGACGAGCGGTGTGTGTCCAGCTTGAATACCCGCCATGAACAACATCAGCTTTGCCCAGAAGCCAAGTAGTGGGGGCATGCCCATGAGCGATCCTGAACCAATCGCAAGCCATGCGGCGAGTCCGGGATAGCGGCGACCAATGCCGCTGAGCTCATCGAAACTTTCAACATCTTCGCCGCGTTTTTGCAATCCTGAAAGCGCGCCAAAGATCGCGAGATTGGTGACGCCATAACTGATCAGATAAAATAGAAGCGCCTCAAAGCCTAGACCAGGTCCGGCGATGATCGCAAGAACCATGTAGCCCGAGTGCGAGATGGAGCTGTAGGCCAACATGCGCTTGACGGATTTTTGTAACAGCGCTCCGATATTTCCCAGCGTCATGGTGAGCGCGCAGATCATCCATAGCGTGGCAAGAATTGGCGCGGGCAATCCATTGATAGGCGCGCCAGTTTCCGAGAAGCCCGCGTGGCCAGACCAACCCACGGTGCTTAACAGCACGGCGAGAGCGGAAAAACCAGCGATTTTTGGAATGAACGACAGGAAGCCGGTGACGGGATTGGCGGCGCCTTCATACACATCTGGCGCGTAGAAATGCATTGGCGCGGCGGCCAACTTGTAACAGAAGCCAAGAATGCAAAGAATGAGTCCTGTGATTCCCAGCGTGTCAATACCGCCACGCGCGGATTGATCGGCGAACACTTCGCGGATGGTTGATAGTTGTAGTGATCCAGTGCTTCCATAGATCAGCGCGAAGCCATACAAGAAGATGGCCGTGCTCATGGCGCCCAGGAAAAAATATTTCACTGCGGCTTCTTGGGCGCGGCGTGTTCCACGGCTCATCGCCACCATGATGTAGGTTGGCAAACTTGTCAGTTCAAGCGCCAGGAACAGCCAGACTAAATCGGGGCTACCAGGAATAAGCATCGCGCCGCAAATGCTGAGCAACATGAAGGCATAAAATTCTCCGCGCACAACGCGCATGGGATCAAACGTGGTCGCGCCGCGCGCCACGGCGTCCTCCATGCGTTGATCAATGTGGCCAACCGAAATAGCGACAAGGCCAATTCCAACCACCAGAATAATTGCCTTGATGATCTTGCTGAAGTGCGGCATGAGCACGCCTGATTGCTCGGCGGCCTCGGCGGAATAGCCCAAGGCAAGCGCCACAAGCGAGGCCAACAGCGTGAATGCGGCCAGCAGTGGAACTGATTTTCGCAACGTTTTGCTGTGGCTTAAGCCAATGATGCTGACCAACACGCTTCCACCAAAAACAATGATTTCAGGCGTTAATACAGCGATTTTTGGACCCATGGGAAGGAACGAACTCATTTGGAGGCCTCCGCACTTTTGACTGGTGTGGATGGATTCACAAGTCCGCGCCGGGCGTTGTACGCATTGATCACCGCGGGATAATTCACCAGCACTTCCTTCACGCATGGTTCAACCGCGTTTAAGAGTGGCTTGGGATACAAGCCAATCGCAAGACACGCCAGTGCGATTGGCGCCAAGATGGAGATCTCGCGTAAATTTAAATCTGTTGGCAATTCGCTTGCGGCATGTTCCGTGTGGGCGTCGCCATGTGGTTCGCGCAAGTTGCCCCACACAATCTTGCCCAACATGATGAGCAAGTACATGGCACCCAAAATCAGTCCAATGGCCGCGACAACCGCGTACCAAGGATGAAGCACTCCAGGATAGCCAGAGGGTTGATCATGTTCTGCAACAAACGCGCCCATCAAGCTTAAGAATTCACCAACAAAACCATTTAAGCCAGGCAAGCCAACGCTGGACAGCGTGAAGATGATCATGAAGAAACTCCACACTGGCATTTTGGAAACCAGCCCGCCAAGTTGTTCCATGTCCTTGGTGTGGTAGCGCTCGTACATCATTCCAATGCACAAGAACAACGCGC
>CALFOZ010000063.1 GCA_937919205.1 uncultured Planctomycetia bacterium
TGGCGCACTGAGCATTGACTTATTGCGACCAAGCTCCGATGAAAAAATTCAGGGAGCGGTGCGCATGTTTGCCCAAGATGCGGAATATGCGCGCGGCGCAACGCTGACCAATCCAGATGACCCCGCAAGCATTCGACTTATGCAAGATCAAACCGGGTGGATAGTGGCCCGTAACTCCACGCCAACCGTGGCCATGGTTTGTAGTGACGGTTCATCCATGCGCCGAGTTCTTGGTCAAGGAATGTCAGAAGCCGCGCAGGGGGTGAGACTTGTGTCTTCAAACACGGCTCAAACCCAAGTGCAATTTGACCCATTTGGGGGCGTAAAGACCTCTCCGGCATCAATTGCCATGTTTTTGCCAGATTCCACTAGCAAATGCACAATTACATTCGACTCTGCCACGGGCGCCATGCAGTTGAATTGGTCAAATCAATAAAACTTGTGCGCAAGTCGCTGGCAAATTTGGTCGAACAGGGAAGGCAATGACTATGAACCACTCACACATCTCTGGAAAAATATCCATTCTTCTTAGCGCGATGCTTGGTGTGTGCGCCGCGTTTGTATGTGCGCAAACGCAAACGCAGGCTTCAACCGTGGCTTCAAATTTGGCTGTAACTCAGGTGCCATTTCAAGAATTAACACCAGCAACGCGGGCACCAAAGCAATCAACTACGCCAACTACCGGAGCCGCAACGCAATCTGGCGCGCAATCAACCGCGACAGTTCCTGAAACAACTGCGCCTGCAACAACCGCGCCAATCACTAACGCGGCAACGCAAACAGAGGCCGTTAAAAAACTTTCCACACCAAACGGCATGCTTCCTCAGTGGAGCGGTTCCACCGCGCCAACACCTGCGGTCACTGAAATTACAAACCAAGCGCCAGCCAATCAGCAGGGCATGGAACAAAAATTAGAAGCCGTCGCCAATGGAGCGCCCCCGGTGGTTGACGTGACTGATCACGGAACCGTAACGCTTGCCGCGCAGGGAATTGAAATTACAAAGCTGCTTGAGTTGCTCAGCATTAAAAGCAAGTTGAACATTGTTGCCAGCGAAAAAGTGAAGGCGCTGGTGAGCGTGAGTTTATACGACGTGCCTGTTGATCAGGCGCTTGACGCGCTTCTGACCGTGAACGGATTTGTGTGGGAGCGACAGGGACCATTCATTATGGTGTATGCGCGCGCGGAAAAAGAGCTCCTAGATAAATCAAAAATGAAACGCGACGCACGCGTGTTCACATTGCAATTTCTTGCCCCCGATGATGCGCTTGCACTTGTAAAGCCACTACTTTCCGAAGGCGGCACCGCGGTGTCTCTTGGAAAAGTGAAGGAGGGTTTCGAGCCCACCCTCTCTGATGGTGGCGGCGATACATACGCTTTTGCAACACGCGTTTTGGTGAATGATTATCCAGAAGTGATTGAAAAAGCCGCTGGAATTTTGAAGGACACAGATGTTCAGCCGCAGCAAGTTCGCGTGGAAGCCACCATTCTTGTTGCGGATGTGACAGAGGACGACGCATTTGGTTTGGACATTACCGCGGTGGGCAACATTGATTTTGCCACCGTGACCGGTGGACCTATGAATGCCTTCAATGATTTGAAAAGCGGATTAATTAAACCCGCTAATGCAACCGCCAATGCGGCGTCCATGTATCCCGCGGGAACAGTTGATCCAACACTGAAGCTTGGTGTGATTTCAAATGATGTCGCCATCTTTTTGCAGATGCTTGATCAGGTGAAGAACACCACGGTGCTTGCGCGTCCATCCGTGACGGTGTTGAACCGCCAAAAAGCGCAAGTGAACATTGGCCAGAAGTTGGGTTACCTGTCCACCACCCAAACGCAAACCAGCACCACGCAAGAAGTGCAATACATTGACACGGGAATCAAGCTCACCTTCCGCGCGTTTATTAGTCCAGACGGAATGGTGCGCATGGAACTTGCGCCATCAATCACCGCGGCCACATATGAAAACGTGAAGTCGCAAGGAACTGATTCGCAGATTCCAAATCAAAGCAATCAGGATTTGCGCACTAATGTGCGCGTGAAAAGCGGGCAAACCATTGTGCTTGGCGGACTTTTCCGCGAAGTGAGTTCAACCACCAATCGTCAGATTCCGTTGTTTGGCGATTTGGTTCCTGGCGCGCTGAGCGGGCAGAAAGACGCCACGCTTCGTCAAGAAGTTATTTTTCTTGTCACGCCAACTATTGTGGAAGACCCCAAGAGTTCCATGGATGGCGACATGGCGTTGAAGGTGATTGACGCTGTGCAAACTGGCGCGCGCGCCGGCCTGTTGCCTTTCTCACACGCGCAAATTGCTGGCAACTATCAAACACAAGCATTGGATGCGTGGCGCGCGGGCG
>CALFOZ010000064.1 GCA_937919205.1 uncultured Planctomycetia bacterium
TAACGTTCGACTTCATGCCAGTAGTTCCAACGCCAGGCGCAGTGGCATTGATTGGCGTGGCGGGTGCGTTCTTTGGCAAACGCCGTCGGCATGCATAATCCACTTTAACATTCATTTGTAGACAGTCTCTTTTCTACACTCTTCAGTCCTCCGCATCCTCAACGATGCGGAGGACTTTCTTTTTTTATATATCTTGGTCATTCATGTCGCAAATCAATCCGCCACTTCCGCCAGACCAACAGCCGAGCATTCCTGTGGCGCCCAAGCCACCGCGATCCATGCTGGCCTCAATCGCATTTGGCTTGGCCATTCTGTCGCCAGTGCCTTGTTGCCCCTTTGTTGGATTTATTTCCACACCTTTGGCTATCGCCAGCATGTGGCGCCTGCGAAACAGTGGGGATCGCCGTTCGCGGCAACTTGCGCGCGCGGCAATGATTCTAAGTTTGGTTGGCTTGGTGGTGCAGGCCGTCACGCTTGAGGCGCTCAGCGATTGGTTTATGAAAAATCTGGATCGCAACATGAGCGCCAGCATTCGCTCCGCTTTCGCCAATGACCACTCGTCTTGCGTGATGGATATTGCCGCCAGCCCGCTTGCGCCAATAGCGCGACCAGCGCCAACCGCACAGCAACTTTCGCTTTTTGCCAACCAAGCCAAGCAACGCTACGGAGAATTGCAAAATATTTCATTTGTAAGCCAGGTGGGTAATGGCGGCATGCTCAACGTGGTCATGACATCCGCCATCACGCTTCGATTTGAGCGCAAAGACGCCACGGGAAGCGCTGTATTTCAGTTGGTTCCACAAAATGCGCAATGGATTCCCGCCGCGCGCTTGATTGAGCTCACCGTGGATGACGCAAAGTTGGGCGACTTGGTTCTGGCTCCCCTGGCTGACACCAAGCACTCATCGGACCCCGCAGGCCAGCCATCCCTGACAAATCCATGAATATAATATTGACATGCGCGCGCATACGTGTGACGCGCACTTCCCATACATGAACCACTTCAACGCCAACAATCCAAACAATAATTCCAATATGCGAGATAACGATCCAACCGCGCCCGCACGTTCGTGGAATCGAACCGCGGTTCTTGCCGCCATGTTCTGCATTCCTTTTTTCTGTCCGCCCATGACATTGATTGGCGCGGGCACGGGCGCGTTGGCTTTGCGCAACCTGAAAAAAAATCCCGATACCAAAGGCGCGTGGTTGGCTTGGACGGCTCTTTCATTTGGAGTAGTCACCACCGTACTGGCATCGTGGATGCTTTGGATCTCCGGCTTGCGCACGATGGTGGTTGGTCCCTCACTGGCGCTGGCGCCACTATTCGCCAACGACACACACGGCATGAAAAAAGAATGGTCCGGCCCCGCCACCGCTCTCACGCAAGAGCAACTCGCGGCGTTCACCGACCAAGTACGCGCTCGCTACGGAACATACATCTCCGCGCACATCAGCGATCAACGCGCCACTCCATTGGAACAATCCTGGAAGCGATCAATGGTGGTTATTCCCAGCACCATTATATTTTCATCCGGCCCCGTGGAGGTCGACCTTGGTCTTGAGCGATTTGATCAAAAGACAGGTAAAAGCACTATGGCTTGGCGGTCTTTGCGCATTGTGGACCCCGCTCATGCGGATGTGTTGTTTCCCGAGGGCGAACCCGCGCCACCGGTCCTGGAAACCTTGAAGCCTGGCGCACTTTCCGCGCCAGTGCCAAGCGCGAACGACTCGCCACACAATTGAGCAATCGGCCGCGCTCTCGCAAGCGCGCTCCAGTCAGTGTGAAATTGATCAACGTGGTAACCTAGACCCTATGGCTAACGTGATTGAAATTCGCAATTTAGTTCGGCGCTTCGGCGCGCAAACCGTGTTGGATGGCATCAATTTGGACATAGCCGAAGGCGAGACCATGGTGATCATGGGCGGTTCTGGTTGCGGTAAAAGCACGTTGTTGCGACATTTGATTGGCAGTTTGCAACCCAGCGAGGGCTCAATCAAAATTTTTGGCGAGGAGATTGCGACCGTTGGCGAGGCGGGCCTGGACTCCGTGCGAAAAAAGTTTGGAATTCTTTTTCAATCTGGCGCGCTCTTCAACAGCATGAGCATCGCCGACAACATCGCGTTGCCACTGCGCGAGCACACGACACTGGACTCGCACATTATTGAAATTCAAGTGATGATTAAATTGGAATTGGTTGGACTGCGCGAGCACGCCAATAAATTTCCATCGCAAATATCCGGCGGCATGAAAAAGCGCGCGGGCTTGGCGCGCGCACTGGCGCTGGATCCCAGGATTCTGTTTTATGACGAGCCCAGCGCCGGCCTTGACCCGGTCACCAGCGCCGAGATCGATCAACTGATGCTTGATCTCACTCGCAAACTTGGCGTAACCAGCGTGGTGGTCACCCATGAAATGGACAGCGCCTTCACCATCGCCGACCGCATGACAATGCTTGACAAGGGTCGCGCGCTGATGATCGACACGCGCGCGGCGTTTGACGCATTGCGCAAAACTTCACTTGAAGACTGCGCGAAGTTGCCAGAAAAAGATCGTTTAATCCGCCAATTCCTGCGCGGCGATGCGCAAGGACCGCTGACGGAACGCAAAGCGGCCACCAATTATGCGGAAGATTTGCTGAGCTTGGGTGCAGAAAAAAAATAAAGTGGGCCACTGATCTGGCATGGCTTTAGAGCATTGCTCTAGAAAATTGATCTAGAGCATTAATCTGGTGTACAAAGCGTGGGTAAAGATGCGCATGACACAACACAGTGAATTACAAGTTCAAGGCAAGCGCTGTCTCGTGATGGGTCTTGGTGCATTTGGCGGCGGCATAGGCGCAACTCAGTGGCTGGCGCAACACGGCGCCAAGGAAATTCTGGTGACTGATATTGCGCCAGCCGAAAAATTAAAAACATCCATCGCCACTATTTCTCCGCTGATTGAATCCGGCGTTGTTCGCTTGCGTCTTGGCGGCCACGACCTAGCTGATTTTAAAAGCGCGCAAGTGGTCGTGGCCAACCCCGCGGTGGCAAAGCCATGGACCAATCCATATTTGTTGGCGGCGCAAGAATCAGGCGCGGACGTGACCACTGAACTGCGATTGGCTTTGCAACACATTCCATGGCAACGCGTGATCGCCGTCACCGGCAGTTCTGGAAAAAGCACAACGGCCGCGTTGATTCATTGCGCGCTCAACGGATTCAACGGCAACCGCGCCCACTTTGCGGGCAATATTGGCGGCAGTTTACTGCAGAATTGCCCCGTGATTGCTCCCAACGAATGGCTTGTGCTGGAGTTGTCCAGTTTCATGCTGTGGTGGCTGGGACCCAATTCAGCACATCCACAATGGAGCGCGCGTATCGGCGTGCTCACCAACCTGTGCGACAACCATTTGGATTGGCATGGCGACCGCGCGCACTACAGCGCAAGCAAGTCGGTCATCCGTAATCCATCATCAAGCGATCAACTATTTCTTTCACGCTTTGATATTGAATCGCCAACCCAAGCCGCGACTTGGGCGGAGTTGCCGGCGGGACATTGGTGGCGCCATGCTCAACTTCATCCACAGATTGAGCAAAGCGTGCCTTTGTTTGAACCCATGCAACTCATTGGCCAACACAACAAACACAACGCGCTTCTAGCGTTGCACGCGTGCGTTGGCGCTCTGCAATGCGACAACCCCAACATGACCCCCATGGAAGTGGTGGCTAGCGCGCGCGTGCTGGCGGACAAGATGAATCTCTTCCAAGGATTGCCCCATCGACTTTCAATGGCGCATCACCACAACAATGTGCGCTGGATTAATGACAGCAAAGCCACCACGCCCGCGGCCACATTGTTCGCGGTGAACAGCTTTGCAGACGCCAGCAAAATTCATCTCATTGCCGGCGGCGTCAGCAAGGGCGCGGATCTGCGCCAAATTGCGGCGCTCACTCCAAGACTTGCGGGTCTGTATTCCATTGGGACTGCGGCGGCGGAATTAGCCGTCAATGGCGGCAGAAATTGCCAAACATTGGAAAATGCAATTCAAATCATTCGCACACGTATTCGCCCCGGCGACGTGGTGTTGCTATCGCCTGGGTGCGCCAGTTGGGATCAATTTCAAAATTACGAGGCGCGCGGAATTCGTTTCGCAGAACTTGCAATTGTTGGTTAAAGTATCAATCAATGTCTAATCCACTCCGATCCATATCGATCATTGCCCTACTGGCGGCGCTTGCAAGTTGCTATTCCCCGGATGGTGGCTTCATGCCTGGTGCGGGCCGCGGCTACACATACATCTCCACCAGCATGCAACCGCTCACAATTTCTGTGACTGATGTTCGCACCCAGGAACAATTCTTCGTGATGGAAATTCCACCGGAACAGCAACTCACATTCAACTTTCTCGAAGGCGGCGGTGACGATCCGATCTATACGCCAGATCGCATGATGTACGCGGTGTGGCCAGCCGGAACCCAAAATGGAAAGTTGGACAATCAATTGACATGTCCACCCGCAAGCGCTCGGCGCATAGATATTGATATTCGCAAGGGTCCAATTTGGCCGGAACCTGATGCGACGGCTCGATTGCGCACCGATCAAGTGGCCGATCGCCCACCGTACGCCACCACCCAAGGCGGCAAGATTCCAAAAACCCCCAACAACCAAGACAATTAATGTGATTCGAGTTGGCCATGGCTACGACCTGCATCGACTTGAGCCTCTAGCGCCCGCGGGTCAAGGCAAACCGTTTATTCTTGGCGGCATTTGTATCGAACATGATCGCGGCCCCGTTGGCCATTCCGATGGAGACGCGTTGCTTCACGCAATCACGGACGCAATTCTTGGCGCGCTTGCGTTGCCAGACATTGGACAACTTTTTTCTGACACAGATCCGCAATGGGCAGGCAAGGACAGTTCGCATTTCTTGCGCGCCGCGTTGACAATAATGCGAGAGAAAAAATTTCAAATTTCAAATTTAGACGCCACCGTGATTTGCGAGCGCCCAAAGATTGGTCCCGTGAAGGACAAAATCAGATACCACCTGGCGCAACTTCTAGGTTGCGATGCAAGCCAGATCAATGTGAAGGGCAAGACCCACGAAAGCGTGGATGCTGTAGGCGAAGGGCGCGCAATTGAAGTTCATTGCGTGGCGCTGTTGACGAGCGTTTAAGAAACTCCCCCAACATTGACGCAGATGCGATAATCCCCGCTTCGGCACATGCATTCTGCCAAACTCGGCAAATCAATACTTTCCAACTCGCTCAGCCGATACTCAAAAAAACCACTCATGCCCCTCTAATTTGGCGGCTTTATAGTTACACTCTTTGCATGCGAGCAGTCATCACCGGTCAAGTTGGAATGGACAAAAAACCTTACCTGAAGGCGGTTCAAAAACTTGCCGGGGAGCGTGGCGAAACCCTGGAAGTATTTCATGTGGGCGACCTCATGTACGCGGAAGCCGCCGATGTGAAACCTGGCCGCATTCTTGATTTACCTCTCAGCCGCTTGGCCAGCCTTCGCCGCTCTGCGTTCAAGGACATCATCAGTCAAGTTTCTCCGGCGGATCAACATCCAAACATCATCGTGAACACGCACGCAACATTTCGTTGGCGCCACGGCCTGTTCGCCGCGTGCGACTTTGATCTTCTCAAGCGCTTGCAACCCGACATGTTTATTTGCATGGTGGACAATGTTGAAGTGGTGCATGCGCGCCTGCATGCCGACCATGTGCTTGACGCCACGCTGAAAGATTGCATGGTGTGGCGCGAGGAGGAAATTCTGGCCAGCGAGTTGATGGCGCAGGCGCTTGGGTGCGCCGGCGGCTTTTACATTCTCAGCCGCGGCCGCCAAGTCGACACTACTGAAACCGCGTATCGCATGATCAATCGCCCGGAGATGCGCAAGGTGTATCCAAGTTTCCCCATGAGCCATGTGGTGGACATGCCGGATGTGCTTGCGGAGATCGACCACTTCCGCGCCGAGTTGGCCAAGCATTTCATCTCATTCGATCCAGGCGACGTGGATGAGAAGTTGCTTCTGGAAAACGCGCTTGCCGCGGCGCGCGACGGAAAAGATTTCATCACCGTTGCGGCGCACACATTTGGCGCCCGCAAAGGTTCGCCGGAACTTCGCCTTGCCGTGCGCGATGTGCTTGATATTGCCGGCGATGTGGATGGACAAATTTATATGCGCGACTTCCGCTTGATTGATCAAAGCGACATGATCGTGAGTTTGGTGCCGGAACTTCCAGGCGGAATTCCTGGGCTTTCCAGCGGCGTGGAGCGCGAATTGCAACACGCCTTTGAGCACGCCAAGGAAGTTTATGTGGTCTGGAAACCAAAAAAATCTCCAAGTCCGTTTATTTCTGAAACCGCCACCAAGGTGTTTCGAAGTGTTCCTGAAGCTTTGGCCTATTTCGAGGCCAAAGGAATGTTCGCCACGCAAAATTTGTTCGGGCACTGATTCGTCCCTTGCAAATTCGTTCCACGATTGATCCAAGCTTGAAACAAGTTTGAAACAAGTTTGAA
>CALFOZ010000065.1 GCA_937919205.1 uncultured Planctomycetia bacterium
GTGGTTTCACATGCATGAACATGTGCCCATGTCCATGCGCGATAAGTTCTTGGTGCACTGGCGCGCCAACGTGGGCATGTTGAAAGAAAAAAAAATTCTCGCGCTCTCGTCCTTCATCGCCATATTGCCATCCTTGGTGTTTGGCTTGGCGCTGTGGTATTTTGATCATTTGAGTCAAGGGCGCTCGCCAGCAACATCTATCAGTCTCACGGCTTTGTTGGCGTTGATTGGGGGCGGCATGGCGTTCTGGCTGGCGGTGCAACACCTATTCTTTGTCTACACCATGAACCGCTATTACGCCCCATTTGTGCGCAGGGAAATTGCATTATTGGGAATGCCCATGTGTCCCGCGTGCGGGCATCTCTTGGCCAACATGCAGGTGCGGCGTTGCCCGGAATGCGCGACGCACATGCAATCCAACAATTCTTAATTTTCAACGCAACTTCAATCCTGCCGTCGACTAGAATGCTGTGCTTAAGTTATTCCCTCAATGCATATCCGCAACTTCTCCATCATTGCTCACAT
This sequence comes from uncultured Planctomycetia bacterium, assembly GCA_937919205.1. Lineage (GTDB taxonomy): Bacteria > Planctomycetota > Phycisphaerae > Phycisphaerales > SM1A02 > SYAC01. The sequence goes on from CALFOZ010000065.1 coordinate 526, forward strand.
TGACCACGGCAAAAGCACGCTGGCGGATCGTTTGTTGCAAGCCACCCACGCGGTCAGCAGTCGGCAGGCGCGCGAACAAATTTTGGACTCCATGGATCTTGAACGCGAGCGCGGCATCACTATCAAAGCCAGCGCCGTCACGGTACAACATATTTTTAAGGGCGAAACTTATCAACTGAATTTCATTGACACCCCGGGCCATGTTGATTTTGCATATGAAGTCAGCCGCGCGCTGACCGCCTGCGAAGGCGCGGTGCTGGTGGTTGATTCCACCCAAGGCGTGCAAGCGCAAACCGTTGCCAACGCGTACTTGGCCACGGCCAATAATTTAGAGTTGATCCCGGTCATCAATAAAATTGATTTGCCCGCGGCGGATCCAGATGGCGTGGCTATGGAGATGGAGCAAGTGCTTGGAATCCGCGCCGAAACCTGCATTCTTGTCAGCGCCAAGACTGGCCAAGGTATTCAAGAATTGCTTGACGCGATCTGCGAAAAACTTCCGCCGCCGCCACCGCCAAAATCAAACAAGTTGCGCGCGCTTATTTTTGACAGCATCTATGACGACTATAAAGGCGTGGTGGTGTACTTCCGCGTGTTCGACGGATCAATCAAGTCGGGCGACAAGATTCGCATGATGAGCACGGGACGCACCTTCGCGGTTTCAGAACTTGGCCGCAACACGCCCTTCCCGCAAAAGATGCAGCGCTTCGATCATTCAGAAGTGGGCTACCTCGCGGCCAGTATTAAAACGCTTGCCGATGTGCGCGTTGGCGACACGATCACTCTTGACTTGGATCCCGCCGATGAGCCCCTGCCTGGATATCAAGAGCCAAAGCAAATGGTCTTCTGCGATTTTTATCCCTCTTCAAGTAACGAAGATGGAAGCAGTGGAAAGAAAGGCGAGTTTGAGGCCTTGCGCGAGGCGATTGAAAAATTGCATTTGAACGACGCTAGTTTCACCTTTGAAGTGCAACACTCCGAGGCGCTTGGATTTGGATTTCGTTGCGGATTTCTAGGTCTTTTACACATGGACATTGTGCAGGAACGCCTTGAGCGCGAGGGCGGCGTGGAGGTTGTGCAGACCGCCCCTACTGTGACATACATGATCGTTGGCCATGACGGCAGTAAAGTGGAAATTCACAATCCCGCGGACTTGCCCGACATGAGCCAAGTCTTGGCCATCGAGGAGCCCATCGTAAAAATTGAAATTATTTGTCCCAATGAAAATATTGGCGACTTAATGAAACTCAGCGACTCGCGACGCGGCGTGTTCAAGACCCAACGCTATCTCAGCGACACCCGCCAGATTCTGGACTACGAGTTGCCGCTCGCGGAAATTATTTATGACTTCTACGACAAGCTCAAAAGCATCACCCGCGGCTATGGAACCATGGACTATGAGGTCATTGGTTTCCGCGCCAATGATTTGGTGAAGGTCAACGTGCTGGTCAACGGCGAAGTGGTCGAAGCATTGAGCTTGATCACCCACAAAACCACCGCCGAATATCGAAGCCGCATCATCTTGGAAAAACTCAAGAAGCAAATTGATCGCCACCAATTCGAGATTCCGCTTCAGGCCGCCATTGGTGGCCGCATTATCGCGCGCGAGTCCATCAAGGCCCTGCGCAAAAACGTTTTGGCCAAGTGCTACGGCGGCGATATCAGCCGCAAGCGCAAATTGTTGGAAAAGCAAAAACGCGGCAAAAAGCGCATGAAAACCATCGGAATGGTCAGCATTCCGCAAGAGGCCTTCATGGCCATTCTTGACCAAGGCGATTGAGCCCCCGCTTCTTTGCATATTCAAACTCTTGGTGAATTCGCGATCATTGTCCATGGCGATTGTCCTTGAAGTTGACGTATGAATGCCCGCCAAACACTTTCGCCCCGCGGCGCTAAACTGACCAAATGAAAAAAATTGAACGCATCGCTCTTTGTCTCACCATTCTCACAGTCGCATGGCTTTTAGTTGGCCGTCCCGGGCCGGACTCCAGCGCCAACGCTCGCGCGGTAAACATGGCGGACCTTGGCCCCGCACAAAATATTTTGCTTGAAAGTAAAGATGGCGTGCTCACATTGCGCAACGAGGCCAACCATCTTGCATTTGGCGATCAACCCACTTCGCGCGTGTGGAGTTGCGCCGCGGTGCATCTAGACAAGGTGCTGAAAAAGTTGCTGGCCAACACCCGCTTCATGGACGAGCGCAGTCAGTTTGAGGAGGCCGCCAAAAAACAAAACTCCGACTTCGAGCGCCAAATGGAAGCGATCAAAGCCAAGTATAGCGACATGTCCAAGGACAGTCCCGATCTCTCCAAAGGCAAGGAGGAAATGCAGGCCCTGTATGGCCAATATCAAAAGTGGAACGAAGGCGTCAGCGCTTCCCAGAGCAAACTCATGGCGGGGCAAGTGGAATCGGCGTACCGCGAGTTGGTGACCGCGGTGGATGTGGTGGCGGACCGCCAAAAAATAGATGTTGTCTACCGATTTATTCCAGCCGCCACGCCATTTGAGTCCGCGCAACTTGGCGACGCCATGGTGCAAGTGCAAGCGCGCACATTCTTGCGCGCGCCGGAATCGCTTGACATTACCGCCGAAGTGATGACGGAACTTGGCCTGAAAGATTGATCACTGTGGCAAGGTCGCCGCGACATGGGTGGCAACGGCTTGCTCAAATTTGAGTGTCATATTTTTCTTCACCGAGTCCATGGACGGGCAACGCTCGCCCAAACATTCACGCATGCTTGTCACTCCGCGCCCGGTCAATCCGCACGGCACAATAAGATTGAACGCGGCAAGATCTGAATCCACATTCAGCGCCAGTCCATGCATGCACACCCACCTGCTCACGCGCACCCCCATGGCGCAAATTTTTAAATCACACGGCTGATCCTGGGCACGCGTCCACACCCCGGTCGCCTTTGCATCGCGGTGCGCGTCAAGACCAAAGTCGGCCAACACTTGGATCACCGTCTCCTCAAGCAAGCGCATGTAGCCATGAATGCGCAAACCCATGCGCTCCAAATCAAGAATTGGGTACGCCACCAATTGGCCAGGTCCATGCCAAGTGACATCGCCACCGCGGTCGGTCTCCACGCACTCAACACCCAAATCCGCCAACCCCTGAGGCGACACCAAAACATTTTTTGCCGCGTCAACTCGGCGGCTCACCGTGATGACTTGCGGATCATGTTCCACCAAAAGTAACTGCATTTGCCCACGATTTAGCCGTGCGGCAAGCACCTGCGCATGCGCATCACGCTGTACTTGCAACGCCTGCGCGTAGGACATTTTTCCAAGATCTTTCACGTGCAGTAATTGCATTGAAATTCAAGTTTACGCTGTCCAAGCCCGCGACTGGCAATACAATCGCGCATATGTCCAAGGTGCATTCCTCAGCAATTATCACTGGCCATGTTCAAGTTTCTGACGGCGCGCAAGTGGGTCCCTTCTGCGTGCTTGATGGAACCATGGGGCCCATCACTATTGGCGCAGGCACACGATTGATGCACCAAGTTTCCATGCAAGGTCCGCTGACTATTGGCGAGCGCAATCGCTTTTATCCAGGTTGTAGCGTTGGATATCCGCCACAAGATTTAGGATTTGATCCTGACAAAGCCGGCGCCGGTTGCGTGATTGGCCACGACAACACCTTCCGGGAATCCGTCAGCATTCACCGCGCAAAAATGGAATTGCCCACGCGCATTGGGGACAAAAATTATTTCATGGTGAACGCGCATGTCGCCCACGATTGCATCATTGGCAACAAATGCATTTTTGCCAACAACGCATCCGTGGGTGGCCACGTGGAAGTTGAGGACAGCGTGATCTTTGGTGGCGTGGCCACGGTGCACCAATTTGTGCGCGTTGGCAGAGGCGCGTTCCTGGGCGGCTTGGCTGGATTAAGCACGGATTTGCCGCCGTTTTTCATGCTGACAGCCACCAACGTCGCTGGCAGTTTGAACTTGGTTGGCATGCGCCGCAGTGGCATGCAACGCGCGGACATTGATACCGTTCGCTGGGTCTTTGATGTGATTCAAAAGCGTAAACTTTCACGCCCCAATGTGTTGATCGTTTTGGCCGAGCGGCAAGACAACCCAGTTGTTCAGGAATACATGCGCTTTATTGAAGCCGCGAAGCGGCCCATTACTCCCAACACTGGCAGTGTGTTGCGCGGCGCGTCCAAAGCGGCCGTATCCGACTAAATGCACCCACCCATTCGCATCCGAATTTTAGCCAGTGGAAGCCAAGGCAACGCCGCGATTGTTTCCCTGCGGCCACGCGACGCGGCGCCCATGCATGTGCTACTTGATTTGGGTTTGTCCCCGCGCAAATTATGCGGAGCGCTGGCTGTGGAAAATATCCATCCGCTTGACATTGCCGCCATTCTTATAACGCACGCCGACGCCGACCACTTGCATGGCGGATGGTCGCGCAACTGGCCCTTTCAGCATGCCAAAGTCATTGCTCGTTCAGCGCACCACGGCGCCATGGTCCGCGCCGGAATTCCCGCCACGCGCACGCTCAACGCCGATCCGGACGCGGATTCCAAGCATTTTTTCCCGCACATTCACTGTCTTGCTTTGCCGCATGACGTTGCGGGTTCAACTGGATTTCGTATTTCAACCGATGGCGTGGCGTTGGGCTGGGCCACCGACTTGGGACAAATGTCGAACGACGCCCTGGCATTTTTCACGGGCGTGGACGCGCTGTGTATTGAAAGCAACTACGACTTGCAACTGCAACAGCGCTCATCGCGTCCGGACTTTTTAAAGCAACGCATCATGGGTGGCTACGGACATCTTTCAAATGCGCAGGCGTTGCACGCGGCGCTTCACATTCATGGTCAACGCGCGCTACGCCACATTGTGCTTCTGCATCTTTCGTCGCAGTGTAATTCATACAACGTGGTTCAAGAATTGTGGCACGCGCACGCGCCCGAGTTGGCCAAGGTCATGCAAGTGGCCACGCAAACGCTTGCACTGCCGTGGCTGTGCGTGGGTCAACCGCGCATGTGCAACTGGAGCGAGTCGTTGTTCGTGTCACAGCGCTAAACTTGTAGCTTCAACCACGTTGCAACTGTGAGTCACTGTGATCAACGTGCGCGCCCACCACGTGTCAACTTCGCGGCGCTTCGAAAGCCTTGTTGAAATGCAGGCAATTTCGCTGATCGCCCGAAGCCCCCCGCCTTCGCTACGCTCAGAAGTCCTTTATGAGCGACTTCATTGGACATCACTGTGGCGTGGCCTTGGTGCGCTTAAAAAAACCGCTGGCGGAATTGCAACGCATTCACGGAGATCCGCTGTGGGGACTTCGAAAATTATATTTGCTCATGGAAAAGCAACACAACCGCGGGCAAGATGGCGCGGGCATTGCCAGCGTGAAGTTTGACACGGCGGCGGGCGAACCATTTCTTTCGCGGCTTCGCAACAGCAAGCGCAGTCCAATTGAGCGGCTCTTTGATGCGGCGCTGGGACCCGCCACAAAAATTTCCGAGCATGATCTGCGCCACATGGATCCACTGGAACTGAAGCGCCGCATACCCATGTTGGGCGAGGTCATGCTTGGCCATCTTCGCTACGGAACATTCGGTGGCCGAGGCGAAAATGTGTGCCACCCTTATGTCCGCCGCTCCAATGTCGCCAGCCGAAATTTGGCCATCGCCGGCAACTTCAACTTGACCAACGCCACGGAACTATTTCAAACGCTTGCCGCCTATGGGCTCAACCCCGTGGGCGACACAGATACGGGCGTTGTGCTGGAAAAAATAGGTCATTTCCTTGATGTTGAGCATGATCAATTGCGCGCCAGCGCGGGTTCTGGCAGTTTGAAAAACTTGGATGGCGTTGAACTTGCGCACGCCGTTGCGCAGGAACTGAATCTCCCGCGCGTTCTTTCAAAGGCCACGGCCGACTTTGACGGCGGATATGTGTTCGTTGGTTTGCTCGGTCATGGCGACTGCTTTGTCTGCCGCGATCCCAACGGAATTCGCCCCGTCTTTATTTTGGAAACCGACGATGTGGTGGCGGCCGCAAGTGAACGCGCCGCGCTGACCACTGTCTTTGATGTCGAGCCTGAATCCGTGAAAGCGCTTGAACCAGGACACGCCCTGATTGTGCGCAGAGATGGCGAGGTGGTTCACGAACAATTTTGCGAGCCCGCCAAACGTTTGGAATGTTCCTTTGAGCGCATTTATTTCAGCCGCGGCAACGATCCCGAAATTTACAACGAGCGCAAACAACTAGGACGCAATTTGGCCGAACCCGTTCTGCAACAAACTGGCGCGGACTTCTCCAAGATTGTTTTTGGTTTCATTCCAAACACCAGCGAGCCCGCGTTCCTAGGTTTGGTGAAGGAAGTCGAACAACACATCCACAAGCGTGAAATAGCCGCTTTAACAGGCAAATTGCGCGCGGGCACGCTCACGCAACTTGATCTGGAAACCTCCATTGGCATGTTGCCGCGCGTGGAAAAAGTCGCGCACAAGGATCAACGCCTGCGCACCTTTATTACCCACGACGCGGCGCGTCGAGATTTGGTCACGCATATTTACGACGTCACCCGTGGCGTGGTTGGTCCAGGCGACACGCTTGTCATGGTGGACGACTCCATTGTGCGTGGAACAACGTTGCGCGACTCCATCATCACCATGCTGGCGCGCCTAAAGCCCGCGCGCATTGTGATCGCCAGTTCGGCTCCGCCCATTTGCTATCCAGACTGTTATGGAATTGACATGAGCCAACTTGGAAAGTTCATCGCCTTTGAAGCGGCGGTTGGTGTGATCCGTGATCGCGGCGACGAAAAACTTTTCGCCGAGATTGAAACCCTCTGCCAAGAGCAAGCGCATCTTTCCCCAGCGCAAATGAAAAACCATGTTCGCCGTATTTATGACTCAGTCACCCACGAGCAACTGTGCGCGCGCATTGCGCAACTGATCCGCCCCGCTGGCCTAGCCTGGCAAGGTCAATTGGAGGTTGTCTATCAACGAATCGAAGGTCTGACCCAAGCCATGCCTCATCACCGCGGAATTTGGTATTTCAACGGCGAATATCCCACCCCTGGCGGGCTTCGGGTGCTCAATACGGCCTATCTCAACTGGCGTAAAAGTAGTGAAATAAGGGCGTATTAGACACATTTCGCCGCGCCACGGTTATGCACACCCACACATGCTGGCAAGGGAAATTGCACGCTGAACTTGACCAATGAGTCTATTTAAGGTCTACTTGTCGACTCGCTGTAGTGCGACGAATCGCACCGCAGTTTCAAGGTTCTTTAAGAGGCACAGATGGCTCGCTATACAGGTCCAAAAGTTAAACTTTCTCGTCGCGTCGGCGTTCCAATTGCGGATATCCCGAAGCACACCGCCAAGCGTCAGCTCACCGCCAACGGCATGCACGGTTTCCGTGGCAAGCGCCCAAAGCCCTACGGCATTCGTAAAGATGAGAAGCAAAAGTTGCGCTACCACTACGGCGTGCTTGAAAAGCAATTCCGCCATGTGTTGGCAAACGCTGGTCGAACCACTGGCAATACCGGTGAAGTGCTCATGCAACTTCTGGAACGTCGCTTGGATAATCTCCTGCGCCGCGCTGGTTTTGCCCGCACTATTTGGGCGGCTCGTCAACTTGTTGCTCACGGTCACGTGAAAGTGAACGGCGAGAAGGTTGATCGTCCAAGTTATCTGGTTGAAATTGGCCACGAAATCACAATGCGAGAAGGCACGCACAAACTTGTTCGCGAGAACATGGAAAGCATGTCCAGTCACAATGTGCCAGGTTGGCTTGAAGTGAATCCTGCCCAGTTGTCCGCGAAGGTCACAAGCCTTCCGACTTCCGATCAGATTCCATTCGATGTCAATACGAATTTGATCATCGAGTTTTATCGCTAATAGTTGAACCTTCGGGTCTTTGGTTGCCGCTTTGGCTACAAAAGGCTCGGAGGTTCTTTCATTTCCGCCCCACCCTGCTTGGAGAAATCACATGCTGAAGTTTCTGCGAAAATATAACAAGGTTTTGTTCGCGTTCTTTAGTGTGACGCTCATGCTGACTTGGTTGGTTCCATCCGCAATCCAAGAATTTTCCAAAAATTCCGCGTCCTCCAACGCGGTGTGGGCCACGGTTGGCAATGGCGAGACGATCACGCTTGCAGAGCAACAAAAACTCACGCGTCAAGTCAAGATGATTGACGTACTCCAGATACCCTTCTCCAAAGAGATTGGAATCAATGGAAATCCTGGTCAGTGGTACTTGCTGGTGCGCGAAGCCAAACAAGCTGGACTTGTTGGTGGACCTTCCGAAGGCAAGGAACTGCTGGAAAAAATCTCCGGCGGTCAAGCCAATCCCGGTGAGGCAATGAGCCAGTCATCACAACAATACATGATGCTTCTTGGCGAGATGTGCCGCGCTGGTGGTTGTCAACCCCCCGTGGTGTATGAAACATTGTCGCAACTTGCTGGCGTTGCGCGCATGTTAAGTTTGACAGGAAGTGCGCCGCGCCTCAGTGAAGCGCGCTTGAAGTCCGACGCGCAAAACGCCCTCACCGGTTTAAGCGCGGATGTGGTTGTGATCTCGGCGGACATGCCGCTTCCAACCAATGATCCACAGCCAACTCCTGAGCAAGTTGAAAAACTTGTCAAAGAAAATGCCGACAAGGAACCAGGCAAAGGATCCCATGGAATGGGATATCGACAAAGCGAGAAAGTGCAATTGGAATGGTTTGTGATTCCCGCGCAACAAGTGCGCGATCAAATGGCCAATGACCCGCGCCTTTCCAATGTGGAGCTTCGCAAGGCATTCCTGCGCAATCCCACTTCATTTGGCGCCAAAATTGGCGAAGTGGATCCCAACTTCGACCCCTTCAAAGACCAAGTGCGAACCAAACTGCTCAATCAAATCACGGCTAGTCGCATGGACGAAATGGCGAAATTCATTGCCGATCAAGCGCAATTGTCCACGCGCGCGCTTCCCAAGGACGGTATCTACACCAAGTTGCCAAGTGACTGGCAAAATCTTCCCGGACTTCCAGGACTTCCCGCGCTCGCCGCGGACATGGCGAAGCAATTTGGCGTGGCCGCTCCCAAAGTTGAAATTGTTGGACCAACAGTTGTATCGAGCCTGAACTCAGTCAATGGATTGGGCACAGCAACAAGCGATCGCTTTGGAACGCAACCCACTCCGCTCGCGCAATTAGTTGCCATGACAAAAGAACTCAAACCAACCGAGGTCCGAGCCGTCTTGCAAGTGGGCGTGATTGGTCCACCACTGCGCGCGCCGGATCCTTCGCGTGCACCGCGCACCAATCCAAACCAACCAGCGCCAGCCAATCAAGAGTTGACCACGGATCTGTTCGCGTTCCGCGTTCTGCAAGCCATGCCCGCGCATGCGGCGGCGAACGCCGCAGAAGTTGGAGCCATAGCCACCCAAGACGAGCAGAAATTACTGCGTTTTGCGGTGCTTGAAAGTAATCTTTCTGCGATTGAAACCAAAGCCAAAGAGAACGGCTTGGAATCTGTGGCGCGCGAATACAACACCAAAGTAGATTTCGCCCCACAAATCCGCGCCGCCGATATGAAGTTCATTCAGTACGGAATGAAGATGCCAACCGCTATTTCTGGCCTGGGCGAGGACGCCACCGTTGTGAATGAAATTGTGAAACGAGCTTTGGCTATTCCGCAAGGCGAGTTCGCCAATTCATCCGACGCCGCGCGCACATTCGTGATCGCGTCGCCAAACAAACTCGCGATCGTCGCGGTGCATGTCCGCGACGTATTGCCCATGTACGCCGAAGACTACAACGGCCTCGCAAGCAATCAACGCTTCCGCAATGCGATCACCGATGAGAGCAACCAAGTCAAGATCGTGGATGAATTCTCATTCGCGGCATTGTCCGCTCGCAACAAATTCACGATAGCCAAGGAACCAACGGGCCCTGTTGATGCGAGCGACCCGGAGCCACCAATCGATTCCGCTGGCTAAGCAAATTCGCTTGGAGCACTTGTTTTGGCGCGACACAATTTCAATGAATTCAGCGAGATTTTACAGCGGAATCAACTTACTTTCGAGCCCGCTTTCACGGGCTTGTCCACGCTTAGAAAGACCACGTCGCGGGCTTCTGGACCAGGCTTGCCGTCGGCATCAATCACCGCCTCGGCTTTCAAGTCGCTTGCGGCAAGAATCATTCCCGCGCTCACTTCGCCGCGCAACATGCGCGGCTCCAGGTTGGCCACAATCACAACTTGCTTTCCAACCAACGTCGCGGGGTCGTACCAAGCGCGCACTCCAGCGCACACTTGTCGACCCTCGGGCGTGCCGTCGTCCAATTTTAATTTTAATAATTTGTCGGCGTTGGGATGCGCCTCGGCGGCTAGCACGGTGGCCACGCGCAAATCGATTTTTGAGAACAAGTCGTAGGCAATGGCTGGAAGTGGCTCGCTCATGGTGGGTCCTTGTGAAAGAATTTTTTAAACGTATGTAGTGGCACGCGCATCTGGGCATTTGTAAATCAAACTTTTACGGAATCATGTATTTTCACGCGTGCGGATTTATGCAACTGGGTGCAACGCCTTGAACACGCTGACCGCGTCAAAGTCTCGATCGCTTAAAAGTCCGCCGTCGCTTCTCATGGCAACGCTTTCATCGCGGCGACGGCTGCGCTCGCAGCGCGGCGCCTCGCGTAGATCAATCACTTGCACGGCGTTGGCGGACTGATCGAATGTGGCGCGGGACACGCCGCAAATATCAGCGAAATCATGGGCAAATTTACTCAACGTGCCGTCGGCGTCCGGCATGACCAAACCCGCGTCGAGCGTATTTTCCACGCCCTTCGCCTTGGCTTCTTCAAGCGCTTTCAAGGCCGCGGCCCGCGCGTCCATGACCTTGGACCAATCCGCGTGGGCTTGATATTGAATATTTAAATAGGTTTGCTCATGCACCGACACATCGCCAGCGTTCATGGTGCGATAGATCTCGTCGGCCGTGTGGGCCATGATTGGCGCCAGCAATCTGCAAAGCGTTTCGGCGCACGCGCGCATGACAATCTGCGAGCGACGGCGGCGATGTGAATCTGGTCGATCGCAATACAAGCGATCCTTCACCGCCACGCAATACATGGATGAAAGCGTTTCATTGCAGAACGCGTACAGGGCCAAGTGCGCGGCGCGGAAATCAAAGCGCGCATACGCATTGCGCACATTCTTCTCAAGCCCGGACAATTCTCCAAGCACCCAGCCATCAATCGATTCCGGCTCAACGCTTTTCAAGGCGCCGCGCCAATCCGTGGTGGCTGGAAGATCACCAAGATTGCTCAGCAAAAAACGAACCGTGTTGCGAACTTTGCGATAGGCCTCTCCCGCTGTCTTTAGAAATTCCAGGTCCATGCGGATGTCGGTTTCATACGCAAGTCCGCTCACCCACCAACGGCACACATCGGCGCCAAATTCCTTCAGAATATTCTCCACATCGATGGTGTTTCCAAGGCTTTTGCTCATCTTTTTGCCCTCTTTGTCCACCACAAATCCGTGGGTGACAAGGCGGCGAAATGGCGCCTGCCCCGTGGAGGCCAGCGCAAGCAACATGGAAAGTTGGAACCAGCCGCGGTGTTGATCACTGCCTTCCAAATACAACTCGGCTGGAAATCCTTGGCCGCGCTCCTGCATGACCGAGTGCCAACTTGAACCGGCTTCAAACCACACATCAAAAATGTCAAACAACTTTTCAATGGTTGCGTTGTTGAAATCTTTGGGCGCGTCGACATCTGCCGCGCTGTTGTAGTGCGCCAACAATTCTTGCGGAGTATGGGTGAACCACGCGTTGGAACCATGCTCACGCATCACTTTGGCCACGGCGCGAATGCTGGCGGGCGTCATGAACGTGGAACCATCGGCCAACTTGAACGCGGGAATTGGCAAGCCCCAAGAGCGCTGACGACTCAAGCACCAATCTGGCCGCGACGCGATCATGCCACGCATTCGGTTGCGCCCCCACTCTGGAACAAATTCAATCTTGCTCTCCACCGCTTCGCTGGCAAGCTCGCGAATAGTGCGCCCGGAATTTTTCACCTTGCGGTCCACACCTATGAACCACTGCTCGGTGGCGCGGAAAATAACAGGCGTTTTACTGCGCCAATCATGGGGATAACTGTGTGTGAACATAAGGTGGTGGACCAAATGTCCACTCTTGGTGATGTGCTCCAGAATGGTTTTGTTGGCCTCCCAAATGGACACTCCGCGCAACCACTCCGGCACAGAATCGTCATACGTTCCGTTGTCGCGCACGGGGCAATAGGCCTCAAGACCTTCCTTGCGGCCAGCGCGCCAATCTTCCTCGCCGTGACCGGGCGCGGTGTGCACAAGACCAGTGCCATCTTCAAGAGTGACATGTGGCGCGGCGATTATTTTTCCGACACGATCACAAAATGGATGCTTGTATTGCAAACCCACCAACCGATCGCCAGTTGTTTCTGCAAGTCGCTCCACCTTCTGGGCGCCAATCGCCTTGGAAACTTTTTCAATCATATCGCTGGCGATAATGCTTTCGCCGCCATCAATGCGAACCAGCGAATAGTTGTAGGCGCCGCCAATGGCGATGGCCAAATTGGCGGGCAACGTCCAGGGAGTCGTGGTCCAAATCATGAAGCTTGGAGTTGAATCAAGCTCAACGCCGAACACCTTTGCAACCGCCTCGCGATCGGCGGCCTCAAAGTCAACCCAAATGCTTGGGTCTTCACGGTCCTCGTATTCCAGTTCGGCCTCCGCAAGCGCCGTGCGATTGGCAATGCTCCAATGCACGGGTTTTCGCTCGCGAAACACAATATCTTGCTCAACCAAAGTCGCGAACAATTCAAGCGTGGCGCCTTCATAGGCGTGGTCAAGCGTGCGATATGGATGTTCATAATCCGCGAACGTGAGCAAGCGTTTCATGCCATCGGCTTGCACTTGAATAAACTTCACCGCGTCACTGGCGCACGCCGCGCGAATAGCAACGCGCCGCTCATTGGCTGGCAACGCGTCAAGTTCCTTCATCTTTCCCTTCTTGGAAAGTTCCGTGAGCACGCGGTGTTCAATTGGAAGTCCGTGGCAATCCCAACCTGGCGTGTACGGACAACGCATTCCCTCCATCAGACGACTGCGCACAACCATGTCCTTGAGAACCTTGTTCACCATGTGGCCAACATGGATTGGACCATTGGCGTACGGCGGTCCATCATGAAAACGAAAGATGGGCGCGTTGGCGCGCGCGGAATTCACGCGTTCATAGAAATTCATCTCGGCGAATCGCTGTAGTGTCTTGGGTTCGGATTGCGACAGATTCGCCTTCATGGCGAAGTCGGTGGCGGGCAGTTGAAGCGTGTCGCGATATTCAGGCATTGAGGGCGAGATGATAGAGGTGTTGCGCGTTGAAGGTGGACAATTTTCTAGAGCGCGGCGATTTCAAAGCCGCAGTTGGCGCCGATTGAAGCGCGCGTTGAATTGGACAAAAAATCACTCATCCGGGCATTCGCCAGGCTTCACCGATTCATCCAAATAGCGCTGAAATTCAGCCATTTTATAACTGACAAAGCAGAATGTGTGGTGCAGGGCGAACCACTCCATGTCCTTGGGGTCTTTCTCCAAATCGTGTCGCAAGCGGTTGAGTTCAGCCAATACTTTTTCAATTTTCATGGTGCGTGGCTTTCTGTTGAATGATCGTGTACGTGATCGTGCGGGTGGTCGGTGTGTTGCAAGGAACTCGGTGTCTGGGCCACGGGCGTGGATTGGTGGGAATGACCGTGCTCATCGCTATGCGACATGCTCTCCAAATTTCCAATGCCCCAAGCGATAGCCAAGCCTAGGACCAATGCCAAAGAAAGTCGCACGCGGTCATGCGCATGAAAGTGCAACTCCGGTAGCAAGTCACTGCCCGCGATGCACAAAAACGATCCCGCGGAGAAAGCCAACGCGTAGGCGGTGAATGTTGGATCGCCGCCGCCGGTCTTTAATAAAAACAGCGCGGCGCCAATTGGAACAATCAGCGCGAAAAGAATATTCACCACATGCAATTTGCGCGCGCTTGATTTGCCCGCGCGCAACAATGTGGTGAGCGTCATGGCATCGAAGGGTTTGTGCAGAACAATCACAAGAAATGTTCCAAGCCCCGCCAAGCCCGCGCCGGGATGCAGTGTGGCGGCCACGGAAATACTGGAGGCAAGCGCCACGCCTTCCAGCACACTATGCAATGAAAGCCCCAGCGCCGCGCCGGACCATGTCAAGGTGGTCACGCCATGAGAATGCGCGTGATTGTGCTCATGTTCATCCGTATCGCACTCCTCCACCACATCATGTTGATGGAAACTTGCGAAGCGCTCCAAGAAAAACATGGCAAGAAATCCAAGCGCCGCCGCCAACATGACTGGATTGATCGCGCCATGGTCCATCTCATGCCCGGTGGAATTTTGTTGCTCTGAAATTTCCATAATGGCGTGGGGCAACATGTGAAAAAAGGCAACGCCCAGCATGACGCCCGATACAAATGAAAGCGCCATCTGCATTCGCTGGTGCGTCAAGCGAATGAGCGTGGGCAAAAATCCACCAAACACGCTTGCTACAGCGATCAATCCGCACGCAATCCAAAGCCATTGTGTGTCCACCGAAACAGCATAACTGCCTTTGAAATCACGTGGCGTTGGTGGTGGCGATTGGACCTTGATCAGATTAGACTCTCCGACTCACATGTCGCGCGGGGGTGGTAGCTCAATTGGTAGAGCGCTTGAATCGCATTCAAGAGGTTATGAGTTCGATTCTCATCCACTCCACTGCTTCGCCCTGCTTTCTGGCGGGGTTTTTTATTTTTAATTCGCTGTTGACGCGCCGAACTTTCTCCACGCTTTCGTATGCTTTATGAATGAGCGTTGCAACCCGTGAAACCCCCGCCATGAAGCAATATGACCGCTTCAAACGCGAGCATCCGGGCTGTCTTCTTTTCTTTCGCATAGGCGATTTTTACGAACTCTTTGATGAGGACGCCGTCACGGCTTCGCGCGCGCTTGGCATCACGCTCACCGAGCGCACAAAAGGCGTGCCCATGGCTGGCGTTCCCCATCACGCCGCCGAGGGATATTTGCGCCGCCTTGTCGAGCAAGGGTTTCGCGTCGCGGTGTGCGAACAAATCCAAGATGCCAAAGACGCCAAGGGCGTGGTTGATCGCGCGGTCACGCGAGTTGTCACGCCAGGCACGTTGGTTGATGAAGCTCTTCTTGACGCCGGCGCCGCCAATCGCGTTGCCGCCGTGGCCATGAGCGCGGACGGCGCAAGCGTTGGAATTGCATCGGCTGAACTTTCCACCGGCGCGTTTGAAGTTTTCACCGTGGCCACAAATGAATGGCTTGATCTGATCGCGCGTTTGGAGCCTGCGGAATTATTGCTACCCGAAGGTTTTGCGCACAAGGATCATGCGGCCACCTTGGTGAAGTCATGCCTTGAGCGGCCGGCGTGGAACTTTGCCGCGCATGACGCCGCGCAATTGTTGCAAAAACACTACAAAGTGGCTGCTTTAAGCGGCTTTGGCTTAACCGACGATGGCGCCGCCACAAGCGCGGCCGGCGCCCTGCTTCGCTATTTCATAGAGACTCAAGCCGCGGGCAATGGCGCCGCGTTGGCGCATCTACGCGCCCCGCTTCCAGTTGAGCATTCGCAATCACTCATTATGGACGCGGCATCGCTGCGCTCGCTTGAAGTGGAGCGCACCATGCGCAGTCAATCCACCGAGGGCTCATTGATCGCGTGCTTGGAGTCGCCGCGCACATCCATGGGTCGGCGACTTGTGCGCGCTTGGTTGGTGAGACCATCATGTGATCGACATGAAATTATGCGCCGACATGATCGCGTGGCGTTGCTGGTGGCGGACACGCGCCGGCGCGACGAGATGTCGCTGACGCTTGACATTGTTCAAGACATAGCGCGCATCGCCGCGCGCTTGGCGCTTGGCCGCGCCACTCCTCGCGACTTGCTTGCCCTTGGCCGCAGTGTTGTGGCCACGGAGCAACTCATGGCGCTTCTGCCGCTAGACAGCGTGTTTGATGAGGATCGAATTTCGCTTGAAGAACCCGTGCGCGCTCTGAAGTCGTTAGCTGAAAAAATTGTGGCCGCCTGCGTGGACGCGCCGCCAGCGCACATGCGTGAGGGCGGCTTGTTTCGCAGTGGTTTTAGCGCGGAATTGGACGAGTGCCATGTCTTGCAACGCGACGCGGATGGCTGGCTTGCGGACTATCAGAAGGCGTTGATTGAGCGCACAGGCATCACCACGTTGAAGGTTGGATTCAACCGCGTCTTTGGCTATTACATTGAAGTCACCAATTCACATGTTGGAAAAATTCCCGTGGACTTCACGCGCCGGCAGACCGTGAAGAACGGCGAGCGCTGCATCACGCCGGAGTTACGCGAGTTTGAAGTGAAGGTGTTGGGCGCCGAGCGGTGCGCGCTTGATTGCGAGCAAAAACTTTTCGACGCGCTGTGCGTGGAGGTCGCCTCGCACATTCGATTGATTCAACGCGTGGGTGAACTTGTGGCGCACATCGACGCGCTCACATCATTCGCCGCCACCGCCCAGCGGCGCAACCATGTCCGCCCCACCATGGTTGACGAACCGCTCTTGGACATTGTGGATGGACGCCACCCTGCCCTTGAAATGTCCCTTGGCCGAAAATTAATTCCCAACAGCGCACTGCTTGGTCCAGCAAGCCAAGTGAACAAGCCCACGCTGGCATTGATCACCGGCCCAAACATGGCTGGAAAAAGCACGTATATCAGGCAAAATGCGTTGATTGTCATTCTGGCTCACGCTGGCGCTTTCGTGCCCGCGCACAGCGCCACGATTGGAATCACCGACCGCATCTTCACTCGCATCGGCGCGTCGGACGAACTGCACTTGGGTCAATCCACGTTCATGATTGAAATGTTGGAGGCCGCGCGCATTCTGCACCAGGCGACTGAGCGAAGTTTAATTGTGATGGACGAAATCGGCCGCGGCACCAGCACTCTGGATGGCTTGAGTTTGGCGTGGGCCATCGCGGAGGGACTTGCGGCGCGCGGTTGCCGAACTTTTTTCGCCACGCACTATCACGAGATCACTTCGCTTGCGGATCGATTGCCGCGCATCACAAACCTGCATGTGACAGTGCGTGAATGGGAAAATGGAATTGTGTTCCTGCACAAGATCGCCACGGGCCACGCCGATCGTAGTTACGGAATTCATGTTGCACGCCTAGCGGGCTTGCCGCTGGATGTGGTGGCGCGCGCCGAAGCCATTTTGGATTCACTGGCGGTGGAAACGGCGAACCAGCCGAGTGCCCCGGAAAAAATCAAACGCGCCGGAAAGAACTGCAAGGAAACTGCTATAGTCCCCGATTTATTCTCACAACTGCGCGCGACAGATCCACAATCCGCAAAGAAAACCATCCAAAAGCCAAGTCAAACGCTGGAAGAACTCCAAGCCATGGATTTAAATCAACTCACGCCCCTGCAAGCCTTTGACGCCCTGCGCCGCCTTCAAGCCGCCGCGGTGCAAGAGCGTAAGGCAACACAATCTTAAACCACGCACGGCGCCAGATTCTTATTTTTTTAGATGCCTAATTTACAGTGCCACGCTACGATTCACATGTCAATGCAATTCCAATTTCTTAAACGCTTCTCCACCGCTTCGCTCATTGGTAGCGCGCTTGTTGGTTTGAACGCCTGCAAGAGCGACGACCCATGGAATGAGGAACGCTTTGAAAAACTTGTTTCGCAATCCTCGGCAACGCCTTGGACTTTGGACAAAGACAAAGATGCGCCGCAAGACGCCAAGGGCCGCGCGGAAACTGAGGCGGAAAAACAATTTCAAGCCCTTCCAAAAGATGGGCCCAATACATTGCCGACACTTGTGGAATTTGCCTTGGAAAATAATCCAACCACCCGCGGCGAATGGCAGAAAGCCAAATCGCGCGCGGCGCAACTTGGTCGCATTGAAAGTTTATATCTGCCAACGCTTTCCGCCTCTGGCTTTGGCGGCTATGTGCAACAGATCGGCTACATCAACACTGAACGCTTCAGAAACACCGGTCCAATGATGCAAGGCTCATTAAATTTGGCTTGGATCTTGGTGGATTTTGGTCGCCGCGATGCGCAAACTGAATCCGCGCGCCGCGCCTTGATGGCGTCCAACTATTCATTTAACCGCGGCATTCAAAAAGTCATCTTTGAAGTGCAAGACGCCTACTTCAGCGTGGACGCAAAAATTGCGTTGCAAGAAACCGCCGAGCAAAATCTAGAGACCGCGCGCGTGCAACTGGAAGCCGTTGAAGATCGCTTGATTGTTGGATTGGCCACGCGCCCCGAAATGCTGTTGGCCAAACAACAATTTACGCAAGCTCAATTCGCTCTTGAAGCCTCAAGTAGCGCAACCTTTGACGCGCAATCCACATTGGCGCGCCGCGTGGGCTTGTCCGCAGAAACAGAAATCAAAATCACAAGCTTGCAACGCCTCGCCCTTCCCGAAGATATGAGCGCGCAAGTGGATGAATTGATTCGCACCTCCATTCGTGGCCGTCCTGATTTGCTTGCCGCCGTGGAACGCGTGCGTGGCGCCGACGCCGACATTAAACTTGCGGAAGCGCAGTTCTTGCCCATCGTGAACGCTGGCGCCATGGTTGGACAAACTCGATTTTGGTACGACGGCCGCACATCTTTGGGCGATCCGACCACAAATCAAAATTTCTGGGGCCCCGAGTATTCCGCTGGTTTGAACGGTTCTTGGCTACTATTTGATGGTTTTGAGCGCACCAACGCCGTACGTCAAGCGCGCGCGGACCGCGCCGTGGCCGCGGCCGATCTTGAAAAGATGCGCCTTGAAGCTACGAGCGAAGTGTGGGACTCATACTTCGTGCATCTGGCCGCCATCAAGCAATTCGCGTTCGGTGAATCTCTGCTTAAAGCCAGCCAGGATTCCTACGACTCCGTGTTTGAATCCTATGTGAATGGCTTAAGCAATATCAACAATGTGCTTACCGCGGAATCCGCTCTGTTCACCGCGCGCTCCACTCTCATTCGAACGCGCGCGGAGTTGTTGGCATCCGCGGCCAAACTTGCCTTTGCCGTGGGCTCACCAGAGGACACATCGCGTTGGACCCGCAAATCCAATGTCGCTTCCAAATCTGCATCCACCCCGCCAAGCGAGTAAGTTTCGCTTGCCACTTGCAGAATCCGTTTACATAAAATTGTATTGTGGTTCATTGCGCCTGAGCGCTTCAAATAGATCCCTCGCTATTTCACGTTCGATTATTTTTGGGTGGTTGCGTACTCTTAAGTCATGAACGCCACCCTTTTGCAAAGCGCATTTGAACAGTCACTTCCCTACGACCGCTATTTAGAAACCGATCCTGGCCGCGCCGGCGCTTGGCGCACTGTGGGAAAAAGCGTGCACATCACCAGCGCGCAAGAGACACTTCTGAAATCTTTTGTGCGCCACATGCCCGTGCTTGTTGTCAGTGGAGTGTGGTGCGGCGACTGCGCGCAACAAGGCCCCATGTTGCACGCCATCGCCAAGGCGTGTCCGCAGATTGATTTGCGCTGGATCGACCGCGACGCGCGCCCTGATCTAACTGAGCACACCAAAGTGTGCGGTGGCGCGCGCGTTCCCGTGGTGGTGTGGATGGCGGAAGATTTTGCATTTGTCTCCATGTTTGGCGATCGCACATTAAGCGGTTACCGCGCCTCCGCGCGCAAGCAACTTGGTCCCTCGTGCCCCATTCCAGGCGTTGCTCTTCCCGCGGATGAAGGCGCGCAAGCCCTGCAAGAGTGGCTGAATGAATTTGAGCGCGTGCAACTTCTGCTACGGCTTTCAGGTCGATTGCGCCAAAAACACGGCGATTGATTGACATCGCTGATTATCACGCCACCAAAAAAACGGCGATTGATTGACACCGCTTATTTCACGCCGTCAAAACACCACGATCGATTCCCGCGCCCGTGTTTCAATGCCGCTTGCAAATTTAAATACATATCTCGCCGCGCTGTTGATCGCGTTTGTATGCGCCCCAAAAATTCCACATTTTAATTTAAGAAATCGCGCGCCATGGCGCCGCGACATCATGCTCGGCCAATTTCCAACACGCCTCAAGCATGTCGCGCAAGCCCTCGCCCGTGGCGCCGCTCACCACAATGCGCCGCGCCGCGGGCACGCGCAACGCGTTGCACATCTTCATGACTTTCTTGGCGCGCTCCGCCTCCGGAATTAAATCCACCTTGTTCAACACCAACAGCTCCGGCTTGGCGCCCAATTCCGCGCTGAACACCGCGAGCTCGTTGCGGATCAACTCCACATTGGCGATCGGATCAGAGCCATCATCTGGAACCATATCCACCAAATGCAAGATCACGCGCGTGCGCTCAATGTGGCGCAGAAATTCATATCCCAAACCGGCGCCTTCGGATGCGCCCTCGATCAATCCAGGCAAATCCGCGAACACCAAGCGGCGATCACCCGGCAATTCCGCAATGCCAAGTTGCGGAGAAAGCGTGGTAAATGGATAGGCGCCAATCTTGGCCTCGGCGCGAGTTAACGCGCAAAGCATGGTGCTTTTGCCTGCGTTGGGCAATCCAACCAAACCAACATCGGCGATCAATTTCAATTCAAAGCGCAACATGCGCTCAATGGATGGCTCGCCTGGCGTGAACTCCGCCGGTGATTGATGCGTGCTGGTCTTAAAATTCTCATTGCCCAACCCGCCCTTGCCACCTTTGGCCACGACCAATTCTTGATCCGGTTGCACCATGTCGCACAACAACTCGCCAGTGGTGTCGTCAAACACCAGCGTTCCACACGGCACCCGCACAATCACGGAATTTCCATTGGCGCCATGGCAACTTTTGGACAAGCCCTTCGCTCCATCGGTCGCGAAAAAATGTCGTTGATAACGAAACGCAAGCAGAGTGTCCGAGTGCGCGTCGGTCACAATTGTCACGGAGCCACCGTCACCACCGTCGCCGCCGTCGGGACCAGCCTTGGGATTGGATTTCTCGTGGCGCATGTGGCTTGCGCCATCACCGCCCTTGCCAGATCGCACCATGATTTGCGCACGATCAACAAGCATATTTCATCGATCCGACCCTAAGGGTTAATATGTCGCTTCAACTGTGTTGGATGAATTGCAACGCGTGCGAATTAGTTCACAGGAAGAATGTCAACAAAGCGTCCGCGGAAAGCCACCTTGCCATCGGCGCCCGCCATGATGGCGTCGTCCTTGGCGCGGAACGCGTTCTTGCCTGGCTTCCACTTGGTGCCGCGCTGATGCAAAATAATGCAACCAGTTCGAGCGACTTGGCCGCCGTAAAGTTTGATGCCCAAATGTTGCGCGTTGGAGTCGCGACCGTTTTCCGTTGAGCCTTGACCTTTTTTGTGTGCCATAGTTTGATTCCTTCAAAAGCGTTGCCAGAAATTCTGAGTCGGACAGTCTAGCGAATAATTTCAATTTCGCCAAGCCTTTCAGGCGGGTCTTTGTAGGTTTTTTAAACGGAGCGCATATGCGGCCAGCCCCCCAAAAAACCACTCAAACCTGCTGAAGCAATTAGCGCATGGTCCAACGTGGATTTGGCTCGTCACTGGATGCCGCCAACGGCACCGCGCCAATCAACGCCACTCGATCGCAATTCATTTGATAATCCAGCCGCCAAGTCTTCTTCAGAATGATTGCTTTTTTGGTCAAGGGATCGACGAACGGTTTTTTAATATTGGAAAGCCCCGTGATCAAAATTGAAAATCGCTTGACATCTGGTCCAGCTTTCCAAATCGCAACGCCGCTCTTTGCATTTTCCTCGCCAGTCATGATGTCGCCAATCAAAGATGATTGATCTTCATGCAACGGATTGGCCAACAGAGATTGAATCGCGCGCTGAACACGCCTAGGAACTCCTTCGCCGGCGCTAAAGAGACGCCCCTCCTCATCAAGTAGTTCCCACTGCGGGGCGATGCTTCGCTCACGCTTGGTGCGATTGACAATGGTGTATGTGGCGTACCAAAATTGCTCGCCCGTCTCGGCATCTTTAAACAGACGCAATGGTCCACCTTGATAATCCATCATCCACTCGTCGGCGTTGCGAATGCGCGCCGACGGCACGACTGGATCTGCGACGGGCGGAGTGGTGGCATCAATGGCAACCATCAACATTACAACGAAGGAAAGCATCGGGATCATGGTAACCAATACGCAAGAAACCCTGAATCGGTGCTACGCTATTTTTGTGATCCCCACAATCCAACATGTATGCCAATATGGATGCCACTATGGATAATCGTTCTGAGCCCGTGGAGCCCTCTAGAAGGTTGCCCGCCCTGGAGAAATTGCTGGGCAAACGCCGCGCTGAAAGTAGCCGTTTTTTACAAGCCGCTGATCGTGAGGGCATATCCCTGAAGGACTTATGGCAACGCGTGGACTCCCGCGGCACGTTGATTGCGGCGGCTTTATTGTCGGAAAATCCAGGGCGAACGGCGTCGTTATTGATTTCGCCAATTCTTAACCGCACACAAGCCGCCGAAACAACTGTGTTGATCCAGAGCATGGTTGCACACGCTATTGCGGATGGGAAAATAGATTTAATTCAATACCTAGCGGAGCCTGGCGATGATTTGGAGTTAAGCGTTCTCAAAGACGCGGGATTTATTGATCTTGCCCTGTTGGTCTCCATGGAGCGATCCAATAGCCGCGGCGCCAAGCAACCACTTGCGCTGGAGAATGTTGTGTTGACATCACAGCCCATCACCGATCAAGCCATGATGGAGTTGCTGGAGGACACGTACGAAGATTCGCTTGATTGTCCTGGCTTGTCCAAGTTGCGCCACGCCAAAGATATTTTAGATGGCCATCGCCGCGGCGGAAATTTTGATCCGCGACTGTGGACAGTTTTGCAAATCAACGGCGTGAATGCGGGGGTTTCAATTGTGAATTGCACTCCCGCCGCGGATTGCATGGAGGTTGCGTACTTTGGTTTGGCAAAAGTAGCGCGCCACAAGGGACTTGGCGCGCATTTGCTGGACCACGCTTTGTTTCTTGCCGCAAAATATGCTCAACGCAGTATCCTGCTTGCCGTGGATGAGCGAAATATCCCTGCATTACGCTTGTACGCCTCGCGGGGATTTCGCGTGGTCACTCGAAGAGTGGCGTTGGCTTTGTCAAGTTT
>CALFOZ010000066.1 GCA_937919205.1 uncultured Planctomycetia bacterium
CAACCACACTCGCTCCAACGTTTTTTTCTCCGCAAATTCACCCATGTATTTTGTGCTTGCGCCACCACCCAACATCACGTTCACAAACTCATCAAAGGTCTTTGGCAACTTGCCTTGCTTGCGCAATTGTTCCAAATACATCAAGGCCGCCAACCCCTTCAGGGCCGCGGGTCGATCAAGCACCCGCGCCTTGAATGGCTCAACTATTCCCGCTTGCGCAATGATGACATTGATATCCCTGTCCATGCCTGCCGCGACGGCGTTTGTAAATGCGGCAAGTTGCTGTTGCCCCTTAGACGTTTCCCACACCGGATTCAACACTTTTTCCTCGCGCATGGCCAGGGCCACAACGCAATTCGCCTTGGCCATGGCTTCGGATAATTCCTTATCCCCGGTGGTGTCCTCTTCTGGTTCGGCAAACAAAATGTCGTAGGCAATTGTCTTGGCGCCAGCGCGCGCAATTTCATCTGTTGCCTGCGCCATCAACGATCTCTTCCACGGCCAACGACCGATGGTGTCAAGGCTGGGATCATCAATCGCCACCAAGGCGATTTGCTCGCCGGGGTCCTCAATTTCCCAACGACCATAGCGAAACCGCAGATCAATAGTCCAATCTTCAAGCCAGCGAAACACGCCAATGGAATTCAATGCCAACACCGTTGCCACAACGGCGCACCCAATCCACACCGCGCTCCAGCGAATGCTTTTCACAATGGCAGTCTACAAAAATTTCAACCGCCAACAGAGATCATCATGAAAGAATTTGATTTGAATCCGCAAGCCAATACGCAAACCAACAGGTGATTGCAATTTAGTTGCTTGGGGGTGAGACCGCGTCGTAATCGGTCTTGGCATCATTATAATTTTCTCGAATTGCACTGCCATTTGTGGCAATCTTCAACATGGACAAGTTTGCATCTATCTGAATGTCAGCGGCTCTACTAATCTGCGTGGCGACGGCGTTCATAAACACCATTTGACCTCGCGTACCGGCGGCGACGGATGCACTTTGAGCATCTAGCACCGCAGTTTGCGCCTGCGCCACATATGCATTGTGCTGTCCCACCAAGGCGGTAATGGCTGTCAAGGCATTTTGCGCGCTGGCCGTGGTGTTTGCTCCCTTGATGGCGATAAAATCTTGCAGATACTTATTCGCCGTCTGAGTGCTTTGGGAAAAGTGATCCAAGTTCAAAGCATTTGCTTGGGCCGCCTTTGCCTGGGCATCATTTAAAAAAGTGTTGTAGTTCGTGGTCAACTGATCGATTTTATTCTTGGCATCAGTTGCCGAATCATGATGGTCGATGATCTGAGTGAGCGTATTTTCAGCTTGCACCTGTAATGAATTCGGTCCCGTATAGATATCGTTCAAGTCGCTCAAAGCACCCAAATCATTTTGCAATTCGCTCTGAGATGCATTATTTGACATCAGTATGTCAAATGCCGACTTGTGCGCGTTTGAGTCCGCCAAATGCCCAAAACTTAAGCTTTCAAATTGAAACATGGAAATTTGGCTGGATCGACTTCCAGATTCTTCCCCATAGGTTTTATTTGACATCAAATTAACCTGTTGGGTAAGAATATCTACTTGCAGATCAATTGCTAATTTATTTACACTGCCATCTCTAATTTGTTCTTGTGCCAAATTAGAATCCAACTGAGACAAACTAGCCAACGCCTGAATTGCACCCGAGTCAATTCCTGCCGCAACCACATGCGGTCGGGCGAAGTCGCTGAAACTACCCCAGGCAAATTGATTATTCGCACCGTTGAAATTCTGCATGATTTGCTCTGCCAATTCCTTGATGCCATCGGGTCCGTCAGGCGCGGCGGAACCGTCCGCGTTCTTTCGCTCCTTGGTCAAATATGCGATCGATTCCAAACGAATTCGCACCGCATCCAAGTATTTCAATTCCTCGGCTTGGAACAACTGCTGTGTCGCGCGACTACTGGCGTTGTTGTAATTGTCACGCGCTGTTTGCGCGGCCGCCAATCCGAATTGCACGTGAACAGCCGCGGAATTCAACACCCCCGCAAGTTGCGCATACGCCTCCTTTGACTGGACGCTTGTGGAAGTACCAATTAAATTTTGCAAGTTGGTTAGAAATCCATTTAACTTTGCAAATTGATTTGTAAATGCAGTGGTGTACCCCACAGAAAATGCGCTTCCAGTGCTCAGCCCATCCAAGGCCTGCTGGGCCACTTGTAAACGACCATACGAATCTTTGACACTTTTAAATGCTGTCTGAACACTCGAATCGAGTCCCACAGCAATACCCAACTTTGTTCTTGCGCTTTCGCTCAGTGACCAGAGACTATCTGTTGCGCCATTCAACAATGCTCCGTCTTTGAAAGCCGCAGTCAAAATGACGGCATCGCCGGTATTGTCCTTGGTATCTCTGGAATCTTCATCATTGAAGTAGCGGCTGGCATCAAAGCTGATCAAGTTCAACGTGGTATCCGATGTCAAAAGATCCGCGGTGGAAGAATTTTTTAAATCATCCAACATCGCGCGCGCGCCAATGTCTGAAGTGAATCCATACGTGAATTTTCCGTCTCTCCCTGCGCTATCAGATCCATTCCACACCGTGTTCAAAGTACGCAAAGAAGTTGTCCATTGACCATTTTCGTAGACCGCAAAGTTGTTGTTAAACCTCTGCAAGTCAGTATTGCTTAAACTTTTATTGCTCTGCGCATCGCTATTTAATAATGACAGGCCCTGCTCGGTGGATTGAGCTTCGGACTGATACAGCGAATACCCGGATCCACTGTCGCCTCCACCACCACCCGTTTCTGAAGCCAGAATAAGCGCGGTATCAATGGCGTTCTCATTCGCCTCACCGGCCTGCGTTTGCTGAATTTGCTGGATATTTGAGCTTGGATTTGCGCCCGCCATGCCTTGCGCGACTTGCTGTTGAACATCGGATTGACTGACCATGGTTCCGGCGATTGGTGGCGGACCAATGGTGCTCACCCATGCGTTCTGCACGGGATCTTGCTTGCCTGGTTCGGAAGATGTCTTGCCTTGACCAGAGACAAAGTACGACATGTTCGCCGCAACATAGGTCACCTCAATCGCATTGATTGTATTTGTGCTTGCGCCAGAAAGAGCCATTCCCATCAGCTGTCCTGAGTCAAGATTGAAACCTGTTCCACGCACCGACAACGTTGTTTGAGGCGTGACAACTTTAAAGTCGTTGGCAAAGCCCACATGATCCACCTTGAAATCAGCGCGGCCACTTTTTACGGTTGCTACGGTTCGCAGAACAGACCCTTCTTGAAACTGCTCGCCAATTTGAAGGATCACTGGTAATTGAAATGTGGTTCCAGCATCAACAAGAATGGTTGCATTCTGCCCCACACGAAGTCCCGCACGGCTCTTTAGTCCTGTTCTAATCTCGGCACCCACCTCAAGCAGGTCGTTCACTTTGGCCTCGATCCAAGGCGAATCTTCGTTGGTGCGCCATCGCACTTTGCCCTGCACATCCATGAAGATGGCTTGCAACTTGACTTCACTTGACTCACTAGAGGCCACGGACGCAACCGGTTGCGTCATGTCATCAGCCCAACTTAATTGACACACGGATGCCACAGCCAATGTCATGGCCAAGGTAAATGTTCCACCCGCAAGATGTATGGTGTTGATTGTTTTCATAATTGCACACTTCCTAAATTCATCTACTGCAAACAAACTAATTTAATACTTGGAAATTGTCATAATTTGAATCTTATCTAACCAATATCTATTACAATTTTTCAAATGCAAGTCAGATAACTACTTTGGAGACCCAGAATTCACAGGTTCAGGAAATTGCTGGGAAATAGGGGTAGATTCTGGCACTACAGCGGCCTTGGGCTGAGGATTTGGCTCATCCACAAGCGGCTCCTCAAGAGGTCCTTCTGCTGGCAAACTACCCTCTTGAATTGCTGCCTCGTTGCCCGGAGTAACCGCGGACTGCCCAGCAGTTTGATCAAGTTGAAGCTCGCCCGGGTTCAAAGCGGCTCGCCCCGCGATGCGCTCAAGACGATTCATGTAATCAATAAACTCGGCGCCGCTAAGCGACTGATTGTCTGTGCGCAATGGAAGAATTTGCATGTAGATCAATTCCTTCAACGCGTAGCGATCAATGGGGCCAAAGATCATCATGGTCACTCCACCCTGAACCTTCATAATTCGGCAACCGGCCCCCGCCATCCAACCAATATGCGCGGCCGCGTTGGCGGGCAGATCAAATGAACTGTCCAACCACTTGCGACGGATGCCTTGGGCTACGCGTTCTTGATAATCATTGGAGAGATCTTGTCCATCTTCAATAATCAGCAATCCATGTAGCGCGTCGTTGTTGGTGACGGCTGGCATGTCTTCAAGCGCGTCAAGAAATTCAATTTCCTGTTGTGGCGCGGCGAACTTATCAACCGCAGATGACTTCAGCATGTAGGGCTGGCATGCACTGAGCGCCATCACGCAAGCCACACATGTCAATCGTGGCAGGACATCAAAACGCATAGGTGGCCCCCACATAGAAAAATTGCCGGATATCGCCTTGGTCATCGTAAAACACACTGCTATTTGGCATGAAAATACCGTAGCGAATATTGAAATTAATATCGCTTGTGATGCGCCAATCCAATGTGGTATCAATTTCGCCGCCAATCAAATTGGAACCTCCTGGCCGTGTAAGAATATTGATAGGCGCTTGATTGTCGATCTTGGTGAACAAGTAACTGGTTACTCCCAAGCGAAGATCCTTGGCCCATGAAACAGATGGCAAGAGATTGGTGCTGAATCCCAGCGAAGGGCAGAGCAAATTTGCGGGATCGGGCCCCAATGCAAATCCCGTGTTGATGTAGCCAAGTGAATTGAACGAGTGGTCGACATGGTTTGGAGCGATGCCGCCAAATGTTGTGCCGCTATCTAGGCGATACTTGTCACCGCTTCCCGCGAGAACGGAACAATCCAAACGAGTGTCGCCTTCGTCGCGCAACAAATAGGTGAGCCCGGCAATACCGGCGGCGGCGCTAATCTCTGTTTCCTGTTGTGGCTGTGTCAGACTTGGACTTGTCGCATCAAGTGGATCCGTCAACGTGGAGCCAAATTCATAGGCAAATTCGCCGCGATACACCAAATTTGGCCCCAGGCTTCCAGTGCTACCGCCACCCACATAGCCGCTGTTGTAATTAAATGTGGTTGGAATTGGAAATGAAGAAGATCCAAGATTACTTTGTTGGCCACCATTTTGATCGGTTTGCCACAACGCATACACGTAGGGTTTGTGGGCGGCGAAACCTTTCCAATCAATCTTCATGCCGGAATAAATCCTTGATGTGTCGGTGTCAAAGCCTGGCCGCGAGGTGTCCCAATCCACGGTGTCTTGGCCCGCGGTCTGAGCGAACATTCCCTCCACGCCAAGATCGCCCAATGAAAGTTCAGTTTTTACCGCGTACATGTAATTACTTAAAATTAATCCCTGACCCCAAATGACGTAGTTGCGACCGCCTTGGACAACAATGTTGAACTGCCGTGATTCCGTCGCTGATGCTTGGGTAAATCCACCAAGATCAAAAGTGCCCCAATAAATTTCGCCAATTGGATTTTGCCACCCGCGTTCCTTGGCGTCGGGCGCTAGAAATCGACTGCCGTTGGTGTCCCACTCATTGTCCAAAAAACGCAACCGCCCAAAGAAACGCAAACCGCCATCAAGCTCGGCGCGAAGAAATAATCGCAGATCTGGCGTGGTCAAATATTGGCTTTGACTGCGCGAATTTTGAATCATGTTGTAGGCATAGCGAAACGTTCCACCCGCCTCCAAAAGTATTCGCTCGGAGATCGGCGTTTCCTTGAAATAATCCTGGCGATATTGCGCGTCCTCGGAATTCAACTGACGTTGAATATTGTTGGCCAAAATGTTTACGTTTTGACCAAGGGCACTAGTTGCCATTGCTCCCATTATGCCTGACAAAAGAAATACATTTCCCTTGGACATTCATCAAGCAGAATAGCGAATGCTATTCATGGTGCACATATGTTCTCTTGAGCGCGCACAGAAACATTCACCCGCAACGACGGACGAAGTGAATTGGGGCGGTTCCCATTGCGCCAATTTCAGCGCTGATTGATTGGCACGTACACCTGTTGGTGCGGTCCGATGTAGGCGGCGTTTGGCCGAATCAATCGGTTGCCATCAAGTTGCTCAATGCAATGGCCAGCCCAACCAGCAATGCGGCTCATGGCGAACATGCATGTGAACAAATCCAAGTCAATTCCAATGGAGTGGTATGTGGTGGCGGAATAAAAGTCCACGTTGGGATAGATGCCTTTGGCGGCAACTTCCTTGTCCATGATCTCCTCTATGCGGCGGCTCATCTCGAACAAATTCAAATTGCCGGTGTCGGCGGCGACTTGCTTGGAGAATGTTTTTAAATACGTCGCGCGCGGATCGATGGCCTTGTACACACGGTGACCGAAACCCATGATGCGGTCGCGCTTGCGCAGTTTTTCTGCGATGTAGGCGTCCACATTCTCAATGGTTCCAATTTCATTCAACATGATCATCACTTCCTCATTGGCTCCGCCGTGAAGCGGGCCTTTGAGCGTTCCGATTGCGGTGACCATCGCCGAGTACATGTCGCTGAGAGTTGAAATAGTCACGC
This sequence comes from uncultured Planctomycetia bacterium, assembly GCA_937919205.1. Lineage (GTDB taxonomy): Bacteria > Planctomycetota > Phycisphaerae > Phycisphaerales > SM1A02 > SYAC01. The sequence continues at coordinate 6,649 of CALFOZ010000066.1, forward strand.
GAGCGGCAAATGTGCTGGCGTTCAAGCCGTGATCGGCGTGCAAAATCAAGCACACATCAAGCGCCTTGGCCATTGACTCGGTGGGCTTGGCGCCATTGAGCATGTACAAGAAATTTTGCGCCATGGTGAGCGTCGCATCGGCGTCCACAATTGGCTTGCCCTTTCGATGTCGATCAAAGCCCGCGATAAGCGCCGGCGTTTTGGCGAGCAGTCGAATGGCCTTGCGGTTGTTGGCTTCAATACTTTCATCTTCGACTTCGGTGTCAAACAAAGAGAGCGCGCTGACAAGCGTGCGCAACACATGCATTGGTCCCGCATTGCGTGGCATTTCGCGGATAAGATTCACAAGCGTTGGAGACAGCGCGTACTCGGCGCGAAGTTGCCCACTGAACGCGTTCAACTCCGATTGGGTTGGCAAGCGCCGGTTCCACAACAAGAACACCGTCTCTTCAAATGTGCTGTTGCGCGCGAGTGCGTCAATTTCAATTCCAACATATTCAAGAACGCCTCGCCCGCCGTCAATAAACGACATCTGCGTTTCCGCGGCGACGGTGTTTCCAAGGCCTTTGTCAAATGTGGGTGCTACTGGTGTTGCGATACTCATATTGGGTCTCTCAAGATTGATGAATCATCGTAGTCTATTTGCATGCCAAATCGAAGCGCTAAATTGAAAACATTGGTGAAAATTTGTGGCCTTCGATCCATTGATGACGCCATGCGGGCAACTGAACTTGGTGCGGACGCGGTTGGATTTGTGGTCGCGCCCGCGTCGCCGAGGCGCATTTCCTTTCAAGATTCGCTTGCGATTGCCCAACTCGTGCTTGCCAGCGTAACCCCCGTCTTGGTGCTACGACATTGGTCGGATGTGCCCACCCAAGAATTGCGCCTTTGGCCTGGTCCAATCCAGGTGTACGAATTCGTTGGCGGGCCGGATCGAAAACGGATATTGGGATGCTCCATTGAGCAACTCAACCAATTGCAAGAATGCCCGAATGAACACATCAGCGCATTGCTTGTTGATGCCCCAAACGCTGGCGCGGGTGAAGGCTGGAATTGGCAACGTCCCAAACCGCCTTGGACATCTCAACTTCCATTGATCTTGGCTGGCGGCCTATCGCCAGAAAATGTTGCGACCGCAATTTCACAAGCGTGCCCGTGGGCGGTGGATGTGAGCAGTGGCGTGGAAAGTTCTCGCGGCGTGAAAGACTTTAAAATGGTGAAGGACTTCATAGAGAACACGCAAGGCGCGCAAAAAAATATTGACGCGTCCGCAAAGAACGCGTCAACAATTTTATTCAATCAACTTTAAATACTCACGCCGCGGGGCGATGAATATCCTGCGCCAAACCAAGTTGAACCAAATGCTTCATGGGTCCGTGTGGCTTTGCGCTTTCGGCTTTCAACATTTTGCTCGCGCCAGGATTGGCGTAACGGTTGAATACGATTGCCTTAATATTGCCCCAAATGCCCTGAAATCCAGAGAAAGTGTGATCGACCGCCGTGGCTTCATAGCCACTGTGCACCATGCAATTGGCGCACTTGGCGTTGCCGCTTTCGTGGCCGTAATTGGCCCAATCAGTCTCATCGATTAATTCTTGGAATGTGTCGGCGTAACCCTCTTGCAACAAATAGCAAGGCTTCTGCCAACCAAAAACGTTGTACGCGGGCATGCCCCAAGGCGTGCATTCATACGTGCGCTTGCCCATGAGAAACTCCAGGAACAGCGGACTTTGATTGAACTTCCAACCCTTCTTGCGATTGGAAAGAATCATCTCAAAGAGTTCGTTGGTCTCCTTGCGCTTCAAGAAACCAGATTGATCGGGCGCCTTGTCGTAGGCGTAGCCCGGACTGATCATCATGCCTTCAACGCCAAGGGCCATCATCTCATCAAAGAATTCGCGCACGGAATTTGGATCGGCGCCTTCAAAGAGCGTTGTATTGGTGGTGACACGGAAACCCATCTTCACCGCCAAGCGAATTCCATCCACGGCTTTTTTGTACGTGCCTTCGCGGCACACCGCGAAATCGTGGTTCTCTTCTTGACCGTCCATGTGCACGCTAAAAGTTAAATATTTGCTGGGCTTGAATGTGCCAGCCTCTAGTTTTTCCTGCAATAAAAGCGCGTTGGTGCAGAGATAGATGTACTTCTTGCGCGCCACAAGCGCCTGCACGATCTCCTTGATGTCCGGGTGCAAAAGTGGTTCGCCGCCAGGAATGCTGACCATTGGAGTGCCGCACTCCTCAACGGCGTCAACGCATTCCTTAACCGTAAGTTGGCGTTTTAGGACGTGAGCCGGGTACTGAATTTTGCCGCAACCCGCGCACGCAAGATTGCAACGAAAGAGTGGCTCAAGCATTAAAACCAGCGGATATCGCTTGCGCCCGGCAAATCTTTGCTTAAGAACATAACTCGCAACGGTCCACATTTGGCTTATTGGCACACCCATAAATCTTCAAGACTCCTAAAAATTAAGCGATCCTGTCAAACAGAGAAACACGAGGCATCGTAGCAAGTGTTATGACTGCGTTTCCACATGATTCGTTGCATCCATTTGCCGCCCTTCACGGAGTCAAACCTGTGAGCAATGACACTACGATCTCCATTGTGGAGCTTGAGGGCGATGAAATTTCCGATGAGAACCTCATGATCGCGCATCAAGCGGGCGATGAGCGGGCTTTCCCTATGTTGTTGGAGCGGTATCGATCGGATCTGCACCGCTACTTGCAACGATTTTTGGGATCGGCCTCCGCGGCTGACGATGTGTTCCAAGAAACGTTTTTGCAAATACATCTTTCGGCGGCATCATTTGATGTCACGCGCAAACTTCGCCCATGGCTGTACACCATCGCGTCCAACAAGGCTCGTGATTGGTATCGCCATCACAAGCGTCGCGCCGCTTTAAGTTTGGACAAGACAATGGGTCATGGCGACACTGAATTCACACTGCTTGATGTTGTGGCGTCCACGGACTCGCAACCCGGTGATGCCATGACCTCGCTTGAAGAATCAACGCGCGTTAAAAAAGTTGTCGACGCCCTTCCAGAATTGCATCGGGAAATTTTATTGATGGCGTACTTCCAGCGCTTCAGCTACCAACAAATCGCCGACATGCTTGGCATTCCACTGGGAACAGTGAAAAGCAGATTGCATTCCGCGGTCGCGCTATTTGCTGATGGCTGGACGCAAACAACGCATGAGACTTCCAAGGATCACTCATGATTCCATCTGACAACCACCCACCTTCTCTCTCTGAAGAGGATCGGCGCGCAGTGGACGCGTTGCTGGAAGCTGGCTTGGTCGATCCTGTGCAATCAATTGAAAATGCCAATGAATCCGCGGAATCCAAGCGACTCTTTGCGGCGCTTCAACTATTAAAAAAACTGGACTCATACCCAATTGAGCAACCCGACATGTTGCTTGTGGATTCGACTCTTGCCCGCATCGCACGCGAAGAAAGATCCATTCGTGACCGAATGGAAATTCATACGCCCAGTTGGACCAAGCGAACTCAGTGGGCCGACTTTGGAGCCGTGGCCGCGGTGGCGCTGATCGCCACTGGCGTGGGTTGGCCAATCGCGCAACGAATACGCAACGCCGCGCTTGAACAAAATTGTGCCAACAATCTTCGCACCTTGGGCGCCAGCATTGCCGCCTACTCAGGCGATCATCGCAGTAATCTTCCAGCGACCGCGAGTTTAGGTGGATTGTTTGAATCACCCGACACTTCAAAAATGGACTGGAACAATTATGACCACAGCGGCCACTTGTTGTTGCTCGAACGCAATGGATATGCCAAGCATGATTCAATTCACTGCCCCGCTTGCGCATCAAGACCGGGTTGCGGAACATTCGCGTTTCGGATGCCAAGCGCCAATACTCCATTCCAACTGAACGCAATGGGTCGAACTCCATTGGCCGCGGATGCGAACCCGGTGATTCTTAGAATTCGAATGGGACACAAGGCGAATATTCCACCGTCCACTTCGCCGTGCTCAATGAACCATCAACAGCGTGGGCAGAATGTTTTGTTCACGGATTTGTCAATTGTTTGGTTGGCCAGTCCACATATCAACGGGGACAACATTTATTTGCCCAACGGGGTGAAGGATTCCGAGTCGATCCCATTGGCCCCCCACGCCACCCTGAACAACGACATTTTCTTGGCGCAATAAATTTCAAGCCCCACAAAAAGCCTTCGTTTATGGGTTTTTTAATGTTTGCCCCATGGATCGCTTGACCAAACGGGCAATTTCGTTACACTCTTCGACCCCTCAAGGAAAGCGGCGAACACAATGCAAAAAGGCCATAAAGGACTACTGAAGCGAATCAAAGTGACCGGCACAGGCAAGGTGCGCTTTCATTCTCCAAATTCACGTCATCTTAAGAGCAATAAAAAGGGCACAACCGTGCAGAGTTATCGCAAGTCGCGATATCTAGGCGCGACTGACCTGATTGCTTTATCAAAAATGTTGGGACGCTCTTTGCGGACCGCAAAACGACCAGCCGCAACCGGCGGGAAGGATTGATCCATGCCACGCGCACGTAAAGGAGCAGCCCGCACACAAGCTCGTCGCCGCGTTCTACGCCAAGCACGAGGTTATTACGGAACAAAAAGCCGCCATAAGCAACAAGCCAAAGTCGCTCTCATGCGCGCTGGCCGAAATGCTTGGACGCATCGACGACTTCGTCGACGTGACATGCGCTCACTTTGGATCGCCCGCTTGACCGCGGCGTGCCGAATGCGCGACTATCGATACAGTTTGTTTGTTGGTGGCTTGCAACGCGCTGGCGTTCTGCTGAATCGCAAGATGCTCAGCGAACTTGCAATTCAAGATCCAACCACATTCGATGTATTGGTTGACATGGCCAAGAAGCACTTGGCGGCCAAAGCGCGCGCGGCCTAAAAAATAATTGTGTGAATACAACCGCCGAGCATTTCGCTCGGCGGTTTTTATTTCGTGATTTTAAAATATCAGTGAAATGATCGGCCGCGATGCCGAGAAATTTCAGGCGCTTTCGCGGCGAAATTGCTTCATATCTGGAGTGGGTCCACTGGCCAAACGCTTCAAGCTGTCGGGCGCGTGGTTCGGCGCAGGACTTGGGGCGTGAATCATGGGCACATCGCCGCGCAATGTCGCCGCGTGCTCATTCTCCTTGCGGATGGCTTCATACACCTCTTTGCGATGAACGGAAATGGTGGTTGGCGCAACAATTCCAAGCCTGACTTTGTCGCCACGAATATCAACGATGACAATTTCAATGTCATCACCGATCACAATGCGTTCATCAATTTGGCGGGAAAGGACAAGCATGAAATGATGTGTTGGAAGAGAAAATGAGTGCGATGTTTAAATTTACGCGGATACAGTTCGCGCAACTGGCGACACAGACACAAGTTCGTGACGGGTAGTCCAGCGACGATCGGTGAGCACGATTTGAATTCCAGTTCTATTTTCTGGATTGATCACCAATGGTCCCTGCATGTTGGCGGTGATGCCGCTCTCACGTCGATTCACAATCACAAGAATTTCTGGCGTGGTGTTGCCGCGCAAACCAATCTCCTCGCTCTGCTCGCGGCGCATGGAGACCGTGTAGTCAGAGGACCAAAGCCGTGGATCCGTGACCACAAATGCAACATCCGGACTTTCAATGCTTTGAAGCCAAAAGAACACGCCTCGATCGTCGGGCTGTAAAAGCGCAAATTGATGCACTCGCCCAAAGCCTAGAAGTCCAGCGGGAAAATGAAGGAGGCGGGAATCATCCACCTCAACGCTTCCAAATCGTGTTGTTTCTACTTGCATACGACCTCCTGTCGCCACCATCCTTGACGCATTGGCCCTTGCGGGCATCAGCGGTCATCCGTGACCGCTGATTGCAATCGGCTAGAGAGGCTTCAAAGCATGAGAGAACTAAACATTTGGTCGATATTTAGGGACAATGCCGCCAATGCAACCCCTGCGATGGAATTCATTGGCGATTGGCGCGGCATTGACGGCAGTATCCGCGGCTGTGTTGGCAATCACGCTTGGTGGTTTGAATTGTGGATTTGAATTATTTCAAGTGTGGATATTCAGCGGTTGGAAATGCGGTGCTTGGATACTGAGCGCATTTGGGTTGGGAGTGATGGTCAACAAAAAAGTTTTGGGTCGTGGAGTGAATGCGTACGCGCTGGCGAGCGCGTTTGGAATTGCGATTCAATTGGTTGCCGATCAATGGCTGGGATCTTTGGGATTGCTGGGATTGCTGGGTGGATTGATTGCGGTTGGAATTCTTATTCCAGGATGGATCTTTGCGCTTCGATTTATTTTTGGCGCGCGCGAATTACAACCGCAAGAAATCGCGAACAACTTTTGGTGGTGGCCGGCGCTTCCCGCGGTCGCCGCATTGTTGATTTCTGCGAGTGTTTCACCAGGAATTATGTGGAGCACGGAATTTGGCGGTTACGACGCGCTGGAATATCACTTGCAAGCCCCCAAAGAATGGCTAGCTGTTGGCGCGATTCGCCCGCTGGAATTTCTAGCGTATTCAGGCATGCCAAATTTTGTGGAAGGTGGATTTCTTCACTTGATGAGCGCGTCAAGTGACGCGCGCGATGGCGTGGTGGCCTGCCAGTTGCTACATGCCAGCATGCTGTTGGTTGCGGCGTTTGTTCTTGCGGACACCGCGGTGCTACTTGCTCGTAGGCTGAAAATAAATGAGCATGTCGCACAAGTAGGCGCATTGTGCGCCATGCTTGCCACGCCATGGACGATTGTGGTTGGATCACTGGCGTACAGTGAATCAGGGATTTTGCTTGCATTTGCGGCGATTTTGAATGTTGTAGCGCGCGACTCAGTGTCGCGGCTTTGGGGCGGCTTGATGCTTGGCGTGCTTGTGGCCGTTGTAGTTGGCAGTAAAGCAAGTTCGATCATTCTAGTTGTGCCCGCCGTGTTGGCGTGGTGGGCTTTGGGGAATGATCGAGATTTGATGAATTGGAAATCAATCGCGTGGAGCGCGTTGGCGCTGACCATTGGACTGGCGCCCTGGCTGGCGCGCAATTGGTACTACACCGGAGCGCCATTCTTTCCGTTGGCAAGCAATCTATTGGGATTGGGATGGTGGAGCGCCGAACAGTCCATGCGTTGGAATCAGGCGCATGCCAGTGACGCGTCCGTGATGCAACGCGCCCATGCGTTGTGGACTCAACTTTTTATTTTTGGTGTGGGAGAAAATCCAACTAGAGGCGAGCCGTGGAAATGGTTTTGGGGACCACTGCCTTGGATAGCCGCGTGCTCGGTTGTTGTCTTGACATTTCGCAGAGCAACTAGATCTATGTCCTTGGCGTTGACGTTGAGCGTCGCGATCATTGTTCTGGGCTGGATGTTTGCGACACATTTACAGAGTCGATTTTTAATTCCGTTGGTGATTCCATTTGCGTTGATGTGTGGACTAGCGAGCGCACTGGTGTTTGGAGGCGCCGCGGCCGAGCCCAAGACCTCGGCTACGCATCAAGCCGCCCCATTGCCTTTGTTGCTGATCTTGGCGGCTTGGGCATGTTTGCCAGCCTGGAATTTTGTCACGGACACGCCTGGATCTGTCTATTTTATAGGGCAAAATGGATTTTTTCAGGGTGATGACGATTGGCGCGATTTACGCTCAAGCGACGCAAGTCTGCGTCAGGATGCGTCCAAAAATCTCACTGCGGAATTGGTGATCAACCATTTGCACCCTGAGTGGCGCGTGCTCAGCGTTGGCTGGAGCACGCCGTTGTGGATCAAGTCTGGCGCGTCTTTGGCGTGGTCGAGCGTGTGGGATACAAATCCAATTGAAGCATGTCATGGGATGACGGTCAACGAAACAATCGCCCTGCTTTCAAAAAAATATGACGCGATCATTCTTGATGTTCCAATGCTGGAACGATGGAGATACAGCGGATGGCTTTCACCAAAGATCAACATGGACCAGTTGATGCAATTGTCAAAGTCCGTGCCACACTTGGCTTCATTGAATGGCGGAAAAATTTTACTTGGCTTGCGCGCAAATGATGGCACGCCATTCCCATTCTCTTTGCCCTTGCCCTAATCTTACCTTAGCCTTGCCTTAGCCTTGCCCAGCCAAGAACATGTCGACCACCAGGCGCCGTCGACTTGCGGCAACTAATTCCGCATACGACGCCTGATCAGCCAGCGGCAATGTAGTCAGTTCGCTTTGCGCAAGGGTCAACGCCGCCTCGCGTTGCGCAAATGATGTGTTGGCGTTGCGTGCCACGAGTAAACTTTTAAGCAAGCTTGACATGAGCGCCGCGGAAATTGCGGGACGCTGTGGCGCTGGATTGCTTGAAGCAGTTTGGCCACCAGGCTTGGATTGAAAGCCCGAGGCGGGCGAATTGGGCTGAGAATTTGGCGCATGTGCTGGCGGGGTCTTGATTGGAAGGGTGTTGATGGGCGCGGTGTTGATTGGCGTGGAACCGGCGGGCTTGCTTGCAAAGCCACTGCCCGAGGAATTGTCATTTTGGCTGGCGCGTGAATGAATTGTGTTGACGATGGCGCTGGCATGTGCCATGCATGTTGCCTTGTCACGTAGGGGCGCCACGCAAATACCTAAAGATCCAATCAGCAGAAATGCACGCAGGCTATACATTGAACATAAGCGTATCACCCATGCGAGAAAGACTGATGATTGATGTGAAAAATAATTCTGGCGTTCACATGTCAACTCTATGGCGTTGGATTTTTTTCACGTGCGCCGCGCATTGCGTGGTGGCTTGCGCAACCGTGAATCAATCCCCCGCTTTGGCGCCATCTGGCAATTCTGGAGCAAGTGTAAATAGCGTGGCGAAATCAGCAACGCCTGTCGCCACCGAGGTGGCGCCGCCCGTGGTGCGCCCACCGGCATTATGGGATGGCTCCGCGGTGACCTGGGAAGAATTACGACCCCTGCTTGCGGAGCGCGCGGGCGCTTCGGTATTGGAGGAACTCTTTCTTGAGCGGCAACTAGATCAAATGCTTAAGGCGCGAAAATTAAATGTGACGGCTGAACTTCTGCTAACAGAGGAGCGTGAACTTGTGGCGTCGTTGTCGGATGATCCGGCGCGCGCGATTGTGCTACTGAGTGAATTGCGCGCGGCGCAGGGACTTGGCGAAAAACGCTGGAAATCATTACTGAAACGCAATTCCGCAATGCGCCTGCTGGTGCAAAATGATGTCAAAGTTACGCCGGATGCGGTTGAGGCCCTGATCGACGCAGCGCATGGCCCCAAGCGTCAATGTCGGGTGATGGCGCTACCAAATCTGAAGATGTGCGCCGAAGCCCGCGCGCGACTTGACGCGGGCGAACCATTTGGCGAAGTTGCCGCCGACTTGAGCACTGATCGATCCGCGTCGCGTGGCGGACTGGTGTTGCCTGTGAGCAGGCTTGATCCAACTTGGCCAAGTTCATTTCGCCAAACACTTTGGTCTTTGCAAAAAGACGGAGTGAGCGCGCCAGTGCTGATCGACAATGGCTATGTGTTTATTCGATTTGAAAATGAGATACCAGGCGATGCGACAACCTCCCCTGAAACTCGCGCCGTCGCCGAACGCGCGGTCCGCAGAGGGCAAGAACGTATTTATATGGAGAACCTTGCCAAGCAACTGCGCCAAGCCCAACGCAATGTGACGATTTTTGACGACTCGCTTCTTGACGGATGGACGCGAGTTAAGAACGTAGCTCGGTGAGCCTGTACGCCGCGAATGGCAAAAGCAATGCGAATGGAATTGCGGCGGTGACTGGAATGCTTAGCCCCTCGGTTGGAACCAACAACATAATTGCGGCGCCGATCATGGCGGGTATGGAAAATGCCGCGGCGCGCACGCTTTGAATCAACATATTGCAAGGCTCGCGCCGCAGGAAAAATGGAATGGTTGCCGCAAGAACAAGAAGATTTGCAATCGGCCCGATGAAGCGCGCCGTAAGCAGTCGAACCCCTTGATTTTGATTGTCGCCGCCGCGGCTCATGAGCTCAAACACTTGGCTCGTGGACAGCATTGGTCCATACAAACGATAGCGGCGACTTAAAATAAGTTCGGGACCGAGATCCGAATCCATGGAATCCAACTTTGTTGAGAACGCGGCTTTCTGTTGTGTTGCATCGCCAGGTTTCAAAGGCTCGATGTAGGAACCGTCCTTGAGAATCCACTTTTTATCCTGGGCGTTCCAAGTTGCGCTGGCGGCCTTGATGCGGCGAAGCGCGTTTCCTTTTTCATCACGCTCAATCGCCACCAATCCTGTGGCGGTGTTGAGCGCGGGATCAAAACTTCTCGCTTGGATCAAAGTTCCACGGCCATCGCGGGTTAACGGAATTGGAAATTGACTCACGGTGTCGTACTTTAATCCGCTGTGATCGCGCACCAAGCGCGCCGCAAGATTTGGAAGGATGAATTCTTGATTGACAAATTGCAGGCATTGCAAAAACGCCGCGCTGATGATTAGCACGTAGGCCAAGCGCCTGAGTTTGACGCCGGAAGCCATGAGCGCGGTGAGTTCGCGGTTGCGGTGCATTTGCGACACGGCGAAACCCATGGCGCCAATGGAGACAAACCCAAGCATGAACTGGAAAAACTGAAAGATGCGCGGACCGTGAAAATCCAGCACCATCATCACGAATGCAAAGGCCCTGGAACCGTAGCGTCCCGCCGCCACCGCGGTGTCCGCGGCGTCAAGAAAGCGCGACGCTTGAATCACCACGTCCACGCTGACGCCAAAAACATACAGCGCCGCGCCCAAAAGAACGAAGTTCACCAAAAAGCGCGAAGCGACATATCGATCGATGATCTTCATGCGCTAGTTCCTTGCCAACTGCCGCAACGCATAGATGGAGCACAACAAAAGAATGGCGTTGCCCGACCAGGACACAATGACGCCCCACAACACATTGTCCGCGCGGATCACCTGTTGACCTCCGGCGATCATGACAATGTTGAGAATGCCAGGAATGAACGCGATGAGATACATGGTGAGCGGCAGACTGTTGCGCTTCCATGCGGCGAGCGACGCGCCCAACAAAATAATCAACGGGGCGGACCACGCCAACGCCGCGCGTTGGCAGAGATGCGAGAACGCGTCGACATTGACCTTGTTCATTTGCTTGAAGAATTGCGCCAGCGATGAAGCGCCCGCTGATTGCAGTGACTTGGGAACGCCCGAGTCTGGTTTGGAAAGTTCGTTGACTCGTGGAGCGAGATCAACAAATTCAATCTTGGAAATATTGCTTGTGGAGCAAGGCGCGGCGCTTAGACCTTGAATGCGCGCGGGCCAACGTGATGCGAGACCCTCGGAGCGGAGTAAATCTTTGGCGCGAGGAGCTGTGGCGATTAAATCAACGCGCCCATCACTGGCATCCTCGCTGTTAAATGGCATGAGCACTTGCGAACACACCGCCTCGCGAATGGGCTTGGCGCGATCAAGTTCAACAATTCGAACTGTTGTGCCGGGACTCTTGGGCGAAATGATGTCGTTGACCAACGTTCCGCCCTCAATTCGATACGAACGGCGGCCGCCCTCCTCCACCAATTCAACCTTGCCGGAAGTTTCAAGTTCGCGCGCGATGCATTGCCAAACTTGCGCGCGCGTGAGGGACAAAAGCACAGCTTGACGCGCGGGCTGAACTTCAATGTGGTTGGGCAAATCGTTGCGGACATCTTGCAACTCGAAATACGTCATGCTCTTGGCGTCGGCTTCAAGCGCGCGCCCCAACTGAACGGCTTGCGGCTGGGCGGTGGGAACAAAAATCACGGTGCCTTCGGCGGCGTTGAAGCCAGAGCCATTGGTCATGGCCAGCTTCATGATCACGCCTTCGCGGCCGCGGTGCACATCGACCGTTGCAAATTCGCTGGTGAATTCGCTTACCTGTTCACCCGCGCCATTCTTTTGAATTGCGGCGACGCCTTGCAAGAGCAGGCGTTGCTCCGCGCCGTTGTCTGGGGGCGTGGGATCCACGGTGGCGGTGTCGGCGTAAATGCTGACCTGTCCAACTTCAAGCGCCTCTCCGCGTGATACAGCGGCAAGAAAAATACTAGTGGCGTCTTGGGCCAACATGTCCTGCATGCGTCCCCAGAAGCGCGGAACAATGGTGTGCAACAAAATAAACATGACAATGAGAAGCGCCAAACCAACCGCGAGCACCGGCGCGAAGATGGTGCGGTAACGAATTCCACTGGTGGACATGGCCACCAATTCGTTGTCAGCGGCAAATCGATGCAACACCAAAGTGGCAGCAAATCCCGATGAAAATGGCAGTGCGAATTGGAGCATTGGAATCATGGCCAGCGCCACATACTTCACCACACTGCCCGAGCCGAGCGAGCTATCCGCCAAAGGTTTAATGGCGGCGCCGAACGCGATCACCACCACGATGACCGTTGTGGTGAACAACAGAACCCGCAAAAGTTCCGCCGTCATGTGCCTCCAAATAATCCATGGCATGATGAAATAAAACTTGGATTGCGCGTGGCGCTACCGAAGTCCGTACTCCTTTAATTTTCTATACAGCGTGCGCTCACCAATGCCCAACATTTGCGCGGTTTGCTCGCGGTTGCCTTGGGTGAGCGCCAGGGTTTGACGGATGGCCTCTTTCTCCAATTTGTCCAGACCCACGCCGGCGAAACTTCCAACAGTGCCGCCGCCGTCCGTGTCGCTGGAGCGAATCTCATCTGGAATGTCGGCAAGATCAATTTCGGATTTGTTGCATGTGACCACGATTCGATGCATCAGATTGAGCAACTCGCGCACGTTGCCTGGCCAGTCGTAGGCGGTAAGCCGCATCATGGCGGGCTGTGAAACACCAAGGCGTGGACGACCGAGTTCGGCGCACCACTTGCCCACGGCGTGGGTGACCAAGCGCGGAACATCTTCGCGCCGCTCTCGCAGGGATGGAATATGGATCTCCACTCCCTTAAGGCGGAAATACAAATCTTGGCGGAATCGCCCATCATTTGAGCGTGTTTTTAAATCTTGATTGGTGGCGCTGATAAAGCGCACATCGGCCTTGCGCGGATCGTTGGCGCCCAAGCGAATCAACTCGCCAGTTTCCAACACACGCAATAATTTTGGTTGCATGGACAAAGGCATGTCGCCGATCTCGTCCAAAAACAAAGTGCCCTTGTCGGCGTATTCAAACACGCCCTCGCGGTCACGGTCGGCACCCGTGAAAGCGCCGCGCACATGGCCAAATAGTTGATCCTCCAAAAGTGTCTCGCTTTGACCCGCCGCGTTGAACGTTGCAAAGCGGCGGTCCTTGCGCTTTGAATGTTTGTGAATGGCGCTCGCAACAAGCTCCTTGCCCGTTCCACTTTCTCCAGTGATTAAAACTGGAATTGTGCTTGGCGCAATTTGACGGATGGTGGCGATCACTTGGCGAATGGCCGCGGACTCGCCAATAATTCCTTCAAAGCCGTAGGCGGCGTCGACTTGGCCACGCAAGTTGGAATTTTGATGGCGCAGTAACACGGTCTCCGCGGCGCGCTGGACAATGTTGCGAAACACGATCACGTCCAATGGTTTTTCAATGAAGTCGTAGGCGCCACCCTGCAACGCGGCCTTGGCGGTTGGAACATCTCCATGGGCGGTGACCAAAATAGTTTCGGCGTCTGGCTGATGGGCCTTGGCCAGCTTCAATACATCCAGGCCGCTGGTGGGAGTATCCATAACAAGGTCGGTGACAATCACGTCAAAATTGCCGTTGCGTAGCTCGTTTTCCGCCTGCGCCACGTTGTGCACCGTGGTGCAAATATGACCCGGGCGCTTCAACGCGTCCGCCATGGTTTGGGCGTGTTCCACCTCGTCGTCGATCAGTAAAACTTGAGCCCGCAATGGAGCAACCGATTCCGTCATGCTTGGATTGTACGGCGCAATGCGCCCAACGGCGGCGCAATCAAGCGCAATAAAAACATTGTGTTTTCAACCCGCAAGCCCTGCTCTGCCGATGGTGAGAGCATGGCGCAAATCACACAATTGAAGCACGAAATATCCGGGAAAGTTCCTACGATGATCAGCGTGAAGAACGATCAGTTGAGCGAGTGGTTTTCAAATGCGCGCGGTCTGCAAGGGCGCGCGATTTGGCTGGTTGGCGCCGGTGGCACTGGAGTGAGCGGACTGGCGCGATTGTTGCGCAAGCGTGGCGCCTTGGTGAGTGGCGCCGACAGCGAGGCCAGTCCCGCCGTGAAATCATTGCAATCCGAGGGCTTTCAAATTTCCGTTGGTGATGCAACGCAGATTCCAGAGGGAATTGAATTGGTGATCGCCACGGCCGCCGCCAAAGTTGATCATCCGCAACTTGTCGAGGCGTCGAAAAGAAATATTCCATTGCGCAACTACGCGCAGGCTCTTGGTTTGTTGCAACTGGGTCACACCGCGGTGTGCGTGGCGGGAACACACGGCAAGAGCACCACCACGTGCATGCTGACTTGGTGCTTGCTACACGCTGGATTTGATCCGGGCTTCATCGCGGGCGCAACCTGCACGGCTTTACATGGAAGCGCGCGCGCTGGCTCGGCGACATTGTCCAAGGGCCCCTACTCGCACGCGCCAGGATTTCTGGTGACCGAATCATGCGAGTTTGACCGCTCATTTCACAAACTGCACCCCACCACCGCCATCATCAACAATGTGGAAAGCGATCATTTGGATTGCTACAAGTCGCTGGACGAGATTGTTGAATCGTTCAACACGTTCGCCACACTTTTGCCCGCGGCGACGGACCGTGGATATTTGTTGATCGCGCATGAGGGCGCGCATTGCGAGCGCGTGACCCGAGATGTCACGGCGGAGATTGAAACTTTTGGCTGGCATCCATCCGCGGATTATGTGGTGGATATGGCCGCCAATGGTTTGGCGCGCGTGCATCACAAAAAGAAAGAAATCATGCGCTGGCACCCGCGCCTGTTCGGCGCGCACAATGTGCTCAACGGTGCCGCCGCTGGAATCATGGCGCTGAAACTTGGCGCGGATCGCTTGAGCGTGGAGGAGGCGTTGACTTCATTCACTGGGGTCGATCGCCGACTTGAATTTTTGGGTGAGCGAAAATGTGGCGATCAGAACGTGCGCGTGTATGACGACTATGGACATCATCCAACCGAAGTGCGCGTGACCTTGGAAGCCCTGAAAAACGCCACGAATCCGCGGCGTTTGATCTGCTTGTTCCAACCGCACCAGCACAGCAGAACGCGACTTTTGCTGGAGGATTTCGGCGCGTGCTTTGGCGCCGCGGACCACGTGCTGTTGACGGACATTCATTTTGTGCGCGACGCGCAGATCGAGCGAACACTGGTCTCAAGCCAAGATGTGGCGCAGAGAATTCGCGCGCATGGAGGCACGGTGGAATGCGTTGGCACCATTGAGGCGGGAGCGGCCCGCTTACATGAACTGGCCCAAGGTGGCGATGTTGTGGTGACCATGGGCGCCGGACCAATCTATCGAGCCGCGAATATTTTTCTGAAATCACACACCACATGAACGCGACTGTTGCAACAACACTGGCGCAAGGATTGGACGCCATTGTGCAAACCAACGCGCCTTTGGCGGCGCACACTTGGTTTGGAGTTGGTGGAAACGCCGACATGTTGGTGCAACCCAAATCAGAGGATGCATTGCGTGAACTTGTGCGCCGCTGTGCCATGGAGAACTTGCCCGTGCGTGTGCTGGGTTCGGGCGCGAATCTTTTGGTTTTGCAAGAAGGCGTGGATGGCGTGGTTGTGAAATTGGATCAACCCGCCTTCACGCAATGGACATTGCGACCCGATGGAGATGCGAATTCCGTGCTCGCCCCCGCCGGCGTGAATGTGCTGAAACTTTTAAACACCTGCGTGCGTGAAGGCCTGGATGGAATGTGCCAAATGGCTGGCATTCCAGCGAGCATGGGTGGCGCGACGCGAATGAACGCTGGCGGAAAATATGGCTGTATTGGCGACGCCATCGAGTCAGTGGCCACCATGAACAGCCGTGGAGAAATCACGGTGCATCCCCGCAACGCGATTCAATTTTCCTATCGACACTCGTCGCTACCGCAAGAATTGATTCTTTGGACCCTGCTGGCATTGACGCCGGAGGATCCCGAAAAACTGCGGACCAAGACCTTGGAGATTTACAAATATAAAAAAAACTCCCAACCCCTCGCGGAAAATTCAGCGGGTTGCCTGTTTAAAAATCCCATCGACCACGATGGCACACGCGCGAGCGCTGGTCGGCTGATTGATCTGTCGGGACTGAAAGGCTTCACCCATGGAAGCGCGTTTGTAAGCCCGGAGCACGCCAATTTTGTGTGCGTGCAGAAGAACGGTCGCGCCAATGATGTTCTTGAACTGGCCCGCATCATTCAAGATCGAGTGCGCGAAAGCCAAGGCGTGCAAATTGAGATGGAAGTGGCCGTGTGGGGTCGCTCATTTGAACCCAAGGAGAAAAATTAATGCGCGCGATTGTGCTTAAAGGTGGTCCCGACGCCGAGCGTGAAGTGAGCATAAAGAGCGGCGCGCAAGTGGCCGCCGCTCTGGTGCGAGCCAATGTGGATGTGCAGGAAATTACGATTGATCGGCTGGACCTTGGGGATCTGCGCAACCTTGTTGGCGATGTGATTTTTCCGGTTCTGCATGGACCCTGGGGCGAGGGCGGACCGCTTCAGGAGATTTTGGAGCAGGATGGACGGCCCTATGTTGGTTGCGGTCCCGCGGCCGCGCGACTGGCGATGGACAAGACCGCGACTAAAAACGTTGTCGCCCGCGCTGGCGTGCCGACTCCGGATTCATGTGAACTACAAATTGATCGTCCGATCACGATCAAGCTTCCATGCGTGATCAAACCTTCCAACGATGGATCAAGCGTGGATTTAAAAATTTGCCACACGCCCGAGGAACTTGCCGCCGCGCGTCAACAACTTGAAGGCCATCGACCCCGGCTCTTGGCCGAAGAATTTATAACTGGCCGCGAATTCACCGTTGGAATTCTCAATGGAAAAGTTCTTCCCCTGATCGAGATCCAGGCGCAAGGCGGCGTGTATGACTATCAAGCGAAATATCTACGCAACGACACTCGATATATTTTGGATCCCGACGTACCCCAACAACTGAAAGACGCCATGAACCGC
>CALFOZ010000067.1 GCA_937919205.1 uncultured Planctomycetia bacterium
CTAGTAGAGAGCACTTTCTAGGTTCGTATTTTCCTTGGTCGATGTGCGGTACATAAAGGTCGCATATTTGCGCTTGTTGCATGTGCTTTCACATCACATACTTCTGCACGCGTGGCCAAATTTGGACTGGAGATGTACAAGATTTTCATTGCCAAAAAGCGAGTCAGCCGCCCTTGGAGCGAGTGGGTTACATTGCCCACATGCATACGCAGTGGTGGAAAGTTTTACCGAACGCCATTACCTCGGTGAGATTGCTTCTTGCCGTGGCCACACTTGCGCTACTGGAACTTCTTGGGCGCACGCCTTTGATGGAGCGTGGCGCGCTGGGTTGGTGGGTATGCAGTATTTTTGTGATTGCGGCGCTATCCGACGTGCTGGACGGGTGGCTGGCGCGGCGCTGGAACGTGGTCACGGCGTATGGCCGCGTGATGGATCCATTTGTGGACAAAGTTTTGATCCTTGGAACATTTATTTTCTTGGCATCGCCTGGGCTTGCAACAGGAGACCCAGATGTACGAATTGTTGGTAGCGGCATAGCGGCGTGGATGGTGGTGGTGATGGTGGCGCGCGAATTGTTGGTGACCAGTTTGCGCGGATTTTTGGAGGGCATGGGAACACAATTTCCCGCGGACCGATTTGGCAAGGCGAAGATGCTGATGCAAAGTGTGGCGGGTCCGTGGTGCGTGTTCGCGGCCAGTGAAACGTGGATCATGAATTACGATTTTTGCCGCGTGGGACATCAAGTAGTGTTGTGGTTGGCGGTGGTGTTGACGGCGCTCAGTGGTATTCCGGCGTTGTGGCGCGCGATTACTTTCCTGCGTGCGCCCGGAAATAAAAATACAAATTCAAATTCAAATGGAAGAAGCGCCCTTTGAAACAAGTTCTCAATCAGTTTCGCCATGTGGTGACCCCATGAGTTGGTTGAAGAAAAGAAGCGCAATGGGCGCGCCAGCATTGTTGCGTTCGTTGGGCGCCATGCGTTGGTGCGGCGTGACCGCGTGCGGACTTGGCCACATGTGGCCGGCGTCGGGTACATGGGGAAGTCTGCCACCAGTGATTTTGGCAGTGATTTTGGCTTGGTTTGGAGTGTCCCACTCCGTGTGGTTGGCCACCATGTTGGCCGTGGCGTTTGTGGCCACCGTGATGTGCTTGATGTGGGGCGACGCCGCCGAGCGCGCGATCAGAAAAAAAGATCCATCGCAAGTTGTGATTGATGAAGTGGCGGGGCAAGCTGTGGCGCTTGTGTTGGTGTGGACTCCGGCGCTTGCCGCGGGCGGCATGGCGTCTTTACATAATGGACTGATCACCGCAGGTAGCGCGTTTCTTTTGTTCCGCGCGTATGACATTCTCAAGCCGCCCCCAATCCGCGGCCTGCAGAAATTTCACGGCGGCGCTGGAATTGTGATTGATGATCTTGCCGCGGGCGTGGCGGCGGGATTGACGCAGTTGATTGTGCGCGCACTACTGGGATAAATTTGCCAAGCCTAGGGCGCATCACATTTCGGATTGTTCTTACAACGCGCTTGGAATGATTGCGCTAGAAATTATTGCGCGCTCGTGAGCTTTTTTTCTTCCAAGTCCATTGTGCTAGGCTCTTCTTCCTTCTTGGGTCGAATCAACATCATGGTCACAAATACATAGATGCTTGTGATTGAGGTCATGCCCAACAACGTCGCTTGGCTCGTCAGAGCATTCGCGGATGTGCTTTCTTGATACAAGTTCCATGCCTTGAAGGAAAGAAGAGTTGCGCTGACGAGTGGCATAAGAAGCGCAAGGTGGATTCCAACCATCCCGACCTTATAATTGCGTTTGATCAAAAGACACATGATG
>CALFOZ010000068.1 GCA_937919205.1 uncultured Planctomycetia bacterium
CAAGAATTGCTCATAAAAGCGATCGGTGTAATCAGCAAATTGATCGTTCATGCCAAGCATTTCGGTATTGATCAATCCAAACGACTGCCCAACCAATGGCGTCATTGGTGAATGAATGCGTAGCGCCGCGCGCAATCGGCCACGAGCCTCGCGCACAAAGTCTTGCATGGCACGTCGTTGCTCATTCACAGACAATGCCATAAATTGATCAAGTGATCCATCAGGTGTTCGGTCGGGAACGCCGTCGGGCGTGCTCGCGCCAGTGGTGTCTTTTAAATCTAAGGTGACAAGCAATGGCTTGCGCAAATCTAGTTTTTGATTGATCTCCTCGAAGTAGCGAATTGCTCGGTTGAAGTCGCGGCCGTCAATTGGATTTGCAGTTGATTCATTAATTGTTGAGCCATCTTGAAATGGATCATTTGAACAAGCTATGCGTTTAACATCTACTTTTCCAAATCCCAATTCGCTTGTCGACGCCCCTGCTGTATCAATGCGCCCGTTGCCATTTTCATCGCGCGGGCCAGGTGTTTCTGGGTGCAAGCCGAGCCACAGCATGGAATTCTGAAATGTTTCACGAAAATTTAGACCGTTATAAATCCCATACGGCCTACCAATCCACAACCATGGCGGCATAATTTCATTCCGTTGGCCGCTAACCACTGTCACCTTGCGGCGTAAATCCCTTAATAATTGTGGATTGGTTAACTGATCTGGTCCGCCCCCCGCTTCACCGCGCAACACAGTTGATCGAAGAATGGTGTCGGCGATTCTATAATTCACATCGCGCATGTTGTCATCGGCGTTCAGACTGCGTTCCAAGCGCGACATGGAACTGGGATTATTGTTGCCCGCGTAGGCGCGAAGTTCCAATTCATCGCTGGCATCAAATCGGCGCGTGGGAACTGGAATGCCAAATAGGTCGGTTGAGGATTGAAAGTTTGTTGATGTTCCATCTAACGTCTCCGCATACATGGTGCCTTGCCCAGTTGCCGCGGAACGGAACCAACGTGCTCGCTCACTTGGCCGTACTAAAGGCTGATTGGGTATGCCCGCACGAAAAGTGGTTGTACGAACTGTGGTTGGCAACGGATTTGCGGGAAGCGCAGTCTGATACGTGGGATTCTCTTGGCTCGGCCGTGCTGGGCCGCTTGCGCCAAATAGATCAATCATATTGCCGCTAAATGGCTCATTTGTTGGTGGAGTGATGGTTGCATTGGCGACAGGCTGTCCATAGAAATAATCGTTCCACAGACCCGCGTTGGAACGCAATCCCAGTGCCTGCAAGAATGATGGTTGTCCAGCATCATGCAGTCCTGTACCCGTTTGGACCGGCGAGTAATAAGTTGGATTGCCTGCCCAGCGGTAGGCATCAAATTGAACTCTAAAGCCACTTGGACTTGTGAAGCCATCCACACTGCCTGGATCGTCATAAGAGTTCAGGGTCTGGTTATATGGATTGTCGAACAAGCCAACAAGGGTGTCAGTTTCATTCCTGCCGTTGGACAAACTATTGTTGGGTGAATTTTCCGGCTCGCTTGTCACCAGCGCAATATCCGCAGGCGTAAACCCAACCGTGGTGCGTCGGTCGGCGCGCGTGGCCACATTTAAGTCCACCATTGCGGCGTTGTCAATCACGCTCACGCCAATAATTGTTCGCACATTGCGTTCCTTGCCCACAGGCGCCAAGAACCAAAAACTATCCGTGAAGCCGTCGCCGTCGGTGTCGCAGAATGTGCGCGAAACAATGTTGCGCGGCGTGCCTTTGAATTGTTGCGTCGCTGTATCCAAAGGCCCAAATACCCACTCATCACTTTTTGACACACCTTTGGCGTATGGATTTAGCGTTCTGCCAATTCCCATTGGATCATCAAGCTTGATGAAGTTTGGAAGCATTGTGGAAGCCGTCGCACCCTGCATTGTGGCTTGATAAGTGGATTTTTTGAACCAAACATCTCGTCTCTTTACAAATTCATCCGACCACGCTGTATTGTCCGCCAACGGATCAGTGCCCGGGGAACTTATTGGCGCAGGCGTTACGTCTGGCAACCATTGCTCGTATGGCGTGCCAAAGGCATCGTTTGTGTCTTGATTCATGTCGCCAGTGAGAACGTTGGCTTCTATATCTGCAATGTCTTTCACCACGCGATATCCATTTGCGGGAGTGGGCAACCAAGACAAGTGAGGCCAGTGGCTGAAGCGGTCTCCGTCTGGAAATGTCACGCCGGTGGAATCAATTCGGACGGGCTCCGTGCTACGCAACCAACGCGTGTCTCCAAAGCCGGGGTTGCCAAGTGGATTGCCATTGGCTTCGCCATCTATAAAAAAACGTTGACCAGACACGGTTGATGTTGGTTGAGTGAAGTCCGGCCAATTGGTCCAAGGGATCACGCTGTATGGCGCAAAGTTGTACCCGTCAGGAAAGCCATCTGCGCCAAGTGCAAGAGCGTTTAAATCTTTCTGAACAAATTTAGGATCCACAATGTTGCTTAGTAAATCTCCTTGGCCAGTACCACTTTTTGAAGCGGGTTCAACGCCATAGCGCACCGAGTACATACCTGATGGAATGCGGTTACCCGCGCTGTCGCCGCCAATATAGTTTTTGGTCGGATCAGTATTTGGTTGAATCGGCTTCACAAACAAA
>CALFOZ010000069.1 GCA_937919205.1 uncultured Planctomycetia bacterium
CGCGGCATGTTGCAAGAATTGCTCGCAGGTCCGCCAGCTGGAAGTCCGTGGCAGAAATCCTGGTCACGCTGTGGCAGTCGCATTGAATTGCTCATGGGCGCGCCGTACAACACCGATCTTTTATATGACCAAGAAATTCAGGATATGGCCAAGGCCCACACCAATTTCAAGTATCACCCCGTCATCAGCCGCGAGCGCCGCGCCGACGGCGGTAAGGGCGAGTACGTGCATCAATATCTGGAGCGCCAACTTGACACGTTCAAAGACATGTTGCAAAACCCACGCACGTTGATTTATGTGTGCGGACTTGCGGGCATGCAAATTGGCTTGTTCCGCCTGCTTGCCGCCAAAGGTTTGGCCGCCAATTATCTCACAATCGATGACACCATTCGCGATATTCCCGCGCAAGAATGGACCGAAGAGCAAATCAAACGACGAGTTCGCCACACGCATCGTTGCATGATTGAAGTGTATTAAGCGTGGCGATGGATTTGATTCGCAAATAAGTTTCAATTTCCAGTGAATGAATCTGCGGTTTCAAACCCACTGCAATCGCCCGATTCAATCACGCGCGTAAAGCCCGTTGATTCTTTGGGTGTATAAAATAATAATCTTCTAGAAATTTGGAAGTACCACGAACGAACGCCCCCCAAGCGTTACTACACTGCAACCATGGACGACACGCCCGACTTTGAATTCAGCGCCGAGCAGTTGGTTGAGAAAGCCCGCGAATTTTTTCGCAAGGGTCGCCTTGGCGAGGCCGAAGCGTGTCTGCGCAAAGCCATCGAATTGGAGCCGGAGCGCAGTGCGTGGCGACTGAATCTTGGCGTGACATTGCAAGCGGCAGGCCGCGGCGAGGAAGCATTGCAATGTTTTGAAATGGCCTGTCAATGCGCGCCAAAACATGCCGAGCCGCGCTTGGCCGCGGCCATGGCGGCGGCGGCGCTTGGGCGTTGGCCCGTGGCGTTGAAGTGGTCCGAGCAAGCCACGCAATTTGATCCATCTCTTGACGCCGCTTGGGGTTGCCGCGTGGAAAGTTTGCGCCGACTTGGCCGCCGTGAAGACGCCATGCTGGCATTTTATTTGGCGCAACAAACTTTGGAAACCATGCCAGCCACATTGCAGGCCGTTGCGGAAGTGTTGGTTGAAGACACCAAAGTGGACCGCGCCATGTGGTGTTTGCGCGAGGCCATTCGTCTTGAACCAAATTTGCCGCGCGCGCGCACCAGGCTTGCGCAGTTGCTAGGCGATGGCGGCCACGCGCACCGCGCCATTGAATTGCTCACGGAAGAATTACGTTTGCGTCCAGGTGATGTCAGCACGCTATTGGCATTTGGCGATGTACTTCTGCGTCAACGGCGCAACCCAGAGGCCGCGGAAAAATTCCGCCGCGCCATTGAAATTGATCCCGCCAACGCCGCCGCGCGATTTCGCCTGGGCGTGTTGGCCGTCAACACCCGTCGCTTTGATGAGGCCTGCACCGAACTAGAGATGGCCATGCGACTTGATCCATCCAATCCACTGCCGCGGGTGGAATTGGCGCGGGCGCGGCTGGAAAACGGCGAAATGGCCGAGGCCGCGCGCCTGTTGCAAGCGCATGCTCAGCAATGTCCGCCAGAGACCAATCCGCGTTTGGACAATGTTGAATTTGCGGCCAACTTGTCCACGCTCATGCTTGCGGCGCAGTGCCCCGACCTTGCGGCGCGCGTGCTCACAGCGGCCATGCGATTTGACCGGGTTAAAAAATCCGCCATGCCTTGGCAAAAGTTGGCGTTGGCGCATTACCGCAACAATGATTTGGAGCGCGGCAATGAGGCCAGCGAGCAACTTTTAAAGTTGGATCCCGAAAATATTTTCGCGTTACACAACTTGGCCTTGGCGTGCCTTTCACAAGGCGACATTAGCAAAGCCATGTCTTGGATTCGCGCTGGCTTGTCTGCAAAGCCAAACGACCCATCATTTCGCCGCCTGCGTTGGCGCGCGCGAATTTTACGCCATCGATGGCTGGCGCGTTTGATTCCAGCCACAAGCAAGCCCGCCTAAGCGGATCGCTGTTGTCAGCGGAAATAATTTTCGCCGCGCAATGTCCACATCACCTCTGCTGTATGCGTTCGGCGTGGAAGCCAGGTGTTCGCCGCGCCATAAAAAAACCTTCGCCACATTTACACGGGGCGAGCAAGGGAAATAATTTTAAATTAGGCAGTGGCGTTGGTGAACGGAAGAATTGCCATGTGTCGAGCGCGCTTGATGGCTTGCGTGATCTGCTTTTGTTCCTTGGCGGAAAGACCAAGTCGTTTTCGACTTTGGATCTTGCCGTTGTTGGTCATCAGCCGGCGAAGTTCTTCGGCATTCTTGTAATCAATGGGGCCCTTGATCGAAGCTCGACGAGGTTCCTGTCCCATTCCAAACTGTCCACTTGAATACTGACTCATAGTTATTGCGTCCTGGATCTCAAATTGCGAGAGCCCCCGACGATCGGGAGCGACGAGCCAAATAGTGTAATCAAACTCCCGTCTTTTTGTGGGCGGGGAGCGCATAAAGTGAGCAATTTTTTTCCAGCCGATTTGCCCTTTTTTGATGGGCAATTCAAGGACATTTTCAAATGCGCTACCAGAAGTAGTTCAATGAGCCATTGGCGCGCGGCGAACTTGGCAAGATAAGGCATCGCGTGCACGGCGCGCGCATTCAGGGTTGCGCGCGGGCGTGGCTGGTCGATGGTTATGCCTTGGAGTTGTGCATGTCTTGGCGCAATTGAGCCGTGGCTGTGCGCACTTGGTCGGCGCGCACGCCAGTTTCAATTCCCAAACGCGCCGCTAGTTCAAGCATGTCCTCGGTGGCCACATTTCCAGGCGAACCCGGGGCGAATGGACAGCCACCCAGACCGCCGGCGCTGGAATCAAAACTGACAACGCCAAGCGCGATCGCACGCTCGGCCACCGCGATCGCGCGGCCAGATGTGTTGTGCAAATGCAGGGTCACATCTTGAGGCGCAACCACTGCGCGCAGTCCCGCCAACAATCGATCCATGTCGTCGGGAACCGCCGCGCCAATGGTGTCTCCCAAATCCAACTCAGTGACTCCCATTTCTAAAAGTTGCGCGCACACTTGGCGCACTTGCTCTGCTGACACCACGCCGTCATATGGGCACTGCACAACGCAACTCACATAGCCACGCACCGGCAACTTGGCGGCGCGCGCGCGCGACACTACCTGGCGCAACTTTTCCAAGCACTCTTGAATTGAGGCGTTCACATTGCGCTGACTGAAACTTTCGCTGGCGCTTACGAACACGGAAATCTTTTGCGCGCCAGCGGCCATCGCTCCATCAAGTCCGCGCTCGTTTGGAACCAACACCGAGTACACAGTTCCCACTGCGCGCGTGATGCCAGCCATCACTTGCGCGGCGTCGGCCAGTTGCGCGATTCGGTCGGCGCGCACAAAGCTGGTCACTTCAATTTCAGCGAAATTTGCCTTGGAAAGCGTATTTATAAATGCAATTTTTGCCGCGGTGGAAATCGACAATGGCTCGTTCTGCAGTCCGTCACGCGGACCAACTTCGGTGATGCGCATAGAACGCGCCACGCTCACGCGCCATCTCCTGGCGGATGTTCGCGCTCTTCACGCAAAATTTTTCGCAAGCCAAAGAAGGCCGCCACCGCGATCAATATGGTGAGCACGCTAGCGGCCACGAACAAAATAAATTCCGGCTCAACGCTCATGATGTTGACTCCGGCAAAAAGGAAAGTTTTTCTTGAATCGTGGCGCGCGTGAATTCGCCTTCAGCCGTGATGACAACTTCGGCGCCCGCGGCCGCGGCCACGGTTTTGATCATGCCAAACGAAACGCCCGCCGCGCCAAGCATGGGCGCGGGCGTACTGCTGGTGATGGCGCCAACGCAGTCGCCAAAATTTCCAGATCCATCCGCGCTGGGCGCGAAAATCTGCGCGCCCGAAACTGGTATCGCCTGGCCTTGCACCCGAAGCGCGCGCAACATTTGCTTGGGCTTGCCCAAACTTTCCATGCGCGCCACAACTTCTTGGCCCAAGTAACAGCCCTTCTTAAAGTTCACCCGCCGCGCCAACACGCCGCTTTCGTGGGGCAAATTCGTCTTGCCAAAATCCACCAAAAACAGCGGCGTTCCCCCTTCAATTCGCGCGGCGTTGTAGGCGCTCCAACCCACTGGCCGCGCGACAATGTCGCAACGCGAACAGTGCTCAAGCACATGCTTCCAAATCGCAGCGACTTCCGCCAGCGCGCAAAATAATTCCACGCCCACTTCGCCAGTTTGATCGCGCCGCGCGCACCACACTTCGCGCCCGTCGATCACGCCAGCCACCACGCGCAAATTTGCGCGCAATCCATCCGCATCCACGCCCATCTCCGTCAACGCGCGCAGTGTGGCCGCACCGTGCAACGAAAGTCTGCCGTATTCATCCGACGCGTCGCGAATGGCTACATCCTCGTCAAACACAAACGCCTGCAATTGCTCCGCCACATCTTTGGCTACAAATCGATCCAGATCAATGCGCAGGCAATCGGCGAATTCGCACAGACACATATCCGCCTCGATGCGTCCCTTGCGATTCAACCAAAAACTTTCGCGCGCTTCGCCCACGACCATCTTGGAAATATCTTGCGTGACCATGCGTTGCAGAAACGCAACGCGATGCGCGCCGCGCACCTCGATCACTCCGCGTTGGCTGGAATCCATCACGCCCACTCCACGGCGAATGGCCGCGTACTCGGCCGCCGCCGCTCCAACATCCGCGGCAATCTCCACGCACTGCGCCTCATCAGATGGCCCATAGGGAATCCATATCACTTCACTGGCCGCGGGCATGGTCACTTGCGCCGATTCCCTGTCCGCCGCGCGCACTATTTCTGCGCGCCGATTCGATTGGGATCGGGCGAATGTTTCCAATTCATCATGAAGCGCGGATCGTCGCATGGCTTTAATAGTAGGGCTTTCTTGCATTTCAACGCCACGCCAATACGCCGCTTCAGCGATGCTTTAAATCCGCAAGCACCAACTGCGCCACGCGATCAGCCGCATCGCGTTTGGGCATGGCCACAAGCGCCGCATGCATGGCGCCACGCGCGCCGCCATCGGCCATTAATTTTTCAAGCACAACACCAATCGATTGCATGTTGAAATCGCGATCCAGTTTGTCCAGCGCCATTGCCGCGGCGCCCGCATCCACCAGTGGTTGCGCGTTCGCCTTCTGATGCAAGTCGCGGTGAAATGGATACGGAACAAATACCGCTGGCACATTGTTCATTTCCACTTCGGCAACACTGTTGGCGCCAGCGCGCGTAAGAGCCAAATCCGCCGCTCCCCAAGCCAAGCCCATCTGATGTTGAAACGCCACCACCACGGCCTTCACTCCAGCGCGCGCGTAATCGCCACGCAACTGCGCCGCATCCAGCGCGTTGCCGCCGGCCAAATGCAAGACTTGCCAATTCGCAAACAAGTCTTTGTTGCGCGCCGCAAAGTGCGGCACAAATTGATTCAAACTTGCGGCGCCTTGCGACGCGCCCGTGACCAGCAACGTGAATCGATCGGCTTCCAATCCAAGTTGCTCCCTGCACTGGCGCGCATTCGCCGGCGCCACCGCGCTGTGGCGAACCGGAAATCCAAGCACGTTTCCATCCCAACGCGCTAAATCATTGGCCACCACCGCGCTTAAAACATGCGTGGCCCGCGACTGCACAAATCGATTTGCCTTGCCTGGCGTGGCATCTAAATTGAGCAACGTCACTGGAATTCCCAGCTTTTTTGCGGCCAACACCACTGGAACCGTGACAAATCCTCCCAGGCTCACGATATGGCGAATGTCGTACTCGCGCATCACTTGCATGGCGCGTTTCTTGGCGGCCAAAAAATTTCGCACAAACTTCAAGGCATGTTTCAACGATGGCGGCGACGCGGGCATTGCCTGCGCAATGGCGCCAGCTTGGCGCAACATGTCCGCGTCTATGGCGCGAGTGCTACACAAGAACACGCTCTTCATGTGCGGAGCCCGCGCGGCCAACCGCTCCGCAATTGCAATACCTGGACTAATGTGTCCGCCCGAACCTCCACCAGCAAACCCAACCGCACCACTATTGCCATCACCGCTAGTGCCAGCGCCGCCCTGCGTAGCGCCGCCCTGCGTAGCGCC
>CALFOZ010000070.1 GCA_937919205.1 uncultured Planctomycetia bacterium
CCCACATGTACTTGCACTTCCACCACGGACCTTTCAGGGCGCGTGATTGCCCCGGGTGAATCAATTCAGTTCGACGCCAGTCTGGCCGCGGCCGTGGCAACGGGTCCGCGCAAGTCAACAGTTAAAGTGATTGTGGAGGGCTTTAGCAAACCAGTGGAGGTGGATGTGCGCGCCGAGGTTGTAATGGATCTTCGCGTTGTTCCGCCGGCGATCAACGTGTTGCCAAATGTTCCGGTTGCGGGGCGGGTGGTGATTGAGAGCGTGGATAAAAAACCATTTCGAATTCTTTCGGTGGACGGCGTGGCGCCAGTATGTATTGGATTTGATCCCGCAAAGGATGCCGCGCGAAGTTCGTACTTGGTGCGCTACGACTTCACTCGCGTTGCCACCACCGAGTTGCCCGCCTGGTGGTTGATCGAAACAGATCGAATGAATTCGCCAGTGTTGGCCGTGAAACTACGATGCGAAGCCAGTCACATTATTCCAGTGGTTCGCATGAAGGAATACAACTTGAATTTGGGTTTGATTCCAACCAGTAGCGCCAAAGAATTCACGTTTGATCTTGTGGATTGGGTGGATCCAGTAGCAAGTATTCAAAGCATGTCGGATGCTTTCACGGCGCAACTTGTGGCGCAAGATAGGCAAGGTAAGGATCTGCAGATTCGCTTTCGCGTAACGCCAAATACCAGTGTGAAGGGCTTGTTTCAATGCAAGTTGCAAATGAACACAGGCGACAAAATTCAACAGTTGTGGGCCTATGGAATGGTGAAAGATTCGGCGCCAATCATCGCGCCGCCCGCGAAATGAATTTGCGTGGCTTGGCGCAACCAAGCGCCAAAAGTGAATGCGCCGCAATATTCACGCGCTCGGCCAGGGCGATACGGTCACATCTTCATGCGCGCATGTGTACTCTTTCAATCTCTCGATTAATTCAAACGCAAAGGAATCGCAATGGGAATACTTGAAGGCAAACGCGGACTCATTGTTGGAATCGCAAACGATCGATCAATCGCATCCGGCATCACTGAAAGTGTTTTGGCCCAAGGTGGCGAATGTATTTTCACGCACTTGCCGGGCGAAAAAATGGAGCGGCGCATTCGCATGTCGCTGGAGGAATTGGGCGTGAAAAATCCGTGGGTCATGCCCATGGACGCCGGCAGTGACGAGCAACTGGATCAGGTGTTCGCCAAAATTCAAAGTGATTTTGGCAAGTTGGATTTTTTGGTGCACTGCATTGCATATGCGGATAGAGATTGGTTGAAAGTTGGCGCCTTCGCCGCCACGCCGCGCTCCGTGTTCACGCAAGCCATGGATTTGTCGGCGTACACCTATCAAGCCATGGCGCATCGAGCGGCGCCAATGATGACCGACGGCGGATCCATGATTGCCTTGAGCTATTACGGCGCGGAAAAAGCCGTGCCCGCCTACAACGTCATGGGCGTTGCCAAAGCCGCGCTTGAAGCCACCAATCGCTATTTGGCCATGGAACTTGGCGAGAAAAATATTCGCTGCAACGTGATTTCGGCTGGTCCAGTGAAGACCCTCAGCGCCATGGCGGTGGGTGGGTTCGGTCAAATTCTTGAATGGGTGGAGAAGAAGGCGCCGCTGAAGCGCAACATCACAACCAAAGATGTTGGTGACACGGCGGCGTGGTTGCTTTCTGGCATGGCCAACGGCGTGACTGGCCAGACCATTTATGTGGACAGCGGTTACTCCATCATGGGACTTTAATTTGATCGACTTGCGCACCCCTATCTGTTGAATGTTGAGCAAGACCCAGCGATTTGAAATGTAAATCATGTCATCGATTGGCTCACAACAACCACGGGGTTGGCTGGGCGCGGTTGGTGTGTTGGTTCAGCGGTGGATGAAGCAACTACGCCTGCTACTACCAGAATTGCCACGGGCGATCGCTGGCAATGTCGGCGGCGGGCACAAGTTTTTCGCGCACCAATTGCGCAAACTCAATCAGGCCGTCGCCTGTGAGCGCGCTTAGTTGCAAAGAGTCCGCACCCCGCGGCGTGTGTGGCGGCGCAATGTCCGACATGGAACGCACGCGAAGAATATTGGAGTGTTCAATGTTCGGCCACGCTTGATCGGGCGCGGTCAACGCGATGACAAGATCGGCGCCGTGAATTTCTTGTCGCGCGCGCGCGATCGCGGCTTGATCAATGGCGCGTTGGGCTTGCAATGAAGATGGCGCTTGATTTGCGGATTGCATTGCAGATTGCATTGCAGATGGATTTGAATTCGTTTGGTTCATATCTGTATGAAGCGAACTTTTTTCGAGCACACTCATTTCAGACAAGTTATTTTCAGATACATTATTTTCTATAAATCCCGGCGCGTCCACCACGCGGCAGGCAAGACCCGCAAGCACAATGTTGGCGCTTACAAAGTCGCGCGTGGTGCCGGCAATGGGCGAAGTAACCGCGGCGGTTCGGCCCAGAAGAGCGTTTAAAAGCGTGCTTTTCCCCGCGTTTGGCGCCCCGGCAATCACCACGGTGGGTGGGTCAATCAAATGGCGAAGCCGATTGCTTCTGGGCGCGTCGGCTGTTGTGGGCGCGCCACATTTTTCCCAGCGCGCCGGTTGCTCAAGCAACAGAGCTATGGCGTCAGCGCTGGCCGCGCGAGCCAGTGTGTAGAGCATGCGCGCTTGAATGTCAGAGGTGGATTCCACAAAGATGTCAGCGGGTGAAAGTTCGTTGGGGGATACAAAAGAAATTCCAGCGTCGCTTACGGCGCGCACCAGACGTTGACGTAGCCGTGGTCCGCCATGCGGAGTGACAATGATGGTGTCGTGGGTTGCGCGAAGCACCAGCGCCTCGTCAAGATTGCAAATGCGCCTCAGACTTGCGTGGCCAATGTCTGGAAGCGTGATTGAAAGTGTGTTCGAAAGTCGCTCGGGTGTCGCGCGCATGTGCAATACGCCCACGGCGCCAGAGGCCGCGGTTGTGAGCCAGCATGCGAACTCGCGAATCAAATTATTCCTCGTGCGCGTCAATGGACGCGTTGGTGTCGTGCGAATCTTCCTCGATGGACTTTTCAGCCGCCACGCGAATGCCAATCAGCACAAGGTCGGCAACATGCCTGTCCACCAAATCATCGTCGGCAAACAGCACGTCGGCGTCGCCGCCCGTGACCACCACCATTGGAAACGCCTTGTAATGCTCGGCATAACGCTCAACAAGTCGGTGCATGGCGCCGCGCAAACCTTCGTACACGCCAAGCAACATGGCGGATGCGGTGTTGCGCCCAAATGGTTCCTTAGGGTCTGGTTGCGCAAAGGCCACGCGCGGAAGCGCCGCGGTATTTTCATGCAGTGATTTTAATTGCAACGACGCGCCAGGAATAATCGCTCCGCCGTGGAACACGCCTTCGCCATCCACAAAGTCCACGGTCATGGCGGTGCCCGCATCAACCACAACCACGGCTTGCTTGAGCGAGTCATACGCGGCGGCGGCGGCAAGCAGACGATCTTGCCCAGGAGTTGCGCCAGCGTCCAAGCACACGCCAATTGGAACGGGTAATTCTTTTCCAATCCGCAGTACTTCGGTCTTCAAGCGTATCTCTATTTTTATTTTCAGCGGATTCGCGAACGTATCATTCACGCTGGC
This sequence comes from uncultured Planctomycetia bacterium, assembly GCA_937919205.1. Taxonomy (GTDB): domain Bacteria; phylum Planctomycetota; class Phycisphaerae; order Phycisphaerales; family SM1A02; genus SYAC01. Next base: position 3,618 of record CALFOZ010000070.1, read on the forward strand.
CAACACAACAATGGCGTCGCTGTCGGACAATTCGGCCCACGCCGCGGCTATGCCATCGACAATTTTATTTTCTTGAGTGTTCTCAATATGTTCCGTCGCGATCAACTTGCGATCCACAAAGCGCGCGAACGAGGTGCGGGTATTTCCAACCGAAATGGCGAGTAGGGCGGACATGGGAGTTTGATTCTACGGAGTCTTTGCCAGAAGATTCTCCACCGCAAGACGCATGCCATTGATGACGGCGCAAGCCATTTTTGCGGGCTTTCCGCCGCCAAACACCTTGCCATTCAGCGCCACGCAACCGGCAAGCACGCGGCCACTTCCGGTGACCCAGATTTCATTCGCCGTGGCAAGTTCCGCTTCTTCAATGGGGCGAATTGAAACTTCCAAGCCAAGTTTCCTAGCGGCGTCCATGGCCAGTGTGCGCATGGTGCCATGCAGAATGGACGGGTCCGTGTCGATGGGAGGCGTGATGACATTGTTCGCGCGCACGACAAAAATATTCGAGCTTGAACCTTCGCTCACAAATCCATCGCGAATTAAAATAGCCTCTTGCGCATTGTGGTGGCGTCCATCAAGCATGGGCAAAATACTTCCCATTAAACTGGTGCATTTAATTTCACAGCGATGCCAGCGCAGATCCGGTTGCACCGAAAGCGAGATAGGCGCGGCCGTGGTGAGCGTGTCAAGTGCGCCGGAGGCGTGGGCCATGGCGAACACGGTGGGTTGAATATTCTCGGGCGGCATGTGCGCGCGCGAGGCGGCGACGCCGCGGGTGATTTGCAAATACACGCACGCGTCGCGTAAATTTTCGGCTTGCAGAAGTTGCTCGCACAGCGCGGGTAATTCGCGCGCGTTGAATCCCTTGATGTGTGTGAGTTGCAAACTGCGCTCAAGCCGTTGTATGTGCGCGTCCATGGCCATGCCGGTGCGGTCAAAGAAGCGCACCACTTCATAGATGCCGTCGCCAAACAAAAACCCACGATCAAGCGGGCTAATGTGGGCTTTTTCAAGCGGAAGTATGTGACCATTCAGCCATACGTTCATGCCTTGATCCTAGCCGTAATCCAAGCCGTAATCCGAGTCAAAGTTGCTCCGCAAAATGGATCGGTTGGTGTGGGCGTATTGCACACATTGCGAGAATGTGTGGACGCGCAAACATGGGTTCTTCTTTTGATGACAAAATTTCAATTCACATTCAAGAGCCCGCGCATATTTATTTTTTGCGCGCCGCCTTGATGAAAGCCTTGGCGCGGGCGGGATCGATTGGATTTTGCCAACGACCGCCACGCTTCAAGTCGCTGCCAACGATGATGCCATCGGCAATTTCAAGAAGTTCGCTTGCGTTGTCTGCGCGCGCGCCGGAACCCACAAGCACGGGCACGCGCGACGCCTCTTTGACCAAGCCAAGTTGCTCAAAGTCCACCGGCTGACCTGTGGCTTTGCCAGTGACAATGATCGAGTCGGCTCCGCAGAAAATAAGCGTGCGGGTTTGCTCGGCGGCGTTCAAGTCGCTGGTGATGGCGTGGCTGGCGTGCTTTTTCAGCACATCCGCCGCGATCATCACGCGTTGCGCGCCCAGCATTTTTCTGTGGCGCAAAAGTGGTCCCGCGTCGGCTTGGTCAAAGATTCCCTCATCGGCAACGGATGCAAGGGCGAAACCTTCCGCGCGAATAAACGCGGCGCCGCACGCGTGCGCCACGCTTATGGCTTCTTGATTTGCGCCAGCCAAAATTTGCAGACCAATTGGAATTTTCACGGCGGCGCGCACTGAAAGCACGCACGCGCTCATAGCCGCCACAATTTCGCTACCCACATGGCGGCGCATATAAGGCAAATCATGCATGTTTTCAATCATGATGGCGTCAAAGCCAAGTCGTTCAAGCAACTTGGCCTCAATCACGGCTTGGCGCGCAATTTCTGAAACGCGCAATTCACTGCGTGGCGAGCCAGGCAATGCCGCCAAATGAACCATGCCAATCAGGCAACGAGGAACTCCAAGAAACGAAAAATCTCCACTCATGATTGATCTCCTAAAAATAAACGTCGCATGGCTTCCCACTCTTTCGAGTCGGTGATTTTCAGCAAGTGATAATTCAGAACATCCAATGTTTGCGGATCCACTTTGCTGGAAACGGGAAACACAGAGTACAGCGTGACGATTGGCGTTGGAAGCATGATCAGGTTTTCCCATTTCGGCTGATTCATGAGCCAACGCAGTCGCACGCTTTCCCCCAGCACCACGCCAATGGTTCCCCTGTCCAAAGCGCGCAGGGCGTCGTCCAAAGTGGTGTATGAAGTCATGTCAAATTTCATATTTTCTCCGTCCACAAAGGCCGCGGAATTCAATACCGCTCCGCACTTCACACGCATCAGATCGGTTGATGTGTGGATTTGTGAATTGATCCGCGCCACGGTCAAGACGCTGGACAGTAAACCAGCCAGAATGCTGGTGAAGGCGAAAGCGATGAACATCCAAAGGCCGCCAACGAATCGGCCGCGCTTGGTCGTAGGAACGCGATCACCGTAGCCAACCGTGCTGATTGTGGCGGAGCTCCACCACACACCTTCACCGACGGTGCTCCAGAAACCACCACCAAATTGACCAGTATTTTTTCTACGTTCGACCAAGCCAACAATTGTTCCAAAAATGACAATTGAAAAAAGCACCACAGCAACAAAGCGTGGAATAATTGATTGCCAAATACTTTCAATCAGGTTAAGCAAGGGCAGATGCGTATGTTTGGTGATGGTGATGCTGGTTCCGCTTTGTTCAAACGCGTTGGTGAAATTCATGGTCAATTCAAATTCGGGCGTGGGGTCAATCGCAATTGCGGCGAAATCAATGTTGTTGTTTTCAATCGCGTTGATCGCTTCATCCATGTTCTCGAATTCCGTGAGTGAGTAGCGCAATCCGCTTGATTTTGCGATGTGCTCAAAAAGCGTGACCGCCAAACCGGACCATTGCCCGCCGCCGGAACGAAACGCAAACGGCGGCATATTGAATACGCCAACACGAAACGGCGCGTGGTGTTCAAGGCTTTGAACGACGGGCATTTTCAATTTAGGAGTTTGAGTGGAAGCCGCGATTGAAGCTGGCGTTTGGGGCGACAAAGTTTGTTGCGAAGTGCTGGTGGAAGCGGTGGATAATGTGGGAGTAGTTGAATCGCGCGCGGACGCTGGTTCTGAAATTTGGTGTGACGCAGAAGACAAACCTGACGCCGTGATTTGATTGAATGTGGGCGCGAAATTATTTCCCCACGCGTTGAAGCCACTGATTACGAGAAGGCAAATCACAAGGAAAAAGAATCGCGCTCTTGACATGAGGCATCAGGATACGCTTGCTGTCCACTTATGGCGATCGGTGAACTACGAAATCGTGTGGCGGTGATCACGGGCGCAAGTAGCGGTATTGGCGCGGCCACTGCGCTGGCTATGTCGCGCGCCGGAATGCGCGTGGTTCTTGCGGCGCGGCGCGCGGATCGGCTGGAGGAATTGGCCGCGGATATTCGCGCGCGTGGTGGCGAAGCGGTTGTTGTAGAAACGGACGTGGCGCAAGTTGGCTCCAGCGAAAAATTGCTGGCTCACGCCACAAGCGCATTTGGCGTGGTGGATGTGGTGTTTGCCAACGCGGGCTACGGCGCGGAGATGGCGGTGCACGACATGTCCATGGCGCAGATACGCGAAATGTTCGAGGTGAATTTTTTCTCCGCCACCGAATTGATCACGCTTGCGGCGCGTGACATGGTCGCGCAAAATCGACGCGGCCATTTGCTGATGACATCAAGTTGCTTGTCCAAATTCACCATTCCGTATTTAGGCATGTACGCCGCAACCAAAGCCGCGCAAGCCATGGTGACGCGCTCCATGCGCTTTGAACTTGCCCCGCATGGAATTGAAGTTTCAAGTGTGCATCCAGTAAGCACCGCGACGGAATTTTTTCAGCAGGCGTCATTGCGAGGCGGCATTGATCCGCAGGGCAAGACCGTGCCCGACCACGCGCCAAAGATGTTCATTCAAACTCCGGAGCAAGTGGCCAACGCCATTATGCGTTGTCTGCGCAAGCCCAAGAGCGAAGTGTGGACCAGTCTTGCCGTGCGCCTGGCCTCCGGAATCATCAACGCGTTTCCCGGCGCCTACGATATTGCGTTGCGCAAGCAGGCCAAGGTCATGGTGCGCAGTAGAAAAATGCGCGCAAATAGCCTAGAAAACTTGTAGTTTCGCCTTGGTTTCCCAACTGGGCGATTGGGAACTATCTTTCATCTTTGTCTTTCATCTTTGTCTTTCATCTTTGTCTTTCATCTTTGTCT
>CALFOZ010000071.1 GCA_937919205.1 uncultured Planctomycetia bacterium
CCACTATGTTTGGATTCGGTGAAGATTGTGTTGCGACAGGGCCAACGTCTATCGCTTTTAAATTCACGCGCGCAACTATGCGACTGCGCCACGCTGGATTCACCTTGGTAGAACTTTTAGTGGTCATCGCAATCTTGGCTCTGATTATTTCGCTGGTCTTGGTTGGAGTGGGCCGCGCCACGCAATCCAGTCTCGCCACCATGTGCCGAGGCAATTTGCGCACTATTGCAATCGCGGCCAACACATACAGCGAATCAAACAAGGGCCGCTTGCCAAGTCCGCGCACCGACACGCCTGGCGGTTGGAGTGGTTTAAAGACAAATCCCCCATTCGATACTCAAGCGGTCATCCGCGATGACGCCTCCAACAAATACACGGGCTGGGTTCGCACAGATCTCTCAGAACCCGGAGCAATTAAAGCGTCTGGGTTTAATCAATACGAAACCCCAATCGCCTTGCAGAAGGGAAGTTTGTATGACTACATAGGTAGCGAAAATGTATATAAAAGTCCACAAGATCCCACCCAACGCGTGCGCAGTTATTCGTTCAGCGCGTTTGTTGGCGTGATGTATTGCGATGACTTTTACACGCATGCTGGAAATATTTCCACGCAACCATATACATTCGATACTCGGACGGTTTCGCGCATTGCAAAACCATCGGAAACATTGCTGGCACTGCCGGAGTGGGATCAATCCAAAGGCATAATGGGCTGGAACATGGGTGGATTTATGGGCAACCCCGAAGTCGCGATTGTCACAAACGCAAATGAGCCAGCCACGTATTCCAATGCAAAATGGTACGACGTGCCCGCTGTTTGGAACCCTGGATTTGTCAACATGGCGCGCGTGGATGGCAGTGTGGACAGCTATGAAATTCAAAGCCCGCAAATGAAAAATGGCGACCTGCAAGCCAAATACACTGGCGGGGCTTATCCAATATTGCCCGACACCTATGTTGACATGTACAACATCAAGAAGATGTTGCTACCAGGAAAGATTAAATAACGTCCCCATAATGCGTGCGTGTGTGCGGGGAGTGTGTAATTCACCAAATAGGTTAATTATTTGCCCATTGGCTTGCATGGCTTCTATTTCAGGGCATACTATTTGCATACGCCTTTGTTTAAGAAAGACCGCCTCCTGATGAAATTCGGCACAACTTTCGTTGCATCAACATGGCTCGCCACAACCATTGCGGCTCTGTGTGTTTCTACCGCAAGCGCGGTGCAACTTGTTGCCTCCGTCCGTCCCGGCATTGGCGCAATTCCCTACAACGTTGGACTGTCCACTAAGGGCGTCACCTTTCGCGTGTGGGCGCCCAATGCCCAAGCCGTAAGCGTGGCTGGCAGTTGGAACTTTTACAGCAACACATCCCATCAACTTGCAAACGAAGGCAACGGATTTTGGTCTGGCGATGTGCCCAATGTGGGCACCGCGGTGCAATACAAATTCGCGGTGAAGTACAACAACGTCTACACGCAGAAAAACGATCCGCGCGCACGTGATCTCACCAACAGCGTTGGCTACAGCGTTGTGTACGACCCCAATTCATATGCGTGGACCAACAACGATTTTCAAATCGCAAATTGGAATGAACTTGTCGTGTATGAAATGCACATCGGCACGTTCTGGGTTCCAGATGGCTCAGCGCCCGGAACATTCACCGACGCCATCGCAAAGCTAGACCACATTAAATCACTCGGCGTGAATTGCGTGGACCTGCTTCCCATGGCGGAATTTCCCGGCGACATTTCTTGGGGCTACAACCCCAGCTATCCCTTCTCCGTTGAAAGCTCATACGGAACTCCCAATGATTTGAAACGATTTGTGGATGAATGCCACACTCGCGGGATCGCCGTGGTGAATGATGTGGTCTTCAACCATCTTGGTCCAAATGACTTGGACATGTGGAAGTTTGATGGGTGGAGCCAGAACAATTTGGGCGGCATTTATTTTTACAACGACACCACGCGCGCCAAAACACCTTGGGGCGATACGCGCATGGATTATTCGCGCGCCGAAGTGCGCCAATACATCCGCGACAATGCCATGATGTGGCTGGATGAATTCCGCATGGATGGTCTGCGCTGGGACGGCACCAAATACATGCGCCGCACCGATCAATTTGGCGTGGATATCCCTGAAGGCTGGAGTTTGTTGCAATGGTGCAATGATCAAATTGACGCGAAATTTCCTGGCAAAATTTCTATTGCCGAGGATTTTGATGACAATGATTGGGTGACCAAGACCACGGGCGCTGGTGGTTGCGGTTTCGACAGCCAATGGGATTGGTTTGTGCACAATATTCGTAGCGCCATTGAAACCAGTAGCGACTCCTCACGAAGCATGGCCAGCGTGAAAGAAGTCATTCTTCAAAATTACAACGGCTCGCACACACAGCGCGTGATTTACACCGAAAGCCATGATGAAGTGGCAAACGGCAAAAGCCGCGTGCCCGCCACCATCAGTCCCGCCGCTCCGGGCAATTGGTACGCGCGTAAACGCAGTACGCTTGGCGCCGCCGTGGCCATGTTTAGCCCTGGTATTCCAATGATGTTCATGGGCCAAGAATTTCTAGAGGACGGATTCTTTGACGCCAACGATCCACTTGATTGGACCAAGGCAACAACCTACTCCGGTATTTTGAACTTGTACCGCGACATGATTTCGCTTCGACGAAACCTTAACGGCGAAACCAAGGGACTGACCGGCGCCAACACCAACGTATTTCATCTCAACGACTGGAATAAAGTGATTGGTTGGCATCGCTGGGAAAATGGCGGCGGCGGCGATGATGTTGTGATCATCGCCAACTTTGGCGCATGGCCCTTGCAAAATTATCGTGTGGGCATGCCCCGTGGAGGAATGTGGCGCTGCCGCATGAACAGCGATTGGAACGGTTACTCAAGCGATTATCTCAACACACTATGTTTGGATGTGGACGCCAACGGAAGTGCGTATGACAGCTTGGGGCAAAGCGCCACGATAAATATTGGCGCCTACTCGTTTGTGGTGTTTAGCCAGGACGGCGCTTCGGCTGGCAACCCCGCTGACATTGACTCAAATTGCATTGTGGACTCCGCCGATCTTGGCATGTGCCTTGGAAACTTTGGAAACAGCGGCGCCGGCGATGTGAACGGCGATAGCGTTGTCGATTCTTCGGATATTGGTACTTTGTTAGGCGAAATGGGATGGACCTGCCCCTTAGTTGCGCCCGCGGAAACCTGTGTTAAAAATCAAGACATAAATACACACGCACTTCCATTACAAACACTTACAGATCCAAATTTAGGCGCCCCAGACTTTGGGATTGTTGAATTTGAACTAAATCAATAAAGTTAGTAACTGCAATAAATCGCAGTTTTTATTTCAACTTCAAACTTTCCAGCGCGGGAATATAGGCCTTCTCCAAATATTCAGCCACCATACGGTGCGTGTTGAAACGGCTTGGCACTGTCGCGGCACTGCGAATGCTACGCTTCATCCATCGTTGCGGAACACCGCTCGCATCGCAATCAAAGAAATCTGGAACCACTTCTTTTTCCAAGAGCTCGTACAAACTTTCTGAATCAATCTGGTCTTGCGCCTCGCGGTCGGTGCCTTCGCGGCCGTCGCCGATGGCCCAACCATTGGTGCCGTCGTAACTCTCCGGCCACCAACCATCCAGAATGCTTAAATTAATTCCGCCATGCATTGGCGGCTTCATGCCACTTGTTCCACTTGCCTCATATGGGCGCATTGGATTGTTCAGCCACACATCGCAACCGCTCACAAGCATTCGGCCAACGTGCATGTCGTACTCCTCTAGCAGAACCACGCGGCCCTCAAAGCCGGACTCACGCGCCCAATGATGCACTTCGGCGGCGTAAGCCTGACCGTCCTTGTCGCGCGGATGCGCTTTGCCCGCGAACACAATTTGCACGGGGCGCTTGCTGTCGCCAAGAATTGCGCGCAGGCGATCGGCTTGGCGGAAAATAAGTGGCGCGCGTTTATATGTGGCAAAGCGGCGCGCGAAACCAATCGTGAGCGCTTGCGGATTGAACGCGGCAAGCGCGCGCATTGAAGAATCCGGCGCGTCGCCGCGTCGCATGGCTTGCATAACAAGACGCTCGCGCACAAAGTGAACCAGGCGATTTCGCAGGGTATTTCGCAGGTTCCACAGCGCCGCTGGGTCCACGGTTTCCACTTTGGCCCATGGGTCGTCGCCTGTTTCAACGCGATCAAGATCCAAGCCAATGTGCTGCTTCCAAAATGATTCGGCTTCGGGCGCCAGCCACGTGCGCGCGTGCACGCCGTTGGTGACATGGCCAATTGGAACGAGCGCGGCGTCGTTGACGCCAAAAACATTTTGCCACATTTCGCGGCTCACTCGTCCATGCAACGCGGCGACACCGTTGACATGTTGCGCGGTGCGAAGCGCCAACACGGTCATGCAAAATGTGGCCTTGGGGTCGTTGGGTTGCTCCAAACCCATTTCAAGAAATGCGCGGCGTGCCAGGCCAGCGCGCTTCCAACAGTTTGACAACAAGTCGGCCACTTCATCGGCGTTGTAGCGATCGTGACCTGCGGGCACTGGCGTGTGCGTGGTGAACACCGTGCTGGCGCGGACATGATCAATGGCTTTGTCGATGGACTTTCCATGCTCAACCAAATTCGCAAGGCGAGCAACAGAGGCAAACGCGGCGTGGCCTTCATTCAAGTGGTAGACAGTTGGCTCAAGTCGCAACGCTTGCAGTGCCATGACTCCGCCAACGCCAAGCAACACTTGTTGACGCAGACGAAACTCTGGTTCGCCTTTGTACAAGCCTTCGGTCAACCTGCGGTCGCGTTTTTTGTTGGCTTTCAAGTCAGTGTCAAGCAGAACAATCTTCACGCGCCCAACTTGCATGGACCAAATCTTGGCGCGGACTTTTCGTGCACCAATCGGCACGCGAATGATGGTTTTCTCGTCGGTCAATGGCATGGTGGACGTGGCCCAATGTGGCTCAATCACGCGCGTGGAACCGTCGGCGCGAAATTGTTGCAAGTAATAACCGCGCTGATACAGCAGGCCGACACCCGTGATAGGCACGCCCAAATCGCTGGCGCTTTTCATGTGGTCGCCAGCAAGCACGCCAAGTCCGCCTGAATACTGCTGTAAACTTTCGTGAATGGCGAACTCACTGCAGAAGTACGCCACATGTAGCGCGGAACTTCCCGCAAGCGCGCAACGCTCAAACCAAGGCTCGGTTGCGTGATATGTTTTTTGCGCGTCGCGCGCGGCGCGAATTAAATTTACAAAGTCAGGTTCTTGGCAACGCGTGGCGAACATGGCGTGATCCATACGCGCCAAGACTGTCAGTGGATTGTGCCCGGAAGCTTCCCATGTGAATGGATCAATCGCGGCGAATGGGCGGCGCGCGATTTCATTCCAAGACCACCAGAGATCAGCGGCGATGTTGCGCAGGTCGCGCTCCAAGCTTTCAATCGCTTTCGCATCCTTGGGCTTGAACTCCAAATTCTTGGCGACAAATTTTTTCCTGGTGGGCGTGACCGTGGCTTTGGAAAGACTTGCCTTTTGCTTGGTGAATGGAATATCGGAGTTGGCCATATCCGTTGACAATCGTCGAAATGTCTTCGCGGCGCAAGCCATGACAACATGATTTTTTCTTTGGCTGTACCGAAATTGAAACGCGATGGTTGCTTAGTTTCAAAGCCCCGTAACCCACAGATTAATTTCTTATATTGTCGTGACTAATGCTTTGGATCGAATCGACCGCAATCCACGGCTAAATTGCGCAGCATTTCAGCGGTTTGAGCGGTCAAAGCGTGCGGTTCTAGCCGCCAAGACCAATTGCCGTGGGACACGCCAGGCACATTCATTCTGTCGCGGCGCGCCAAACCTAAGGCGTCTTGCGCGGCGATGATCGCAGTGTTGGAGGGGCTGGCGTACGCCAAACGAATCATGGCTTGCTCGGGACACTTTGGATTGGCGCAGGATATTTCTGTGAAGCGAACACGGGCAGCTCGTGGAAGCCCCTGCCACCAACCGCGAGTGGTGTCATTGTCATGCGTGCCTGGATACACCACGCAGTGCGCTGGATGCCGATGCGGCAAGTCGCTGGAGTTTGCTGCATAGAAAGCATTGTGCAAAAGTTTTATACCTGGCAAATTAAAATCATCGCGCAACTTTTCAACAGCTGGCGTGAGCGCTCCAAGATCCTCCGCAATGAGCGGAAGTGTTCCCAATTTTTTTTGTATGGCCGTGAGCAATTCGCGACCAGGCGTTGGCCGCCATACTCCGTGGCGCGCTGTTTTCGCCGCGCCAGGAATTTCATACGCCTGCTTCAAACCAACAAAGTGATCAATGCGAAGCGCGTCGAATCTTTCCAAGGCAATCTTCACGCGGCTTATCCACCACGCAAAGTTGTCGTGCTTGTGCGTGGCCCATCGATAATGCGGGTGCTCCCATAGTTGCCCATTCTTGGAGAAACAGTCTGGCGGAACGCCGGTGACAACATCGGGTTTGCCTTTGGCGTTCAGTCGAAACAAGTCGGGACGGTCGCGCACATCGGCGGAATCCAAACTGACAAAAATCGGAAGGTCGCCAATCAAATGCACGCCAATTTTTTGACAATGCGCGCGTAGGCTTCCCCACTGCTTGGCCAATTGAAACTGCAAAAAGGCGTGCAAAAGCGGGTCATTTCCATCTTGGGCGGCGAAGTCGCACCACCCATTGAGCCACGACGCGTTGAGGCGCAAAAATTTCTGGAAGTCGCCGCGGCGCATGCCGCCATCGGCCACAAAGTTGGCGAAGGCTTGGTGAAAGCGCGGCCACTTGAACGCGCGCGCCTTGGCGTAATTTGTTTTTTTATGAGCAAGTTTGCTCGGAGCGCGCAATGCGCTTGGAGCGATCAGTTTTTCACGCGCCAAAATTTCTAGGCTAAGAAAGAGTGGCTCAATGGCGAAACTACTAGTGGCGGAATATGGCGAGTCGCCTTTTCCCACTGGACCAATAGGCAACATTTGCCACAACGTGGAACCAGAAGCCGCGATCCAGTTGGCCACTTGAAACGCGCCTGGACCAAGGTCGCCAATGCCATGCGTACCAGTCACGCTACTCAGATGAACAAGCAAACCCGCGCGGCGCTGATTAAATATGCAAGTGGTCACAAGACGATCCTTTGCGCATTGATGAGGCGCAGCACATGCGCATGATGGATAAGGCGGACGCGTTGGATATGGCGGTGAATAGTTGACGCATTATTTTGTAGGAGTGGGTCGAACCCACACGCGCCCCGATGAGCCCGCTATGGAAATGTTTGGAAATGTCGCTTTCTCCGCTGATGAACCAAAGACAAGTTTCCACTTGCCGCCGGTTTGCGCGTTCAATTGCGCGGGCAACGCAATGTCGGCGGCTTGATCATTGGCATTCAACGCCACCAACACTTGCTCGCTCTTGTCGGCGCGCAGAAACACCCACACATCTTTGGCGTCGTCAATCAGAACGGTTTGAAACGAACCAGTTCGCAGCGCCGCATGGGCATTTCGCAAGGCCGTTGCGCCTTGGTAAAAGTCCAGTTGGTCTTGCATAACCTGGTTTTCTTCGGGCTTTTCATACGGCTGTAAGTCTTTCCAAAGCATGGGCTTGCGATTGTTTGGATCGCCAGAACCCCACATGCCAACCTCGGTGCCATACCAAATCATGGGCGCGCCGACATAGGTCATTTGCAACAGGGCCAACAGTCGCGCGCGGCGATAGTCCTCGGCGCGTGGCTTGGAAGCGTTGTACGTGGTCACTGATTGTTCACGATTGTTGTCGTTGTAGGTGCGATCGGGATTCAACGCCATGCTGACAATGCGATCGGTGTCGTGGCTGTCGACAAGATTTTGCATGACATACGTGGCCTCGCTTGGATACGCCACACGCAACTTGCCAAGTTGCGCGTCCAACTCGCTTGGCTTCATTTTGTTGGTGCGATTAAAGATCCACTGAATAGCTGGCTTGCAGAATTCGTAGTTCATCACGGCGTCGAAAGATTTTCCGTCAAGCCACGCGTCGGCGCGCGTCCAAATTTCGCCGGTGATGTAGGCGTTTGGATTAATCCGCTTCACCAACGTGCGCCACTCATGCCAGAACGCCATGGGCACTTCGTTGGGAACATCAAGCCGCCATCCGTCAATGCCGTCACTTGGATCGCCGTCTCCGTTGGGATCCATCCAGCGCTGAGTGACCTCAAAAATATGTTTGCGCGCGCTTTCACTGGCGATGCCGTGCTCGTCATTCTTGCGGAAAGTTGGAAGTTCGCTGTAGCCAAACCAACCCTCGTATTCAAAGGGCTCCCAACTTTTTATGTTGAACCAATCCGCGTAAGGACTGGCCTTGCCATTCTTTTGAACATCCATAAATGCTGGATGCCGCGTTCCCACGTGATTGAACACGCCGTCAATGACCACATGAAATCCCTGCTTTTTAGCCTCTTTTACAAAGGCGAGAAATTCCTTGTCGGTGTCTGTCCAAGTCCATGTACTTGAGTCAAGCAGGTCCTCCTTGGCCGCGGCCTGTTCATAACCGCCCTTCTTGCCAAAGGCGTCGTCAATGTGGATGTAATTGGTGGCGTTGTATTTATGCGGAGTACTGGCTTGAAACATGGGCAATAAATACAGCGCGTTCACTCCCAACTTTTTTAAATATGGCAACGACTTCTGCATGCCAGCAATGTCGCCGCCATACATGCGGCCAAACACAAAGTGGCTGTAAAAAGTTTCACCGTCTTTGCCTTCCCACGGGCTCGTGGAGTACCACTCGCTTTTCCAAGGCCGCGTGTTGTCGGGATCGTTTGAGGTATCCCCGTTGCGGAAACGATCCACCATGATTTGATACCAAATTGCATTCTTCGCCCAATCAGGCGTTGAAAAGGTCGAAGCATTTTTCGGATCAAGAAAATAGATTTGGTCGTCGCGCAATTGAGTTGGTCCATCTTGGATAAGAAATGTGTAATCCGTTGCTAAAGTCATCGCGGGAAGAACAACTTCCCAACATTCAAACGGGTCAAGTTGACCAACACGACGCATGGGCAATATGCCAAATTCGCGAGTGGCCAAGTTTACAGAATCAACGTCGTTCACGAGTGTTCGATAGCGAATAACCCATGAATTGTCGGCAAATCGCTCACAATCTTGGGCGCGCGTTGGATCGTGGCCAAGCGCGATCGGGTTTATTTTTCCATCGCCACGCTTGGCTTGTGTGGGATCAAGCGTAAGAAGAGCTCCAAGACGAAGCACGGAATTATTTCCGCCGTTGCCGTCTGGAAGCATGCTGATATTTTTTGGATCCGCCAGCCATGTGTCATTGTCAACCACAAATTTATACAGGTGCGTTCCTTCGGGTAGTTCAACGCTCGCGCTCCAACTGCCATCTTGCGCGCGGCGCATTGGAGCGGCAAGTTTGTTCCAATTATTAAAGTCACCTGCAAGCGAAACCTGTTTGGGTATTGCAAGAGACGGATTGAAAGTAAACGTAACGAGCCAGCGATTGTTCGCGGCAACGCGTGTGGTTTGACTGGCTGTCGCGGATGGGTCTGAGCCCGAATTCTTGCCCGCAGTTTGCACAAGAACTTTGGTGGCTAAAATGGATGATGGAAGTTGCCCAGGACTTTGAGTGGCAGATCGTTGAACCAGTGGAATGCGTGGCGGAAATTCCTGCGGTGGCGCCATGGTTGCGGCAACCATCGCAATTGACATCACAACGCCGACCCCTATTACGCAACGAATTCGTGGCATTGTATGAGCACGCTTTCCCACAACTCGTAATAGTGCTAGGAGAGCACCAGCATGATTGAAAGGCAAACTTTGACGCATGATGTTGTATGAGAACCATATACTTCTTTCATGCGTCGCGGTAGCGAAATCTGGAAAACTTTCACGTATCTCGCTCGTGGGTTTTTTGCATTCGCCGCCATTGCGCTAGTGCTGTGGAGTTTCGCGCGCGTGGGTCTACGCCAATTGAATCATTGGCGTGAATCCGCTCAAATCAAACAAGAATTAGTGGTCCTACATTGGTCTGGCGAGGGCGGTCCTGAAGAAGATGAAATTGTTGACAATAGTTTGCGCGCTTTCGAAGCCGCCAACCCTGGCGTGCGGGTGCGCCGCATCAATCCTGGGGACGCGGGAAGTTTTTACACCAAGTTGCAAACCATGCTTGCCTCTGGCGAGCCACCCGATGTCTTCTATGTTGGCGCCGAACGCGTGGCAAGTTTTTCCGATATGGGTCTACTAGAGCCGCTTGATGGATTTCTTGAAAGCGATAACGCTGGCAATGTGGCGGATCGAATCAAGCTTGATGATTTCTACCCCACCACTGTGTCCGCCTTTCGATTTGATGGAAAAACTGCGGGAAATGGGGCGCTATATGGCATTCCCAAAGATTTCACAACGGTCGGCTTCTATTACAACAAAGATTTATTCAAGAAGGCCGGCCTGCAATTTCCAAGCAATACTTGGACATGGGATGAATATATCGCGGACGCCCGAGCCATTGCCAAGTTGAAAGACACAAACGGCGAGCCTTACATTGGTAGCGAGTTTGTGACATGGCCAATGATGGTACGCGCCTACTTGCGCAGTGAAGGCGTGGAAGTTCGTGGAAATAATTTTGATGATTTGCGCTTGGAAGATCCCAAGGTGCAAGCCGCGTTGGAACGACTGCGTTCATGGCGCCAAGATGAAATCAACACGCTCACAAGTGGCCGCAGTAAATTAGCCACGGGCGCGGCCGTATTCACAACGGGTCGCGTTGGCATGGCTGGTCCATTTGGGCGCTGGGTGGTTCCCGAGTACCGTCGCATTCGCGACTTTGATTGGGACTACGCGCCGCTTCCGCGCGGTGCCGCGGACGGAAATGTGATTGCCACCGTGTCGTGGTCCATGGCCAAGCAAAGCAAGAACAAGGACACCGCGTGGAAACTTATTCGCTGGCTCACTGGGCCAGACGCGCAAGCCTCTGGCGCCAAACTGGGCCTTGCCATTCCCACCATCCGCGCTGTGGCTCAAAGTTCAGCCTTTCTGGATTCCAGCAAAAAACCCTTTAATAATCAAGGTTTTTTAGATCCCGCCCCCAACGCCTTGGTGGTGGATTGGCCGGCGAATCCGCGCTTTGAACAACTGCTTGGCGCCACGCTTGACCGCGCCTTGAAAGTGGGCGATCAAACTGTCACGCAATCCACCGACGACTTCAACCGCTTATGGAAAGCGGAAAGCACCAGCCCATTAGCGCGCGGACAATTTGAATTGTTTCCATGGAGCATTTTTGGTTGGAGTATTTCGCTGAGCGCTTTGGCGCTTGCAGGGTTGCTGACGTTTGTGGCGTTGCGTTCCTACGGCGACAAAGCCATGACCCGCGAGGCGCGCTGGGGTTGGCTCCTTGTGTCGCCGTGGCTGTTGGGCTTCATGATCTTCATGGCTTTTCCAATTGTCATGAGTTTACTGCTTGGCTTTGCAAAGTGGCGCGGGGTGAGCACATTGAATGAAGCCACCTGGGTTGGATGGGGAAATTACAAACAACTTTTATTTCACGATGAACGATTTATAACAAGTTTGAAAGTGACTTTGTATTACACCATCATCGCCGTTCCAGGCGGACAAATCCTGGCGCTACTGGCCGCGCTCTTGATGAATCAAAAAGTTCGCGGCATACATTTTTTCCGCGCCGCGTGGTATTTGCCAAGCGTGCTTGCCGGCGTTGGAGTGGCTGTGCTGTGGCGCTGGGTGTTTGACACGGACGGCGGACTTATGAACGCCGCACTGCGTCCACTGCTTCATGTGTTTGGCGCCACTCCACCAGATTGGTTTGGAAAAGACGCCGCAACGTGGGGCGCGCCAGCCTTCGCCATCATGGGATTCTGGATGGTGGGTGGCGGAATGATGATTTATTTGGCGGGTTTACAAGGCGTTCCAGAGGAATTGCACGAGGCCGCGCAAATTGATGGCGTGGGCGCTTTCGGCAGATTTTTTCGCATCACCATTCCCATGTTGAGCCCTGTGATCTTGTTCAATGTGATCATGTCCATCATTGGATGCTTTCAAGTATTCACGCAAGCATTCGTCATGACCGGCGGCGAGCCAGGCGACCTCACCCGCTTCTATGTGCTGTATCTATACAACCAAGCGTTCGAGTTTTATGAAATGGGTTATGCCAGCGCCATGGCGTGGATTCTTCTTGTGATTATTTTAGCGTTCACCATGCTCACGTTGCGTGGTAGCCGCAAGCTTGTGCACTACGAGGGACTGCGTCGATGAGCGACAACACTGGCGCCACCAACATGAAGTTTGATTCCGTGCGCGCCGGCGCCGTGGGTGGCCAACTCACGCGCACACTTTCATTTGTGGCGCTTGTGTGCGGGACAGCGATCATCGTGTTTCCTCTTCTATGGATGGTGCTGGTGAGCGTGCTCACTCCAGATCGCGCGCAGGCCGCAACCGTAAGCGGCGACTTGACAAAATTATTTCCCAATGACCCGCAGTGGAATAATTTCTCAGACGCGCTTTCACAAATGGGTTCAGTTCGCTGGAAAGGTTTCTTTGACGCATTGGCCAACAGCATTGTGGTGACCACGTTGGTGGTCACCGGCACGGTTCTCTCATCAAGTTTGGTTGGATTCGCCTTGGCGCGCATACGATTTCGCGGCAATAACGCGCTGTTTTTGCTTATGTTGGGCACAATGATGTTGCCTGGGCAAGTGACCATGATTCCGCTCTTCCTGCTGTTTCGAAATCTTGGATGGGTGGACACCATTCTGCCACTGGTGGTGCCGGCGTTCTTTGGCAGTGCGTTCTTCATCTTCATGTACCGTCAATTCATTGCGCAAGTTCCAGAGGCCTTGGTTGAAGCCGCCAAGGTGGATGGCTGGGGATGGTTTGGAATCTGGTGGCATGTCATGCTTCCACTGTGCCGGCCCGTCACCGCCATCTGCGCGGTGTTCACATTTATCTTCACATGGAATGACTTTCTGGCGCCATTGATCTATTTGCATTCAGATGAGCAAGCCACGCTTGCCGTGGCGCTAAACAGTTTCCGAAATCAATATGGCGGCGTGAACAAAGTCAATCTACTCATGGCCGCAAGTCTGGTGACCATGATCCCCTGCATCTTGCTGTTCCTTGTGGCACAGCGGCAATTTATTGAAGGCCTAGGCAAAGGCGCCGTCAAAGGCTGACGCGGTCGCAATTTCAACGGAGACATTCACATGGCAACTATTTCTCTTGATCGTGTTGGCAAAATTTATCCCGGCGGCGTGCGCGCCGTGGAGGGCGTTGACCTGCGCATTGCCCACGGCGAATTCATAGTGTTGGTTGGTCCATCTGGCTGTGGAAAAAGCACGCTTTTACGCATGATCGCAGGTTTGGAAACCATCACCGAAGGCGTAATGAAAATTGACGACTTGGTGGTGAATGAATTGCCGCCGCAAGCGCGCGACATTGCAATGGTGTTTCAGAATTACGCGCTCTATCCGCACATGAATGTTCACGACAACATGGCGTTTGGCTTGTTGCGCCGACGAAAATTTCCAAGTCGCTTACAATCTATTTTTTCTGGATCATATAACTCTGGCAGAAAAACAGAGCGGCAAGAGATCAATCGCAAAGTAACCGCCGCGGCCGCCACCTTGGGAATCAAGCAACTTCTTGGCCGCCGTCCCGCCGCGCTTTCAGGTGGTCAACGACAACGCGTGGCGTTAGGCCGCGCGTTGGTTCGAGAACCGAAAGTTTTTCTGTTAGACGAGCCGCTCTCCAACCTAGACGCCAAACTGCGCGTTGAAATGCGCGCTGAACTTCGCATGTTGCACAGACGTCTGGGCGTGACCATGGTGTATGTCACCCACGACCAAGAAGAAGCAATGAGTTTGGGCGACCGCGTAGTGGTACTGAAGGACGGCTTGGTGCAACAGATCGCCGCGCCGCAAGAAATGTATTCAATGCCAGCGAATCGATTTGTGGCCGAATTTGTTGGCACGCCCACCATGAACATGCTTGAGGGCACACTTTCCATAGAGGACAATTGCGCCACATTTGCCGCAAAATCATTGCAAATTCAAGGGGCGGTCGATGCCTGGAAGTCGCTCGCTCAAAGCGGACCACTAAGCGCGGTGCTGGGAATTCGCCCCGAACATGTGTTGCTCAACGCCGCGGGCGGATTTGCCGCCACCGTGGAGGCGGTTGAACATTACGGCGACCGCATGGATGTTGTCGTGCAAGCGTTGGGTCAGCGACTTGTGGCACGTTGCGGTCCGGACGCATCCATCCATGAAGGTAGCACCATCGGCGTGGCGGTCGATCTTACGCGCGCCCATCTATTTCAGAACAACCAAGCCGGCATGCGTATTGGGTAATTTTTTACGCTTGTGAATGTGGCGCACACAAGCGACTACAGCAAAATTCAAATGCTTATAAATAAAAATCCCTCGGCATGCGCCGAGGGATTGAATATGCAATCACTTACAAAGTAGATTTATGGACAATCGCCAAAGACACCCAACATGCTTCCTAAATCGGCGCTGTCAATGACTTCATCATCATTGAAATCTCCCGGAGTTCCTGGAGCACATGGACCAAATCCTCCAAGCAACGACCCCAAGTCCGAGCTGTCCACAACTAGGTCATTATTTAAATCACCAAGGCAAACCGAGCCACACACATCAGGCCCTGTTGCGCTGAAGAACTGATCACCATCGATCGCGGCAAAATCCACGCCGCGCAAAGCGCCTGGAAAACCTCCGAGATACCCACCAACGCCATCGCCACCTAAATTGCCACTGCCAATCGGAAGTGATCCCAGAACCTGATTACTGACATAATCATGTCCATTTCCGTTGATAAATGCGCAAATTTTAATGTCGGAGA